>JBJPGB010000033.1:0-33059 GCA_048595405.1 Methylophagaceae bacterium
ATTTCATCATTAACCGATCTTGCATTAAATGGCTTCAGTGTCGCCTTTGCTTTTTTAGTTGCTAGCCACACCAATAGCTTATTTTTAACACTCTGGTGCTTTTTCCTGAGCCAAGCATTGTTTGTGATAATCCCGAAAAATATCAAAAAATCAGCACTTAACAAATCAACTTCTTTTGATAATGATGACAATTTTCAACATTCATATCGCGCGGCTGAAACAGCTGTTCGCCAACTTTCGACCAAGCAATAGAGGACTTTATTATGAAAACTAAATTACTTGCATTAAGCATTTTTGCCGCAACCGCTGTTACTGTGACTTTTTTCCCAACCGTGCAGCAAGCATTAGCTAATACTAAAACAGGACCTATCATTATTGAACCTCCTGTTGTGACGATTCCTATCGCCAATGAACATCCTAAAATAGAAATGGTATTTGTGCTTGATACCACAGGTAGTATGAGTGGATTGATTGATGCCGCCAAAGAAAAGATCTGGTCTATTGCCAGCACCATGGCCTCAGCACAAACTGCGCCTGATATTAAGATCGGTCTTGTCGCCTACCGTGATCGTGGTGATGCTTATGTCACTAAAACTGTTGCCTTATCCAATGATCTTGATTCTATGTATGCCACGTTAATGGATTTTAAAGCTGATGGTGGTGGCGATACGCCTGAAAGTGTTAACCAAGGTTTATATGATGCCGTTAATAATATGTCATGGAGCACTGACCAACAAACTTACAAAGTAGTATTCCTTGTCGGTGACGCACCAGCACATATGGATTATCAAAATGATGTGAAATATCCAGATACCATGATTGTTGCAAAACGAAAAGGCATTATCATTAACTCCATTCAAGCAGGGCAAGACAGTGCAACTACTGCTAACTGGCAACAAGTCGCTCGGTTGGGTAATGGTGATTATTTTCAAGTGGAATCTTCTGGTAATGCCGTTGCGATTGCCACGCCATTTGATAAAACGATGGCTGAATTATCTGCCAAATTAGATGACACTCGCCTTTATTACGGTAATGAAGAAGCTCAACGAAAACAGGCATTAAAAGTCGAGGCCGCGAACAAACTACATAAAGAAGCTAGTGATGAATCACTTGCTCGGCGTGCTACATTCAATGCCACAAAAAGTGGTAAAGCTAATTTTTTAGGTAATGATGAATTAGTCGATGCTATCACTAGTGGTCGAGTTGAACTGGCTGACATTCCTGAAAAGGAATTACCTGCTTCGATACAAGCTATGGCACCTGAAGAGCAAGTATCTTTTATTGCCAAAGCAAAAAATGAGCGAAATGACCTAGAACAAGAAATGAAAGTATTGGCTAAAAAACGTGATACTTATTTACATGAAAAAGTCGCTGAACTTGATGGTGCTAAAGATTCATTTGATAGTAAAATCTACAGCTCTATCAAGGCACAAGCTGAAGAAAAAGGTCTTATTTACGATGATGACAGTGCTAAATACTAATTAAATTTTCCTACTGAAATAGGCCTTTCCGCCTTAGACTAGAGGGGAAGGGCTTATTTTTTATCTATCATCTGAGTATTTTCAATTACCAAAGAAATTGCTGCCAAACATGCTTTAAAATCATCTTGCTGACAGTGTATTTTTTCGCCCAGTGTTAAAGTGATATGACTGGGGATAAATGGTGCCAATACCTCTTGCCCCTCACCACCAACACCATCAATTCTCACTGGGAAAATAGGTGTTTGTGTCCAAGCAGCAAGTCGTGCCACGCCACCTTTTAATTTCTTTGGCGGGTCAGAATCTAAATGAATGGTGCCATGAGGGAATAAAGCAATGACTTCACCTTCTTCTAAGGCTCGTAATGCTTGTCTTAATGCTAATTCAGGTTTGCCGGAACGATCAACAGGAATGCAACCTGACGCTTTAAATAACCAATGTAATATTGGTCGCTCATATTGCTCCCTTGCAATTAAAAACCGTAATGGTCTTCGGCTAGCAGCGATTAATAAGAACGGATCAAGACCTGATACATGATTGGCCGCCACAATTGCAGCACCTGTTTTGGGTAGTTGAATATCGGTATCAGGCATGCGATGAACATGACGACATAACAACCGTACTAAACCATCAATCCAGTTAACACGGTTACCGCCCCAATCCGTTTGTGATGCTTTGTTGCCACTAATCGCGAATACTAAGACGAGCACCGTGAAACCTATTAACCACCACATCTGATAATTACGCCTCAAATGGCGATGAATCGCCTAGACCCATTCGCATTACTTCCGGCATATCATCAATATATTCAATAACCGTCGTTGGTTCATTGCCGCCATAACCACCATCAATAATCAAATCCACTTGCTTACCGATTCGATCCATGATTTGTTCAGGATCGGTCATCGGGCTATCTTCATCGGGCAGGATTAATGTTGAACTCATTAATGGTTCATTGAGCTCTTCTAATAATTCCAGCGCAATATTATTTTCAGGAATACGTAAGCCTATTGTTTTACGTTTGGCATGTTGTAATCGTCGCGGCACTTCTTTAGTTGCTGGCAAGATAAAAGTATACGCTCCTGGGGTATGAGCTTTGATTGCACGATAAACACTATTATTGACCTTGGCATAGGTCGATAGCTCCGATAAGTCTCGACAGACCAATGTGAAGTTATGATCATCGTCCAATTGACGAATTCGGCGGATCTTGTCCATCGCGGCCTTATCGCCAATATGACATCCAAGGGCATAGCCTGAATCGGTAGGGTATACCACTAAACCACCTCGCCGGATGATCTCACAAGCTTGTGAAATTAGCCGTTTTTGTGGGTTATCGGGGTGGACGCGGAAAAATTGGCTCATAAATTTAGACTAAATTCGTTTTTATTTTCAAACATAATGATATTAATTGTTCAGCTTCTTGGTCACTTAATCCAGTAGCACATAAGGCTTGCTTAGCAACATAACCGCCTTCAGCGACCAATGCACGGCCTTTTCCTGTGAGTGCGATGCATTTTTGGCGTTCATCACCAGGATCAAATTCCCGCGTGATGTATTCCAAGATTGCTAAACGCTTTAATAGTGGTGTCATTGTTGGTTTGCTCAGGCCGACGGTTGCCGCCAGCTTGGTCACGGAAACTCCATCTTGATGCCATAAGGCCATCATCACCACAAATTGTGGGTAGGTTAATGCCAAAGGGGCGAGTAGATCTCGGTAGGCCTGTGTTATAACATTCGATGTCGAATAAAGCGTATAACAGATTTGATCTTGAAGTATTGGTCCCATTTTTGTTCGCTTATAAAAATATAGTTGACATAGTATACATAACTAGATAACTATTAGATTACGAATGATTCGTGCACAAACTATATAGCGTCATTCCCATTCTGTTTTTAATCAATAATTAAGGATTTAAAAAATGAAAAAATTGTTACCCCTCCTTGCTCTTGTCGCCATGTTAACGTTGTCAGGCTATTCAGTTGCCGATGAACATGCCGTTAAATCTGCTGACTATATGCCAAGTCTTATTACCGCCACACCACTTGAAGGCCGCATGCTTGCGATTACTATTGTTAGAAAAACAGTGGGCACTATCCAACGTGACGGCAAAGTAAAACATGCTGTAAGAGATATTTATGCGGATGATCCAATGATGCTCATGCGCGCTGTTGAGTTAGTGAATCTTGAGTTTGCAATTATTGCTGAAGCCAATAATTACTGGCGCAAATAATTCATTCTACCGCGGAAATTATACGGGTAGGCGGCGAATAGCCTGCCCTATTTCTCTAGAAAGCCTGCCAAATAGGCACACACGATTCCGGCATTGCTGCCAATCTTCCTAACTCTACCCAACTATTGTCAGGTGAATGAAAATCCGATCCGCATGATGAATACAACTCAAATTGTTCGGCCAGCCGAGCCAGTGTTTTCACCTCTTCAGGATGCTGTCGTCCAGAAATAACTTCTAGCCCCACGCCACCCAATTCTTTAAAGTCCGTGACTAATCTGCAACGTTTAGTAGCCGTTAGTCGATATCGTGCCGGATGGGCAATAACAGCGCGGCCACCAGCATCATTGATCCATGTTATGGCATCTTCTAACCTTGCCCATTTGCCCGGCACATAGCCCGGTTTATTTCGAACCAAATAACGTTTAAATACAGCATTAATATCTTTAGCATGACCCTTTTCAACCAAAAACTTAGCAAAATGGACGCGACCCAACATTATCTCAGATGCATATTTTTTAGCGCCTTCTAAAGCGCCTGAAATGCCTGCTTTATCCAAACGCTGCGCAATTTCCTCTGCTCGCCCAACGCGATAGTCACGTAAAGCAGTTAAACCTCGTTGCAAACGGGCATGGTCCGCGTCAATATTTAGGCCTAATATATGTACTGTACTATTGGCCCATGTCACCGATATTTCCACACCGGAAATCAACGTTAAACTGGTCCCTATCGCTGCTTGTTTTGCAGCTTTAATTCCTTCTGTCCCATCATGGTCTGTCAGTGCTAATACGTCTACATTTTGATCGATCGCCCGCGCAACTAATGTTTCTGGTGTGAGCGAACCATCCGATGCTGTTGAATGTGAATGTAGGTCATAACAAGTCATATATCGCCCAAGCTAGTTGGAGTCTGGCTTTCAGCATGAAGATGAACGGCAGATTCAATGTTTAAAACAGTAGCTTATCATCTTGCCCTTTGAGCGCTAATTTTTCCGCTAGTTTGGCTCTCTCTTTTACGTTAAAATGCCTGCTATTACGTTAATCTAAGATTGCCCAATGAAACTATTTTTTGATTTTTTACCTATTGTACTATTTTTTATAGCCTATAAATTTGGTGGTGGCATTTACCAATGGGATGGCCAAGAATATGATATCAAAGGCATTTATGTTGCTACTGCAGTAATGATTGTTGCTTCAATATTGCAAGTTACTATCACTTGGCTACTGACACGAAAAGTTGAAAAATCGCACTTAATCACTTTAGTGCTGGTATTGATATTGGGTGGCGCCACTCTCTGGCTGCAAAACCCAAACTTTATTAAGTGGAAACCAACCGCGGTTAATTGGCTATTTGCATTGGGGTTTTTGGGTGCTCAATTGTTTACCAACAAGACATTACTCGAACGTATGATGGCGGAGCACATACAACTACCTGATGCGATATGGTCACGTCTCAATATTGCTTGGATCCTATTCTTTATTATCTCCGGCCTTGCTAATCTCTATGTTGCTTTTAATTATTCGGAAGCGACATGGGTTAATTTCAAATTATTTGGTTTACTGGGAATGACTATTATATTTATTGTTGGCCAATCAATTTATCTTGCCCAATATGCTGAAGAAACTCCTGCTACATCCAAGGATACCGAATAATGTTATATGCCATTATTAGTGAAGATATTGCTGATAGCTTAAGCCTACGCAAACAAACCCGCCCTGCTCACCTGATGCGTTTAACGGCGTTACAACAACAAGGTCGATTGATTTTGGCGGGGCCTCACCCTGCCATAGATAGTGATGATCCTGGTGAAGCGGGTTTTACCGGTAGTTTAGTTGTAGCTGAATTTAATGACTTCGCTGCAGCACAAACGTGGGCAGATGCAGACCCTTATATTGACGCTGGGGTTTACGCTAAAGTAATCGTCAAGCCATTCAAAAAAGTATTTCCGTGACTGATACCCGAAACAAACTGGAACATGTCCTTGCAGGCTTAAACCCCAGCTATTTGAATATACAGGATGATAGCGCGCTCCATGCTGGACATGCTGGTAATACCGGCGGTGGCCATTACACCGTCACCATAGTGAGTGACATATTTGTAGGGTTATCACTAATCAATCGTCACAGATTAGTTTATGATGCAGCTAAAACGTTATTAGAACAGGATATTCACGCCTTGAGCATACATGCTAAAACAGCTGATGAAAGTGACATTAAACAAGCATAATCATCATGGCTGATAGTTCACATACAAAAACCCAAAACCAACAATTTTTACGTCAGCTAGAATCTCAACGACTTAATAAACCGTGCAAGCAAGCCATTGATTTACGAGGCCGCGTAGTCGGTGAATGCCAAGCTTATGAATTTGGTGGCTTAACGCATTATTTAGATGATCGCGGCTATCTCCTAGTAAAACAACTGCTCGACCGGTTTAATGGTCGTTATACGATCGGCGTTAATGAAGCATTATTAAAAGCCATTAAGTCACTCAATGCTAAAATAGCCAGTGGTGAGATAAGCAAACCCCAGCAATCAACGACTCAAACCATTATTTTCGATCGCTTATTGCAGCGTAAAGAACCTCGTATTGTTTTTACTACTCCTATCGAAATTCGTATTGCAGACGTACTCTATAATGCGACTACAATTGATATTACAACCAGCGCTATTCGAATCACCTCAAAACTTGCATCTACCTTGGTACAAGGAGAGACCATTAGTGCCAGCTTCCCCGAATTTATCAATAAAACACAAGCATCGCTGCTCAATAATATTCCTTATAAATTACTTAAAGTTGAGCATGATTCTCGGCGAACTTCTGCCATATTAATCCGCGATCGCTATGATAATACTGATGTTACCACCTGGTTTGATGATTGGTCTCAGCGGCATAATTCTCCTCAACATTTAGATCTTGATGGCGAGCTATTTAATCTTGCTAGCCATTACTATTTACGGCTATTTTGTGCCGCAATGAGCAGCCCTTTATTTTGGCTGACTAGCCTGCCAAATGAAAAACCTGTAAGAGTATTTAACTTGTCGCCACCTGCTCACACAGTATTAAAGACTCTGCAAACTGATGATCACGATATTGATTTTTCATTATTGCCGATCAAACAACTGGTAAAAGAACAGCGTGATTTCTTGATCTTCATTTACCAGCATGAAAACAGTGTGAAAAATATTGTTATTCCCCGTGATGATAAAGCCCTTATTGCAAAAGCGTTAGCATGGCATAACCAACAACAGTCTGGTTATGTGCTATTAATGGAAGCTCGCTCATTAATGAGCAATTCAAATGATGATGATATGGAATATCTGACAGAAATGCTTGATGATGCTATTGACGACTATATGCAGGCATCCACCAATCGTCTGACATTTATTTCTACATTGGCAACGCTTTCCGATATCACTTATGCATGCCGCCATCTCAGCTCATCACAAGAAACTGATGATTATTCAATATTAGACTTGTCGGATAAAATGCGTTGGCCAGGCACAATGCCCAATCCAAGCTCGTTACGGCACTATATTGAACGTAAAAACCAGCGTTTTTATATTCGAACAGAAATTTCAGTACAGTTTGAAGAACAATCATTCTCTGTGACCACAAATGACGTATCAGAAAATGGCTTATCACTGCATTTACCTGAAAATTTAGACATTAAAGTTGGCACTAGAGTGCACATCAACTTCATTCGCTGGCAAAGCCAAGCCAAAAAAACCAAGCTCGATGCTGTGCCCTTTTTGGTTAAAAATGTACAATTTTGGGAGCAAGCCACGCATTTGGGTTTGGAGCGTATTCTTCCCGCTTGTGCCGAAAGTGTGAATCAGTTCTTCGTTAATAATATGGAGCGTAACAAAGAACAGTTAAGTATCAATGGTGCTGATTTACAGACCAGCCAGGAAACCAAAATTCTAGCGCCCCTACTTGTGCGGCAGTTTACCTCCATTCCTTTTTACTTAGGCATGGATAACGATAATAAGCGTGTATTGCAGGCAATTGCAACATCACGGAGTAATCATGGCCGAGAACACCTAGGCTTGGTGCAAGCAATGTCTACCTTAATTGCTCCCTTGTCTGAGCTCATCACCAAATTAGCTGATACCTCCGATAACTCCGTTGGTTTTGGTTTATATTGCTATCACGACAACATGGGGCGCTGGCAGTTTGCTACTGATTATGAATTCAGCTCTGCCACCCAAAAATCAGTGTTTATCAATAGAGCTTTGGCCAGCGAGAAATATCATTTCTTTCACTGTACTTTAGCACCCATTAAATCGGCCTTAATTGAGCAAGAAATAGACCTCAATGAACAGCTCGCTCAATTACGGCATCATGTACCGCACAAAACCAAACAGCTTCGTAAAACCCTACATCGACTATTTGCTATTGGTGAACTCACCGAGATTACCGATATAATAAAAACACCTTATCAATAGCTCTAGCTCTAATTATTAATAAATTAAGTCTTTTTATATTGAAATCGGTAGTGCTAACTTTTTGATTTACGCTTAAATTTTTATGAATAATCTATTTTTACAATTACGTGTATACTCTGCAATTTACCCTTAAATATTACTACTCTATTTATATTTACACTAATACCTGAGTCCTAAAAACATTATGAAAAAACGTGTGTTTGATTGTGAGAATATAAAAGAACTCCTGGAAATTGAAGATAAACTTAATTCAAATTCTGATATAGATTTAAGTACTGGTTTTCCTAATCAGGATAAAATGATTCAATGTGGGCGACTGTTGTTTGACTATCTAAATCGTAGTAAAGAAACCGGTTTTTTTTGTGTTGTACAGATTTTAAATATAGAGCGTTCCTATCAATATGGGGGCGCAGTTCAGAACCTATTGTTGTGGAAAAAAATCTTAGAATGCATTGAAGAAACGCTTCCACAAAATGCCTATTTAGGTCGAACTTCGATTGGCGTTGCTATTCATGCTTGGGGAGATAATATTGTAGAAGAATTTGCCGATACAATTGAACAATTCTCTCTCCATCTGGAAAACATCCAATTCGATGAGCTGGACTTATCTCAAGGTATAACGCCATTTTTAGCAACACGAGTGGGGTATGTCGTTTATCCTGAGGACACTGGTCGTCTGGAAAACTTCGTACCGCTTTCTCGGTTTGCTGCTCTTGCATCCACCGACATCGCACCTGAGCTTATGATGTCGAAGTCTAACCGGTTTACAAAGCAACTATTGGATGATTCTAGTGATTATATCCGTACTGAGAAGCTACTAAATACTTCTATTATTAACGGGGATTTTATTTTTTATTATCAACCGCAACATAATTTGATTACGAATAAATTAATAGGCATAGAGCTATTATGTCGTTGGGAGGGCAATGGATTACTCCTATCAAAAACATATGACTACATCTGTATGATTGAAAATGGCCGCTACATAACGGAGTTTACGGAAAAATCCTTTGATAAATTAGTTGCCTTTTTTATTACATATCACACACTATTTTCACCAAGCTTTCAATTGTCATTCAATATCTCTCCCGCAATATTTAGATGGCCGAAATTTAATTTAGTTGAGGTGATCAAAAAAGAGCTTGATAAACATCCTGACTTAGCTTCTCACTTGACAATTGAAATTACGGAAAGTGCTTATACCAATAAGGCTATTAGTGACATTGCAGTAACAAACCTTTCCCAACTGAAGGATTTAGGGGTAAGAATATCCATTGATGATTTTGGCAGTGGCTATGGTGCATTAAAATTGCTTGCCTCCAATATACCAAAGTGCATTAAATTAGATAGAGAGCTTACCGTGGAGTTTTGTGATTGCGATGAGGAAGTCAGCTATATAAGAAATCTTATTCATACAGCAAACATCAGTCACCTTACGGTTCTTTGCGAAGGCATTGAATCACTTCAACAAAGAGAATTTTTAATTTCAAATGGCGTCTCGCTAGGACAGGGCTATCTCTACTCAAAACCATTACCTGAAGATAAAATGATTAGTTACTTAAAAAGTTCTTTTCCTGTTATTCCATAGCACACATACTGATAGCTAGAGAAAGAAGTATTACATATGAAACTGTTTTCCTTTCCTAAAAAGAAAAAGTATGACAATCAATTTTTAGAAAAAATTGAAGGCCTATTGAATCATTCACTCGGTAATGACTCTATGACTAATTACCCAAGTCATAGTAAACTTTTTGAGTGTGGTGAATTATTAATAAAGCATTGCAACCTTAATAAAGAACCAGCCCTTTTTTGTGTTAATTTTATAAATCATACTGAAATTAGCTTATTAAAAGGAGGATCTGAAGGCCATTTTATTTTATGGCAAAAAATTCTCGATGCCTTTTCAAATTCTCTTCCAGAAAGTGCATATTGTGGCCATACAACCAATGGCGTAGTTATCCATCTTTGGGGTGATGCTTGTGAAAAAAAGCTACTCGAAACCATCCATAAAATTTCTGGCTCCCTTAAAAAACTAAAATTTACTCATCGTCCACTTGTTCTTCATTCGGGATATACGGTTTACCCCGAAGATACCGAAACCCTAATTCAAGTACAACCCTTAACTGTGTCTTCAACCATGGCTGCACTTTACCCTGAGCCCGATCCTTTAAGTTCGAGAATACAGCGATTTACCAAAGAGATAGAAAAAAATGTAATCCATAACCTAAATACTGAAAGTGCCGTCATTGAAGCAGTAAAAAACCATGATTTTTCCTTGTTTTACCAGCCACAGTTTGAACTTAAAACAGGAAAACTAATAGGAGCCGAAGCATTAGCACGTTTTTCTTCTAGCGGGCTCTCTCTGTCTAAAACATATGAATATATTCTTATTATCGAGAATAATTCCTATATTATTGATTTTACTAAGTTTAGCTTTATGAAGCTCATCATGTTTTACCAAGAATATCGACACCATATTTCTCCAGAATTTCGCTTTAGTTTTAACTTATCTCCTGCAATTTTAAACTGGTCTTATTTCGACTTTGTTGATTTTGTAACAAGCCACGTTCGCCAAATCCCTGATATTGCGAAACATTTAACTATCGAAGTGACCGAAACGGCCTATTGCTCGGAGCAACAGGGAGAATATTTGCTTACGATCCTAAAAGGTCTCAAAGAATTAGGCATAAAAATCGCTATTGATGATTTTGGTAGTGGATATGGATCAATGAAGCTTTTAGCATCCGATATTCCACATATTATAAAATTAGACCGTACGCTTACAACTGATATCTGCTCTGGAAGTTCTACCGGTATCTATATACAAAAGTTAATCCAGTCCATTAATCTTACCGGCCATAATATCTTGTGTGAGGGTATTGAAACAGAAATTCAAAAAGACTTTTTAATTGAACACGATGTAGCCTATGGACAAGGCTATTGGTATGCTAAACCAATGCCTGACAAAAAATTTATTAATTTTATAGCTGAAAATGATACATTCTCAATTTGATCGAAAAAAGTAGTCGAGGATATTGAAAATATAATTGTCATATCCTCCCTATAATGGAATATAGCAATGTATATGACCACCACTAAACGAATAATAACCTTATTATTTCCTCTTTTAATGTCACCTGTCATTGGCTTTTTAATTGCAGAGAATTATTTAAATTTTGGTGGCGGTGAAAAAGATTTATTAATTATCCTTCCTTGGCTTCTATGGTCATTATTGTTTTTAATCTCCGGATTAATATTATGGCGGTCAACAATATCATTTGGAATATGGCTGTCAAAATCAGCACTTTACTCCCTATTGATGTTGTTAATTGTTTGGTTAAGCCTTTTTACATATTCAAGCATTGTCACTTGATGAAACCAGATGGTCTTTGTCAAGCTACGCCATAAAATAAAGGGAGTGATTTACTTTGGATAATAAAAGACCTATTTCTATCACCATCATTTCTTGGTTTTTTATTCTTATCTCTATTTTTTCGATCGCTCTGAAAACATATACTTTAACCAATCCCGAATCCTATGAAATGTTTAAAGAATTTATGTCCTTGGATGATGAAGCCGGACTGATCACTGCGCCACTGTGGTTTGAAATGATTCTGTCTTACCTTATTTCATCGATATTGGTGTTGGCAGGAATATTAATGCTACAAGGTCGGATATTAGGGAGAAGCCTCACCATAATATGTATCTTGGGCAGCCTTGTTTTTTCTTTTCTATCCACCGGTTCATTCTTTCTCATACTAATAAAAATTCCGATAACATTGCTTATCGTATTTTTATTATTCCATCAAAAGGCCAGTCACTACTTCAAACAATGAAAAAACTACACCTTCTCCGTCATGCTAAATCAAGCTGGACTGCTCGTTCACTGGCAGATAGTGATCGACCACTTAATCAAAGAGGTGTCAAATCATGTTCAATCATGGCAACTCAGATAATGAATGCTGGCTGTCATTTTGATCATGTCTTTTGCAGCACAGCAGTGCGAGCACAATCAACAATTGAGCATATTGAACAGCAGTTAACTGATCATAATTTCGGATGGCAGTTAGATGATGCGCTTTATACATTTGACTACCAGGTTTTATTACAATGGTGTCGTGAGCTCGATGATTCTCTATCAGAAGTTGTTATTATTGGACATAATCCAGCTCTGACAGACTTTTGTAATCTAGTCGGTGATTGTGCTATCGATAATTTAGCAACATGTAGTTATGTTCAATTAGCCTTCCATCGAGATTCGTGGCAAGAGCTATCAGCCGGCTCGGCTGATATGGTTAGTTTTCTAATGCCCAAAATGTTTATGACTAAATAGGTTTTAGCCTGCCACGGTCATTTTATCGATCCAAACAGAACCTGTTCGAGTATTGCCACGTTTTTCAATATCATTACCCACCGCTTGAATGCCCAGAAACATATCACGTAAATTGCTGGCAATCGTAAATTCATCTATCGGATATTGAATCTCACCATTTTCGACCCAGAAACCAGCTGCACCCTGTGAATAATCACCGGTCACAATATTCACACCCATGCCCATTGTCTCTGTGACCAAAACACCTGTACCCATTTCTTTGAGTAAGGCTGCAAAATCCAGATCGCCACCATCAATGGTTAAATTGTGGGTGCCCCCCGAATTGGCAGTGGTCGCCATCTTCAATTTGCGTGCTGAATAACTGTCTAATACATAAGCTTGCAACACGCCTTCGCTGACAATATCACGGGCTTTCGTTGTGACGCCCTCAGCATCAAAGGCACTACTGCCAATAGCTTTTAACAAGAGTGGTTGCTCATGTATGTGGATAAAGTCAGGAAATATTTGTTTGCCTAAATGATCCAGTAAAAAAGTCGATTGCCGATATAGAGCGCCGCCACGAATAGCGCCAATAAACTTGCCAAATAATGAGGGTGCTACATCGGCCGCAAAAATAACAGGATAGCTGCCTGTTGTCATTGTTCTGGCATTCAATCGCCTTATTGTATTGTGTGCTGCTTGCTGGCCAATTGTCGTTGCCGACTGTAGATCTTGAGCATCACGCGTCATGTCATACCAATAATCTCGTTGCATTCCGCGATCATCATCGGCAATTAAGGTGCATGACAGACTATGTCTTGTACTGACCGTACGGCCTACGAAACCATGACTATTAGAATAGATCCTACTACCTTGATGGCTTGATACGTTTGCCCCTTCTGAATTACTGATCTGCTGATCGATATCAAATCCCGCTTGTTCACATTCTGTGGCAATAATAATAGCTTGCTCGGCATCAATATCCCACGGGTGGTATAACGATAAATCAGGGAATTCTATTGCCATTAGCGCTGCATCAGCTAAACCCGAGCTGTCATCCGCTTGTGTGTGTTTGGCTATGCCACAGGCTGCTTTTACTGTATCTGCAATCGATTCTGGCCGTAAGTCGGAGGTGCTTGCCGAGGCTTTGCTTTGTCCAAAGTAAACGGTGACGGCCAAGCCTTTATCATTGTTATATTCTAAAGTTTCGACATCACCTTTTCGCACTGTTACTGACAAACCTGTACTCTGGTTGACGCCCACTTCACTAGCACTTGCACCATGCATGCTCGCTTGTTGCAATGCAATTTCAGCGGCCTGTTCCAATACCTTATTATTCATTTGTTCATTCATACTTTCAATTTATCTACTTAAAATTTTTCACATACTGGGCAGTTATTATCTTGGCGTAATTTAATCTCATTCCATGTCATGGTGAGTGCATCCAAAATCATCAGCCTGCCTGCCAATGTTTCACCAATATCTGTTATTAATTTAACCGTCTCTACAGCCTGCATACTGCCAATGATACCAAGCAATGGTGATAACACCCCCGTTTCAGAGCAGGTTTCTTGTAATTCACCCTCATCTTGGTACACACACTGGTAGCAAGCACTACCCTGTTTTCGCGAGTCATAGACTGTCACTTGCCCTTCAAACCTAATGGCTGCGCCTGATACTAATGGCGTTTTCAATTGTTGCGTCACTTCATTTAATAAAAACCGAGTGGCAAAATTATCACTGCAATCCACCACTACATCCGCTGCTTCAACCTCAAGCATTAATTGCTGTTTATTCAATCGTGTTGTTTTTGCATTGAGCTGAATAGCACTATTTATTGCCCGCAAACTATCCACTGCTGACGCCACTTTAGCTCGACCAAGATCGTGTTCGGTATGGACAATTTGGCGTTGCAAATTTGATACTTCAACAACATCATCATCTACTAAGCTTAACTGCCCCACCCCCGCTGCAGCAAGATACATGGCTACCGGCGAACCAAGCCCTCCCATTCCGATAATCAGCACCTGACTATCCAGTAATTTTTGCTGACCTTCAATATCTATTTGGGGTAATAAGATTTGGCGGCTATAGCGCAATAACTGTTCATCTTTCATTTATAAAACCCAGTCTATTTATCTTTTTCTGAAAACGTTGTTATTTTTGTATTCAACTGATTACATATTCATATTAATATATGCTCACATTTTCCGTGCAAAAAATGCCTCATTTTCAGGCAAAATCTAAACACTTTGAATAGTCAGTATCTTTGAATTATAGTTGTAATTGCCCCAATACAACCCGATCATTACCACCATAATCTTGTTGTGAGGTGACATTAGTAAAGTTTGCTTCTAAAAATAATTGTTGCACTTGTTGTGCCTGCTGATAACCGTGTTCTATCAATAACCAGCCTGATGGTTTCAAACAATATTGCGCCTGTTCGATAATTTGGCGAATATCATCTAGGCCATCAATCCCCGATACCAGTGCTAACATTGGTTCAAACCGCACGTCACCTTGCGATAAATGTGGGTCATTCTGTTCAATGTAAGGTGGATTGCTGACCACTATATCTAATGCGTTCTCAGCAATGGCAGTTAACCAACTGCCCTGCCAAAAATTTACATTATTAAGCTGATGGCTGCCCATATTCTGTTTAGCTACTGCAAGTGCTTTCTTGGAAAGGTCCATTGCTAAGAAAGTCGCCGTTGGCATTTCTGTTGCCAATGATAATGCAATGGCACCGGTTCCAGTTCCCAAATCAGCGATTAACATATTGGGCTGTGATAATTCCAAAGCTAGCGATACTAATAGTTCAGTATCTGGCCGAGGAATTAATGTATCAGGGCTAACATTCAGATCTAAGGACCAAAAACCGTGCCGCTCTGTTAAATGTGCTATCGGATGACCTTGTACTCGCTGTTGGATAAGATCATTGAAGTTATTACGTTCACTCTCGTTGAGTTTTTTATCTGGCCAAGTATGCAAATATGTTTTTTGGCAATGCAAAACATGGCATAGCAGTATTTGACTATCTATCTCGGGACTTTCAGAGTTAAGCAATAACGCATTTGCAGATTGCAAGGCTTCGGATATTGTCATCGAAAGACACTATTTCATTTAAAGTAAATTGAGCTGTGGCGCTAGTGTTAGTACCGCCAACGCTACAACAATGATGCCAAGCACAATAACCATGCCTTTAAGTCGAGATACTTTTTTACTCAATGTCTTAATGACTTGCTCATCATCGATCATCTGTTGTGCCAGGTGTTTATTAATTTGGTCGCTAACAAGTGGGGTGACTCGTGGCTCAAGCTCTGTTTGTAAGTTTTGCTGAATACCGTTGACAATTGTCTGTTGCAAATTTTCACTCAATTCTTCGTGTATTTTTTGTTGCTGATGCTTTAACCATGCTACACCTTCTGATGATAACGTCTGTGATACTTGCGTCGATATATCAATGCCTGCAAGACTACTTTGCACGGCTTGTTGTGCGGTCTCGGTAGCAATTTGTTGCGCTAATGCTTCCGTCACTGTTTTTGACTGAGATAAAACTTGTTCACTAATGCTCGGTATCAGGCTATCAACTTGATTTGTGACCATTTGCTCCGCCGTATCGTGCATATCTTGTTGAAGCTTGGGTACCAAATTCTGCTCTATTGCAGCCATTACTTTTAAGGTTATTTCATCATCATTCACTGGTGCAACGATTGATTCCGCTTGCGGTACTTCAATTTGAATGGACGCTTCTAAATTAGTCAATATAGCATCTAATTCTTCAATTGATGGCGGCTTAGACAATACTGACATTGCGCCTGTAGCCAATGCATTTTCTTTATCTGTTTCAGAATCGTTACCGGTACAAATAACGATTGGAATAGTACTTAAGCTGCTATTCGATTTAATTTTCCGTGTCGTGGTTAAACCATCCATGCCGCCCATCATGACGTCCATAAAAATAATGTCTGGTTTTGTTGCCATCATCTGAAGGTGAGAAATGGCTTCTTCTCCACTACTCAGTTCAATCACTTCAAAAGAATGGGAAATTAACAGTTTACTCAAGGTCATGCGAGCAACTCTAGAATCATCTACTACTAGTGCAATTTTTTGCATTATTTCATCTCCAATATGGCTCTAGATCTCTGTTATCCGATAGGCCTCTAAATTTACATTACTCACTTGCTGGCCTAGCATGGTGATTTCACCTATATACCGCTGTTGCATATCACTTGCAAACTCAAAAAAATATGTTCGTTCAATATTCATTCTGCCGTGACGATTACGTTTCAAGCGTATTTTTTTCCAGCCAACCGTGTCATTTAAAAATGTTACTCCAACTTGGTCACAACTGCGTTTTGCGGCCTGAATAGCATGCTCAGCTACCCCCCGATTATCCCACCAAAACCAGGCTAACCCAAACAATAACAATATGGTCAAACCATTATCAATCACCCTAAATCTCCCCACATTGTTTGAACTATAGCGATGGCTGCGATGGCTGCGGTTTCTGTCCGCAAGACTCTTGGCCCAATCCTTACTGATTGAAAACCTGTTCGATTTGCTTGCTGAACTTCTTGTTCCGTCAAGCCTCCCTCTGGACCAATCAACAATGCCACATCATCATATTGTTTTAATTCGGTAAATCCTTTGTCCGCCTGGGGATCTAATACTAAATGACAGTTTTCATCACCATAGTCCTTTGCTAATACATCATCTAGCGATATCACATCACTCAATTCTGGCAGCATACTGCGGCCACTTTGTTCACAGGCACTAACCATAACGCCTTGCCAGTGTGCTAACCGTTTATCGGCACGACCATTAGAAAGCTGAACATTACAGCGTTCTGTGACCACTGGTACGATACTATTGACTCCTAGTTCTACTGCTTTTTGTATGGCATAGTCCATTCGTTCACCACGGGATATACCTTGTAGTAAGGTAATATTCAAGGATGATTCATTATCAATTTCAATCTTGTTCCCAAGTCGAATTATCGATCCTCGCTTTGCTACTTGATCTAGGATTGCCTGATACTCTAGTCCATTACCATCAAATACGCGTAATGCCTCGCCTGGCTTCATCCTAAGCACCTGTATTGCATGCCGATG
The DNA here is from genome assembly GCA_048595405.1 of Methylophagaceae bacterium. Lineage (GTDB taxonomy): Bacteria > Pseudomonadota > Gammaproteobacteria > Nitrosococcales > Methylophagaceae. The sequence goes on from JBJPGB010000033.1 coordinate 17,584, forward strand.
GGCTGCTGCCGGTAACTCAATCACTTCACTGGCAGCATTAAGCTCAGAGCAATAAAATCTAGGTATTCGCATTAATAATTATATCAAAATAAGTAAGCGTGACCGTTAGTTTACAGTGTGTCTACCCTCGTTTAAATATCAGAATCGTAAATTGTTATACTCAGCTGATGGAAATAGATCTCAAACAACTAACAGATATTATTGTCACAGCCAGTAAAGATGAGCTACTCCCTCGTTTTAATCGGGTAAAATGCGATTACAAAATGGATGGCAGCATTGTGACTGATGCTGATATCGCCATGCAAAATCGACTTAGCAATATGCTGCAACAAGCTTATCCCGATATTGCCTTATTGGGCGAAGAAATGTCAGCTGAGCAACAACAAGAATTATTACTATCTGGAAAAGCCTTATGGTGTGTAGACCCTATCGATGGTACTAGTAATTTTGCTGCTGGAATACCTTATTATTCGGTATCGTTGGCGCTAATTAATAATGGGCAAATAACTCATGGCCTTGTTTATGACCCTATGAGAGATGAATGTTTCACTGCTGAAATGGGTCAAGGTGCCTGGTTAAATAATCAACCATTAACATTACAGAAAACAAATTTATCATTAAACAAAACCATTGCTTTAATTGATTTCAAACGCTTATCAAATCAATTAGCGACACAATTAATGACGGTGAGCCCCTATGCATCACAACGTAGTTTTGGATCAATTGCTTTAGAACTTTGTTGGTTAGCTGCTGGCAGAGGTCATATTTATCTCCATGGTAAACAACAGTTATGGGACTATGCTGCCGCGCAATTAATATTATCTGAAGCTGGCGCCTTCGCCTGTACTCTTGAGGGTGAATTATTAATATCACCGACGTTAGTACCCCGTTCAACATTAGCCGCTGTAGATAAAGACTTATTTGATCAGTGGCAAGCTTATCTTCGCACTACATGATGAATGAACAGTTTATTTATCCTGATTGGCCTGCACCGCCCAATATTAAGGCACTGAGCACCACACGGATTGGTGGGCATAGTTTAGCGCCTTATGATGAGTTTAACTTAGGTGCTCATGTTGGTGATGACACGGATGCCGTTCAAAAAAATCGAAAACAATTAATTGTGTCGCAACAACTCCCCGCTTCACCCTATTGGCTTAATCAGACACACAGTACTCATGTTATTAATAGTACTGAATGGCAGCAAGATATTGAAGCTGATGCGATGATAAGTACAATTCACAATCACATCTGCACTATTATGACCGCAGATTGTTTACCAATTTTATTATGTAATACTCAAGGTGATATTATTGCTGCTCTCCATGCTGGTTGGCGAGGATTAGCGGCGGGTATTCTTGAGAACACTATAAACAAATTTGGTGATGAGCCGAAAAATCTGATGGTATGGCTGGGTCCAGCCATTGGCCCAACACAGTTTGAAGTTGGTGAAGATGTTTATAAGGTGTTTACCACTCATTCACCCCAAGCTCAAAACGCATTTCAACAAACGGATGCAAGCCATTATCTTGCTAATATTTACTGCTTAGCCAAACAAAGATTGAACGCACTAGGCGTGAAACAAATATTTGGTGGTGATTTTTGCACTGTAACGGAGCAACAACGCTTCTTTTCATATCGACGTGATGGCATCACTGGCAGAATGGCATCGATGATATGGATAGAGCCCAAATAATGTATGATCTGCTGATTCACTTTCCTCGTTGAAACCCTATGGACTTATTACTCTGGATCATTGGCTTTAGTTTAATCGGTGGATTGCTGAGTGTTATTCTTGCATCAACCTTCTTATTACTATCCGAAAATGCACGTAATGTTGCTGTACCTCATTTGGTGAGTTTTGCGATCGGTGCATTATTGGGCGCCTCTTTTCTAGGCCTTATTCCACATGCCTTAGACTATACCCCGACTATTGATGCCCATGATATTGGGCTGACATTATTGCTCGGCCTATTATCATTCTTTGTATTGGAAAAATTCGTATTATGGCGGCATTGTCATAGTGACCATTGTGATGTTCATTTGCCTGACTCTAGCCATAATCATGATTACAAAGGTCAAGCAACAGGTACGTTAATTCTTGTTGGCGATGCTATTCATAACTTCGTGGATGGAATCTTGATTGCTGCAGCCTTTATGACTGATCTTCATTTAGGCATTGTCACGGCGCTCGCTATTGCTGCTCATGAAATCCCCCAAGAATTGGGCGATTTTATCATTTTATTACACAGTGGGTTTAAGCGTAGTAAAGCGCTGTATTACAATGTTTTATCTAGCCTTGGTACGGTCGTAGGGGCACTACTTGCCTATTTTGCCTTAGCTGATATGCAACATTTACTACCCTATATTTTAGTTGTTGCCGCCTCTAGCTTTATTTATATTGCCGTTGCCGATCTTATTCCGGGGCTACATCATAAAGTCAAACCATCCGAGACTTTGCAACAAGTCTCACTTATCGCAGCTGGTACCATTTTTATCTTTGTAACACACAATACACTGCATTAGTTAATGGCTGAAAAAATCAATAAGATTTTGATTATAGGTCCATCATGGATTGGCGATATGGTGATGGCCCAAGCATTATTTAAAGCCCTCAAAGCGGATAAGCCCGAAGTACTGATTGATGTTCTTGCGCTAGCGTGGACGAAGCCATTATTGGATCGCATGCCCGAAGTGAATAAAGCCATCCCCATGCCGATTAGCCATGGTGTTTTTGGATGGGGCATGCGAAAAAAACTGGGGCATTCATTGCGCAATCATAATTATGACCAAGCGATTGTACTGCCTAACTCTTGGAAATCAGCATTAATCCCTTGGTTTGCTGATATTCCCATCCGTACTGGATGGCGAGGTGAAATGCGTTATGGCTTGCTCAATGATATTCGAATATTAGATAAATCTGCTTTAGCTATGATGGTGCAGCGTTATGTATCTTTAGCCTATTCGGCAACACAGTCTACTGCTGCACCCAGTTATACTGCACCATTAATGGTTGCCCAAGCGCTTGGCTCACCATTTCAATTGCCATTAAATGCACAGCAAAAACGATTAATATTTTGTCCTGGTGCTGAATTCGGACCGGCAAAACAATGGCCTGCAATGCACTACGCGGAACTCGCTAACACGCTTATTCAACAAAATTGGCAGTTAGTAATCTTAGGTTCTGGAGCTGATAAGACTATTGCTAATCAAATTGTTGGCTATATTGGCTCAGATAGTCAGTCATCTGCTTTTAACTTATGCGGTGACACTGAACTCAGTGATGCGATTGATTTATTGGCGACCGCTGATCTTGTGGTTTCAAATGATTCAGGATTAATGCATATCGCCGCCGCATTACAAAAACCACTTATTGCGATTTATGGTCCAACATCACCCAGTTTTACACCGCCTTTGGCTAACAACGCCCAAATTGTACAAATTGGTGTTGATTGTGGCCCCTGTTTTCAGCGATCATGTCCTGAAGGCCATCACCGGTGTATGCGTGACATAAGCGCCAAGGAAATATTGAACTTAGTGAAGGAACCATGAAAAAAATAGTGAATGACATTACCAAAATCAGGCTTATAACTGCCTTCGTCAGTTTATTACTCTCCACATTCCTTATCTATAGTGATGATGTTATTAATAGTGATGGCATCTTATATATGGATATGGCCCAGGCTTTTCTTCAAGGCGGACTAATAGAAACTGCCAAACTCTTTAATTGGCCATTCTTTTCCATTCTGGTGGCCTATTTACATCAGCTGACTGCTCTACCTTTTGAAACCACCGCCTATGTAATCAATGCCCTCTTAGCCGTTTTATTAACTGATACTTTACTACTTATCAGCCATAAAATTCTGCCCAATACTCGCCAATTGGCTATCGGAGCACTACTCATTTTGAGCTTCTACTCACTTAATGAGTATCGAGATTTTATTATCCGAGATATGGGCTATTGGGCTTTTTGCAGTTTAAGCTTGTATTATTTTATACGGCACCTTGAATCAAGCTCAATGAAAAATGCCACTCTCTGGCAGCTATTTGCATTAACTGCCATATTATTTCGTGTTGAAGGGGTGTTTATTTTGCTTGCTCTCCCTCTTTACTACTTTATCCTTCAACCGCCAATAACAGCCATAAAGAAGATTCTACAGCTCAATTATCTAGTCATAATTGGTGGTATTGTCAGTTTATATACTTCCCTAAGCTCAATAGGGGGAACGTCTGCCAGCGCATTTGACAGAATCACCAGTATTTTTTATTACTCAGATATTCAAAACACACTAGATCAGATAACTTTACGGGCAGCAATATTAGAGGCTCAAGTTCTTAACGATCGTACCGCCGAGTATGGCGCTCTAATTCTTATATCCGGCTTACTTATAATGTTGGTTTTTAAGCTTATTAAAGCAATCAGCTTTGGTTATTTGGCTATTTTTGTGACGTCCATGTGGCAGCAAACTCACAGCCAAACTAATAATGCCAATATAAGATTAATTCGTTATTTCGTAGCCATTCACCTTGTTATTTTAGTCGTTTTTTTATTCAAAGAATATTTCCTTTCAACCCGCTATACCATGATGGTGCTACTTAGCCTGTTGCTATTAATGCTGCCAAAAATTACGTCATGGATAGATGAGGCATGGAATACTAAAAACAAATATAAACTTGCTTTTATAGGCTTTATACTTTTTATCAGTATCGCTGATACCTCGACCTCATCAATATCCAAAATATATATCAAGAATACGGCCATTTGGGCAGGTAATAACATACCCGTTCAAAGCTCGATATTAGCTGGAAATTCATTTTCACATTATTATTTTAAAATTAATAATAACCATCACCAGATTAAACTCGCTAAACACCGAAAAAAGAAAGGACATAAATATTTAACCAAAAATTACCAAAAATATGACTATCTTCTCACCATAGAAAAAAGAAAAGATACTGAACTCCTTCTACTGCTTAATAAAATGCAGCTTGAATCAATCTACTGCGAACAAAATAAACGCGGAGATAAGTCCTGTGTGTACAAAATATTACATTAAATAGCCCTTAAAACTGTTCACCTTCTATCAGTACACTCCCAGCTATTTCATTAAGCTCTTTCCTGATTCTTGCTATCTGCTTAGGCTTGGCAGTACCTGTTCCATGTAATTCAGGGTTAAGAATTGCCGTGGCATGATTAAGATGTCGTACATATTTTGATAATTCACTTGATTCTAAAAATTTCATTTTAAAACCACTATCTACCAATTTTCTATGCATCAATTTTCCTGCTGGCTCACCGCCATCGTTGAACCCATTGGCATAGTTACGCACGCAGTCTGTTTTGTATAGAGCACAATGGCTACGTAGATAATAATAATTATCTCCCACCCCTGCAATTGCGCCACTGCCCTTCCCCATAATTGGATACCATATTTTTAATTGCCAGAACGTTTCTAAGTGTTTCAGTACTCGTTTATATAATGGTTTAAACTCCAACTTCCATGACCCCACGCCCGCTAAATTATCCTCAATTTTAATTTGACCTAATAGGAATGTTAGCCAGTCGGGATCAATAACAAAGGTATCAGTATGAATTGATAAAAAATAAGACGTCTTAACACTTCCTAAGGCCAAATCTAAGGCATTACCATGAGCATGAGCACCACTTTCACCTTCAATCTTGTCCCTGATTATTAATGTTATCCAATTAACACTCTTTAAATATTCCGACGATGCATCATTAGACCCATTATCAATAACAATGACCTCCACTTTCGATAAGTCAGTATTCTTTTCTATTAGCTGTAAACATAACTGCGTCATTTTCAATGTTTTATAATGTGGTATTAATATAGAAACTTCTTGATTCATACTCTCTCGCTCACTTTGCTGAAAATAATCAACAAAAATAATGTGCTCAATTAAAATTGATACTCTATCCTATTAAGCTAGTAATCACATAACAATATAACCAACTAAATTATCATCGGAAAAAGAACCCGCTTCTTAGTACAAAAATGACAGAGTAAACGTAAGTGGTTCTGACTTGATATACTTACCTCTTATAATTTTTGATTTTAAAAGAACAACACCATGATCGTATTAGGCCTATCTGGCGCAGTCAGTCACGATGCATCTGCTGCACTTTATATTGATGGCAAATTAGTTGCCGCCGCTGAAGAAGAGCGTTTTCTCCGTGACAAACACGCCAAAGGCAAAATGGCTTATGAAGCCACTAAATTTTGTCTAGAACAAGCAGGAATTAAGCCCCGTGAAATTGATATTGTTGCTTTTCCTTATGCAGAAATAGGACTTAAATCACCAGCCCGTTGGCACTATGCCAAACGTCATTGGTATGCCCCAGATCGTGCATTAACAGCACTTTTTAGTGGTAATCGTCGTTATTGGCGTAATCATCGTAGTGTGATGAAGTTACTGGATGACCTCGGCATTGGATCAACTCGTGTTAAATTTGTGCCGGTAGAGCATCACCTTGCTCATGCCAGTAGCGCCTATCACCTTAGTGGTTTTAAAGAAAAAACGGCTATTATTGGTATTGATGGCAAAGGTGAATATGCCACTACTTTCTTCGGTTATGGTGAAAATGGCAAGATCCATAAAATTAAAGAATTTTATGATCCAGATTCATTAGGGGGCATGTATGGTGCCCTGACTGAACTGCTCGGTTTTGAAATGCTCGATGGGGAATTTAAAGTAATGGGGATGGCTCCTTATGGTAATCCTAAACGTTTTGATTTCTCACGGCTAATTGATTGTCATGATGGTGAATTTCAGGTTAATACTAAACTGGTCAATACCGTTGGCCTAAGACGTTATAAGAAAGATGGTAAAGGCTATTTCTTTAGTCCCAAACTCATCGAATGGCTTGGGCCTATGCGCGATGGTGATGAAATTGACGACCCTTACATCGATTACGCTGCCAGCATCCAAGATCTATTAGAAAAAACGGCTTTGCATTTAATTGACTATTATTTAGGCGACATCATTAAAGAAACCGGTAAGGTATGTTTTGCTGGCGGTGTCGCACTCAACGTTAAACTTAATCAACGCATTATCGCTATGCCGGATGTAAAAGAACTGTTCGTGCAACCTGCTGCCAGTGATGCCGGTACAGCAATTGGAGCAGCAAGCTATGCTTCTGAAATAGCAGGTGTGCCCGTTGAAAAGATGGAGCATGTTTATCTTGGACCATCTTATACAAATGAACAATGCATTGAGGCTTGTGAAGCCTACTCTGAAAAGGTGACTTGGCAGCGACTAGAAAATACCACGCAACAAACAGCTGAAATTCTTAATGCAGGCAATCCAGTTTCATGGTTTCAAGGACGAATGGAATTTGGGCCGCGCGCATTGGGTAACCGCAGCATTATTGGTAGCCCTAATCACGCAGGTGTCGCCGATAGAATTAATGCCCAAATTAAATACCGTGAACGCTGGCGTCCATTTTGTCCGAGTATGTTAGATACCGTCGCTGCTGAAATATTACAAACAGAACACCCCAGCCCATATATGACCTTTACCTTTGACGTGGCTGAACAATGGAGATCTCGTATTCCAGAAGTGGTACATGAAGATGGAACGGCTCGGGCCCAAATTGTCACTAAGGCAACCAACCCTAGATATTATTCTTTGCTTGAAGAAATCGAAAAATTAAATGGTAATGGTGTGGTGCTTAATACCTCGCTCAATCGTCGTGGTGAGCCGATGGTCTGCAGCCCTACCGATGCACTTAATATGTTTTATGGATCTGACTTAGAATATCTGGTGATGGAAGATATTTTAGTAACAAAATAATGCAGTAGCTTTACTTTCTAGCTGCTTGTTTGACTTTACGCTTTATCCTATTTGTCTTATGAGAAAGAATATCTCCAATCATCGTTTTATCTTTGGCTGATAATATTGTGATTTGGCGGTATTGCTTAAAAAATCTTAAGCGCTGTGTTCGTGATAAATAGCTGGGGGCAATCTTATCTAAATTTGCTAGATCTTTTAGCTGTCGATACTGTAATAATGGCCAAAATAGTCGCTTTCCCGACGGACAGTCAATCAGAAAAACTTTAGGTGTTCTATCTGTTTCATTCTCTTGAACTAGGATATTTCGCCAATGAAGATCATTATGACAAAACCGGTTTTGATGTAATACGGCAGTGATGTGTGCTAACTGAAAAATAATGGCATTTTGCCAAGCTTTGTCAGCAAATTTATCTGATTGATGGTTAGCAATATCCATCAGATCACGGACATTATCAATTCCTTCGGTAATCAATATTCCTTTTATCGTTTTTAACAGAAAACTCTGTTCACCATATGCCACGACACGTGCGGCAGGAACATTCATTTTATTAAACCAGTGCTGATTTCTAGCTTCCACTCTTAATCGTGAAAAGCCAAACCAACTACCCAACCCCATTGAGCGAAAATAACGTTTTACAAAATAATGCTGACCATCCAGTTCATAAGAAAAAATTTCACTTTGTGCACTGCTGGAAATAATATTAGCCTTGAGCTTAAATACCTCATTTATAGATGGAAAATGTTGTTCGATTAAGGTGTTTTTCCATGGCGGGAAAATAATCCATTTTGTTAGCACTGGAAACATAGCTTAATCTCTTATAGCGGAATCAGAAAAACCTTGTGGATTTTTTGTTTGCCAATGCCAAGCATCTTCCACCATATCGGTCAGAGTCTTTTTAGCCTGCCAATCTAACTCTTTATTTGCTAAGGATGAATCAGCATAACATTCCGCTATATCACCAGAACGCCGTGCTACTGTTTGATATGGTATATCGCGATCCGATGCCTGCTGAAAAGCTTTAATCACTTCGAGAACACTGTAGCCAATCCCTGTGCCGAGGTTATAAACCTTGCAATAAGATTCTGATGTTGATTTATTTAACGCCTCTAATGCTTTGACATGGCCTCTAGCCAAATCGACCACATGAATATAATCCCGGACACCAGTACCATCTTTAGTTGGATAATCATCACCAAAAACAGATACTTTTTGCAATTTCCCCACTGCTACTTGTGATACATAGGGTAATAAATTATTGGGAATACTTGCTGGGTCTTCCCCGATCAAACCACTTTTATGAGCGCCCGCCGGATTAAAATAACGTAGCAAGATCACGGTCAAATCACTTAATACAGATTGAGTAATGTCTCTCAACATTTCCTCAATAATAAGCTTACTTCGCCCATAAGGGTTAGTTGCCGATAATGGAAATTGCTCATTTATCGGTACAGTCTTAGGATCGCCATATACCGTGGCAGAGGAACTAAACACCAATTTATTAACCGAAAATTGCTGCATAATCTCGACTAGAATCAAAGTAGCGATCAAATTATTTTGATAGTACTTCAGCGGTTGCTCACAGGATTCTCCAACCGCCTTAAGACCCGCAAGATGAACAACTGCATCTATTGAGTTGGATTCAAACACAGCAATCAAGGCATCCTTATCCCGAACATCCATTTGGTAGAAATTTAAAGTCTTGCCCGTTATTTGTTGGACTCGCATTAATGATTGCTGACAACTATTAGATAAATTATCTACCACCACCACATCAAAGCCTGATTGAAGCAGTTCTACGCAAATATGGCTACCAATATAACCTGCTCCACCAGTCACTAATATTGTTTTAATCGCGGCTCTCCTTTTGATGTATTGGCTTGCAATTTATCGTTATAAATTATCATCTATCTCGTAGATGCTTGCTAACGCTTTAGTCCATAGATTCTTACTTATGTGTAATGCTGTCTTCTTGCTATGATGGCCGCTTCCTCAAAAACCATCTTATTCTATCAAGATACATTCCGAGTAATGTTGAACAGGAGATCCTGTAAAAAAGTCGACGCCGCGGTAACATGAACCAATTTCTCCACAACCTTTTATACCAAGCTTTTTCTTTTAACTTTTCATCGGTATTATCTGGAGAAATCGCCTCCAATTCTGACATCCAATTAGAATCTTTCTCATAGCCTAAATCTATTAACGGATTAGTCAAATCTCCATATTTCTGAATTTGTGCTTTTAGATAAGCCAGCTGACCTCGCCAATTACCAATACTCGCAGCGCTAATTGGTCGAAGACCACCCAAGGCCGCAATGGTCCGCTCCGAAGGTGTTGCAACTAAATGGTATTCGCTAAACTTCACCTTCCCCTGTAAAAAAGGTATTTTGTCTTGTATGTATTGTTGGGTCTTGTCTGGATTAGTTACTAAGTCTTCGTAGCGCACAGTAATAAATCTTGAGGTCTCTGCCGATAAATTTTTAGCTATATGTTGATGGCTAAACCATGTCTGTAAATTTCCCCAGAGCTTTTTACCATTTATCGCTTTTTTATGGCTTCTGCTGGATATCGCATCTCTAGGATCACGCAGCATGTAAATAACATAAAGGTCTTCATTTACACGAAGTGGATAATCTATATATTTTATGTCATTAGGTTTTTTGGTACAGAGCACCTTATATGGAGAGGGATACTCTTTAAATATACTGTATTCATGCTCCGTATAACCATCTATCTCAAAGCAACTTAGCATTAACTCGGTCATTAGAGTTGTACCGCTTCTTGGCAAGCAGCCCACGATGTGAATATGTTTAGGAGTCATAGTTGATATTTCATAATAGTAAATTAGTCATAAATTTTACAGGTTATTATTAAAGCATTCACCCTGTTTATTCATTCGGAGAAACTTAAGCTTCTTAGCCCACTGTTTCAAGGCAACCGATTTTTTCTCTTATCAAAAAAATAAAGCCTCAAATAAATCTTTAATTTTTGCATCTTGCCAGTTTTTTATAAAACGGTGCTTGTCTTTATCAAAGGCACTATTAAAACTTCGAGAACATTTATGTTCTTGCATTGTATCTAGGTCAAGTAATTCAATTTTGCCATCTTTCGTTAACAATAAATTAGTAGCTTTCATATCACCATGACTAATTTTATATTCTTTAAATATTTCAAAAATATCCCTAAGCTGTGATAATTCGTTTTCTAAAGGAGCGCGATCTCTAAATACTGATGTCAATTCTTGACCGCTACTTCGCTCACAGATCAAATAGGCTGTTTTTCTGAACAGTCCAAATCGATTCTCGATAAATCCTAATGGCCTAGGTGTGGCTACACCTAATAATTGCAATAAATTACCATTCCGCCATGAGACAGCGGCGCGGCTTGGTCGATAACAACGGCTAAGAAAATGCCAGAAATTCTTAATATTATATCTTTTTATCACTAATTCCTGACCCGCATAACTGACATGTGCGACGGTGGAAGAATTGCCTGCTTTAAGTATCTGTCCATTCGATACCAAATCATCAATATCATCAATAAAGGCATCACCAACTAGCTTATAAAACGATCGGCAAAAGCCATATTGTTGAGTAAATGTCTTGTGATATGCCGTCATAGTGCAATGTCGAAATAGTTTATTAAGATAAATTGTTTTACGTTTTTGCCATGCCTTGCTTATATAAGCATTACATTTATCTTGCTCCGCACTATCAAACTGCCAATTCCGCAATTGATAATACTGCTGTAAATGATCAACTATTAATTGCTGCTGTTTGGGTTGAAACTGTACGGCGAGCATGGCTAAATTAGCTAAACTTTTCTGCTTGGATAGCGACTCATTGAGGCTTTCTACTTCCATTGAAGCGAGATCGATTAGAGATAAACAATCATCCGAAATGAGTATATTTTCTAGGTGAAAGTCAGCCTGATAAATCCCATAATTATGTAAAGTGGCTACTAAGGTCAACAAAGCCTCGACATGCTTTCCCAGTGTTTTCTTGTCATTTGCAAATGGCTTGGCATTATCTATATAGTGATAGGCAATCGCACAACAGCCTGCTAATTCATCGATTGTGAACACCAGTTCAGGCACATTAACTTCCGATTGCGTAGCTAATTGATAGCCTCGCAGCTCCCTTGCCAGTTCTCGTTCACCTTTTTTAGCTAAGGCAAATATTTTAATCACCAATTGTTGATGACTATTCTGAGCTTTAACAACAAGACGCTTTGCCGGTAATAAGCGCAATACTTGCGTGCAAGCATATATATTGCCATCGATCGTCAAATTAAAAGGGAGCGATAGCTTTTCTTGTCCTTGAAGGAACTGTTCCAGTTGTATCCTATTTTGACTCATTTATCTACTTATCGCGTAATTTATGGGCGCGTTGTTGAACTTTAGTCCAAAAGTCACTTTGTTCAATGAACAGTTTTCGTAATGATAACCCAGAATAAGCCTTCATAAATCTGAATAGATCACGCTGTGTGAGTACTACATCTAAAGCTGAAAAATACAGACTGCCAATATCTTTCACCAACCATCGCTCTGGTACTTTGCGACGGATTTGAGCCCGATGAAGATCGATTAGGAATAATTGCGTATCATCTGTAATGGTATTTGTAGTCTCAAAAGAGCGATCTAATAAAAAATGACATAGATAAAAATCACGGTGATTCATGCCATTTTCGTGCATTTTACGCGCAATTAGTGCTAATTTATCGATTAGTTTAGCTTTTGTTTTAAAGCTAGGAGCAGATTGTCGCCACTGCTCACCTAAATATTCTAGGTTCATGGTATTAACTAATTCATCGGTAATTAAAAAAGATAATTGCTTTGCTGGGTTGCAGCCTTGCTTCCCATAGGCGGCAATTGTCATGGTATTGAGATCATAACGCTCTAGGAATTGAATTGCCTGCCATTCATTTTTAGCGCCGATGATCGGCAGCCGAAACTGCGATACATTCTTAATAATTTCTTTCCAGCCTATTCCTTGGTGTAACTTTAGAAAATAAGGTTTTCCAGCTAGTTCAAATTGTAATGTTCGTCTACCTTCTTTACTGCGAAATATTTCACCTTGCTGTTGTTGAACCTGCTCAAAAATAGTCTGGGCTGTCCATTGCTCCGCTAAATCTGGTCGTATATATAAGTGCTGATTATTAGCCATTAATGTGCACACCAGCTTTCTATCTGATCAGCGCAAAATTCAGATCGAGATTGATAAGATATCTGATCACTGCCTGCTCCTCGTTCTGGTATCAAAGCTTTCATCGCTATTGTTTGTAATGCTTCAATAAGCTCTGCTGCAATAGTTTGTTCTCGCAAAATAACGGAGTATTCATCACCATTTGTTAAAAAAGCATAACCACAAATATCCGTGATATAAACCGGCAGCCGTGCCGCTAAGGCTTCTGCTATAACCATACCCGCAGCTTCTTTTCGAGCTGGATGAATAAGATAGTCCACAGCTAAATAGAATTGACTCAATTCAGCCTGGCCGCCCCAAAACTTATAGTCTATCTGAGGCAATCGATCTAAGCGCGCTTTATATTTTTCAGCTTTGCCATCACCGACAATCCATAGGCTAAATTTAGCCTGTTTATTTTCATCGAGCTGCTCAATGGCATCAATAATTCTATCTAGGCCTTTTGTTTTAAAATCAGCCGCCACAAATAATAAAACTATTTTATTCGGATCGGCTAATTCTGCTTGTCGCCACTGCCTCGCCGATTGCCATTTTTGTTCGGTATATTGGAATGATTGATCGACACATACTGGTAAAATAACACTATTTTTTAAGTTTAGCTGAAAACAAGATTGATATTGCGTACGCTGTTTTTCCGTTAGAAAAAACGTTTTAAGATCGCTATTTGAAAATAATACTCGCTCGATATTGGCATAAGTTCTATATCGAGGGAGTAAGCGTTTTAAACCCTTATGTCGCGTCGCAACAAAACTATTGTCGGCAGCAAAATAAATATCCAAACCCGCCATACGGGTAAATCCCACCACCGCATCAAAATAGTGCTGCTGTTTTAAAGTGATGACATAGTCAGACAATTCTTGCAGACGGCCATGATTGGTTGGTGTTTTTTGTTCCAATAAAAAAAATTCCCAATTAGGGTCTTTTTCACCTTGCCAGCCGGTAGTAATGATTGAAATTTTATGCCCCCGTTTTGCCATCGCAGTCACAACAGCAAAAAAATCGCGTTGTGCACCACCAAATGGAAAATATTCCGTTATGGCAAAAGCAAAATGCATCGTTGTATATTTCCTGACTAAACTAAGGTGAGATACGCTATCATAGCGATTAATATTATCACCTAGCAGGCATGTGAGGTAAGCAGTGTCATATAAATCTACACTTATTCGTCACCAATCTATGGTTGAAGGCTTATTTGCACTTGAACCACAGATCCTCAAGCTCGTTGAAAAGATTAGCCAATGCTTAGAATCAGGTAATAAAGTATTGTTTTTTGGTAATGGTGGTAGCGCCTCCGATGCCCAACATTTAGCCGCTGAATTTGTTGTACGTTATTACAAACAACGCAAACCACTCGCTGCAATTGCGCTCACAACCGACACATCTATCATCACTGCTCACGGCAATGATTATAGTTTTGATACAATTTTTGATCGTCAAATTCAAGCATTAGCTAAACAAGGTGATATTGCGATTGGCTTATCAACTTCTGGCAATAGCGGTAACGTTATAAATGGCTTGAACACAGCTAAACAGGCAGGCTGTCTCACCGTTGCATTCACTGGAGAACACGGTGGCAAGCTCTTAGATATTGCCGATGACTGCATTTGCGTTCCATCTGATGAAACGGCACGCGTTCAAGAAGGCCATATCATTATTGGCCATTATCTGTGTGAAGCTTTAGACGAACAAACCGAGCAAGCTGAATAACCCACTTTAAATGAGCAAACAAACACTCACAACGGACGTTGTCATTATCGGCGCAGGCATTGCTGGTTTATGGCTGCATAATCGTCTCAATCAAATGGGCTTTCATGCGCTTTTATTAGAAAACAAAACGATCGGCAATGCACAAACATTAAGCTCGCAAGGTATTATTCATGGCGGTGCAAAATATGCACTAAATGGCATTTTATCGAAAGCAACCCAAGCTATTGGCGATATGCCCGCACGCTGGCAGGCTTGTCTTGCTGGTGACGGTGATGTTGATTTAACAGATGTAAGCGTACTTGCAGACCATCAACTGCTATGGTCGAAGGATCAATTATCATCAAAAATGATGTCTTTTTTTGCCAGCAAAGCATTAAGCAGCCGTATGAAAACAGTGGCAAAACCCGACCAGCCAGCACTGTTTCAAGATCCCAAATTTAAAGGCACACTTTATCAGCTTGATGAACCGGTTTTAGATATTCCCAGCGTATTAACCGCCTTAGCCACACCATGGCAACATCGCATTATTCACACTGCTAATGCTGAAATAAACTGGCTGCAAGATGATGATGGCGTGCAAGCGCTTCAACTCGGTGACAAGTTAGAAGTTCAAGCGCAACACATTGTGCTCACCGCAGGTGAAGGTAATGAAGATTTATTAAACAACTTAGGCATTAAAAAACCAGAAATGCAGCGAAGACCACTGCAAATGGTAATGTGTAAAACCAAAGATCTCGCACAGTCATTACCCG
>JBJPGB010000034.1:0-3849 GCA_048595405.1 Methylophagaceae bacterium
ATGGAAAGGCGCCGTTGCTATTAAACAGGGAGAGTCAGTTGAAGAGAAAATCGACCACATGTTGCCCGATCGTTTATTAGACCTGCCACAACTGAGCGTACATCGTGATCAGCGTAATAAAGTGTGGAGCAGTAAAAATCCTATAAATTCTAGTGAAACAATTGTAATTAAAGAAAACCGTGCAACAGGCATACGCAAGCTGAGCTATCACTTTAAAGCCAGTAAGGGTGAGCGCCACTGGAATAATGCTTCAGAAATGATTCGTCGTGGCATAAACAGTCCAATGCCTATTGCCTATTTTGAGCACACCAAAAATGCGGCTACCCGCCATAATTATTATGTCTGTGAATATGTGCATGATGCCTTCTCAGCCCGCGATGCTTTCACTGCTTTCGCCCAAGGTGAACAACAATATGCTGGTTTTAGTAAACATGCTGTTTTTCAAGCTTTAGCGCAATACACATGTAAAATGCATAACCGTCGAATCATTCATAACGATTTATCAGGTGGTAATTTGTTGATGACAAAAACCAAACAAAATCATATTAAAGTAACGGCAATTGATATTGGCCGTGCCACCGTTCACCCTCTAAAAGGTAAAAAAATAACACAGAAAATGCGCCTCATTGATTTATGCCGACTTTGTTACAAACTTGATTGGCCCAATCGTAAAGAGTTTATGCATACCTATTTTAAAGAGTACGGGCAAGAATTTGATAAAGGCTGGTCTAATCCACTCAGAAACTACGATCGAAAACAAAAAACTAAGCGAAAAATAAAAGGCATATTCAAGAAGAAAAAGGCTAAGTAATTTCGCCTATTCTTATCCCGGCCCCAATGTTAATGCACGAATGCGTTCCATTTCATCACGCAATTTTCCGGCTTCTTCAAACTCTAAGTCTTGAGCATGACGATACATAGCATTTTCCATTTGTTGTAAACGTTTTGCTAATTGTTTTGGTGATAACGCTGCATATTTAGCTTTTTCTTCTGCTACTTGATTAATGTATTTTCTGTCATTTTGAGCTTGCTCTTGTTTATCGTCTAAGCTATCACGAATAGCTTTTTTAATGCCTGTTGGCGTAATGCCATGTTCTTTGTTATACGCTTGTTGTTTTTCACGACGGCGATCTGTTTCAGCTATTGCCCGTTGCATTGATCCCGTTATTTTATCGGCGTAAAGAATAGCTCGACCATTTAAATTCCGAGCAGCACGTCCGATGGTCTGAATCAGTGATCGCTCCGAACGTAAAAAACCTTCTTTATCCGCATCTAAAATGGCTACTAGTGATACTTCTGGGATATCCAATCCTTCACGCAACAAGTTGATACCAATCAACACATCAAATACGCCTAAACGTAAATCTCGCAAAATCTCCATACGTTCTACTGTATCTATATCAGAATGTAGATAACGTACTTTCACACCATGTTCAGCTAAGTAATCAGTTAAATCTTCTGACATGCGCTTAGTTAATGTTGTCACCAATACCCGCTCATTAATCGCCGAGCGTTTATTTACTTCTGAAAGTAAATCATCCACTTGCGTAGCTACAGGTCTAATCTCAATCGTGGGATCAACTAGGCCTGTAGGCCGTACAACTTGTTCAACAATCTTGCTGGAGTGATCCGCTTCATATTGCGCAGGCGTTGCTGATACAAAAATAGTTTGTGGGGCTAGTTTTTCCCATTCTTCAAATTTTAAAGGGCGATTATCTAGAGCCGAAGGAAGGCGAAAACCGTAATTAACTAAAGTCTCTTTCCGCGATCGGTCACCTTTATACATTGCGCCAATTTGTGGCACCATCACATGGCTTTCATCTAACACTAAGATGGCATCATCGGGCAAATAATCAAACAATGTCGGTGGCGCTTCACCCTCTCCTCTATCGGATAAATGACGTGAGTAGTTTTCTATACCGTTGCAATAACCCAGCTCCATGATCATTTCGATATCAAAGCGAGTGCGTTGTTCTAAACGCTGTGCCTCGACTAGTTTATTATCATCCGTTAATACTTTTAGCCTAATCCGTAGCTCGTCTTTAATTTTATCTACTGCTGATAATAGTTGTGCTCGTGGTGTCACGTAATGTGTTTTAGGATAAATGGTAATGCGCGTCACCCGTTGGATGATCTCACCGGTTAAGGGATCGAAATAACTAATCTGTTCAATTTCATCATCAAATAATTCAATCCGAACCGCATCACGTTCAGATTCTGCAGGAAAGATATCAATCACTTCACCACGCACACGATAGGTACCGCGATGTAGCTCGACATCATTACGTTTGTATTGTAGCTCTGTTAAACGCTTCAACATATCGCGCTGATTAATAGTGTTACCAACGACAAGATGCAATACCATTTCAAGATAAGAGTCTTTGTCACCCAAGCCGTAAATACACGACACACTCGAGACAATAATCGCATCGCGTCGTTCTAACATCGCCTTGGTAGCAGACAAACGCATTTGTTCAATTTGCTCGTTCACCGATGCATCTTTATCGATAAACGTATCTGACGAAGGCACATAGGCTTCTGGCTGATAATAGTCATAATACGAAACAAAATATTCCACCGAATTATTGGGGAAAAAATCTTTCATCTCGCCGTATAACTGTGCTGCTAATGTTTTATTCGGCGCCATCACCATTAATGGGCGTTGTAATTGTTGCGCAACATTGGCGATAGTAAAGGTTTTACCCGATCCTGTTACACCCAATAACGTTTGCCACATCTCACCATTTTCTAAGCCTTCAACCAAGGCTTTAATCGCTGCCGGCTGATCACCTGCCGGTTCAAAATCACTGATTAGTTCAAATTGTTTTGCCATACATCTTCTGCATTTTTTATGATTGGCGTATATTAACTTAATTGTTCTATATTAATAAGGTATGAATTTTGGAAATCACTCTTTCACAGCGCGTTCAAAGCATTAAACCTTCCCCCACACTAGCGATTACAGCGCGTGCCGCTGAAATGAAAGCGACAGGCAAAAGCATTATTGCATTGGGTGTTGGCGAACCAGATTTTGATACGCCAGAACATATTAAACAAGCCGCAATTACCGCAATCAACAATGGCGATACCAAATACACCGCTGTAGATGGCACAGTAGTATTGAAACAAGCCGTAATTGATAAGCTGTCACGCGACAATGGCCTCGAATACGAAATGAATCAAATCCTTGTTTCTGTCGGTGGCAAACAAAGCTTTTTCAATTTAACTCAAGCGCTATTAGATGAAGGTGATGAAGTCATTATTCCCGCGCCATATTGGGTTTCTTATCCCGACATAGTGTTATTAGCCAATGGTACACCGATTATTATTGAAGCAGGTCAAGATCAGCGTTTCAAAATAACGCCAGAACAACTTGAAGCAGCAATCACAGATAAAACACGCCTATTTGTTATTAACAGCCCATCTAACCCATCAGGTATGGCATATACTAAAGATGAGCTTACAGCATTAGGTGTGGTGTTACGCAAATATCCAAATATATTAATCGCTACAGATGATATGTATGAACATATCCTGTGGGCTGAAAGTGGATTCCATAATATGGTTACAGCCTGCCCTGATTTATATGACCGCACTATGGTATTAAATGGCGTATCAAAAGCCTACGCGATGACCGGTTGGCGAATTGGTTATGCCGCTGGCCCCGCTAAATTAATCGCCGCAATGAAAAAAATTCAAGGTCAAAGCACAACCAACCCCGCATCTGTTTCACAAGCAGCTGCAGTAGAAGCATTGAATGGCAGCCAACAGTGCATTCAAACTATGTTGGCTGAATTCAAAAAACGCCATGACATGGTGGTAGAAAGACTTAATGCTATGGACGGTATG
>JBJPGB010000035.1:0-21409 GCA_048595405.1 Methylophagaceae bacterium
GCATGCTTGCTGATTTTTTATTCTTAGGAGAACAACCATGAAAAAAGTCCAACAAGGTTTTACATTAATCGAGCTGATGATCGTTATCGCGATTATCGGTATTTTAGCGGCGATTGCATTGCCTGCATATCAAGACTATACCATCAGAGCTAAAGTCTCTGAAGGTCCAAGTATATCTGCACCAGTTAGAACTGCTATCGGTGTGGCATGTAGCGAGGCAACTATAACTGCATCAACAGGTAATTCCGATGCAACTGCTGCGGCTCTTTTAGGTGTAGAGCAACACGCTGTATACGACGGTAAATATGCAAGTGATGTGCTTGTTAACAATGTCGATGTATCAACTCTTACTGCAATAACAATTGATGTTGTAATTACATATGATGCGCCTGTTCAAGTCGCAACTGGAACAGTTACATATGCTGGTACATGCACTGCAGCGGGTATGCAGTGGGTGGTTTCAGGTGATGGTTCAACCATGCTTGATAAATGGGCACCTAAATCATAAAAATCAATGGGGTCAGACTCCGAAAAATCAATGGGGTCAGACTCGATTGATTTAACTTGAAGGTTAACGAATAAGCCTCGGCAGTGATGTCGGGGCTTTTTTGTGGGTGCTATCTTTATCCGTTCGTGGGGGCTGTTTTTATCTGTTCATGGTGAGCTGTTTTTAGCCGTTCATGGTGAGCTGTTTTTAGCCGTTCATGGTGAGCTTGTTTTTAGCCGTTCATGGTGAGCTTGTCGAACCATTATTGTAATATCCAAGCCTTCGACATGCTCAGGCCGAACGGGTGTTTATAATTCCAGCTTTGGCACAGTGATGTTGAGGCTTTTTTATTTGTTTATTAGGCTGTTTTTAGCCGTTTATGGTGAGTTGTTTTTAGCCGTTCATGGTGAGCTGTTTTTATCCGTTCATGGTGAGCTTGTCGAACCATTATTGTAATATTAATATCCCAGCCTTCGACATGCTCAGGCCGAACGGGTGTTTATAATTCCAGCTTTGGCACAGTGATGTTGGGTTTTTTTTATTTGTTTATTAGGCTGTTTTTAGCCGTTCATGGTGAGCTGTTTTTAGCCGTTCATGGTGAGCTTGTCGAACCATTATTGTAATATCCAAGCCTTCGACATGTTCATGCCGAATGGGTGTTTATAATTCCAGCCTTCGACATGCTCAGGCCGAACGGGTGTTTATAATTCAAGCCTCGGCAGTGATGTTGGGGCTTTTTTGTGGGTGCTATCTTTATCCGTTCGTGGGGGCTGTTTTTATCTGTTCATGGTGAGCTGTTTTTAGCCGTTCATGGTGAGCTTGTCGAACCATTATTGCAATATCCCAGCCTTCGACATGCTCAGGCCGAACGGTGTTTATAATTCAAGCCTTCGACATGCTCAGGCCGAACGGTATTTATAATTCAAGCCTTCGACATGCTCAGGCCGAGCGGTGTTTATAATTCCAGCCTCGGCAGTGATATTGGGTTTTTTTTGTGGATGTGTAGTTTAAGTTTTAAGAGGCTAATAAAATGGTAGAGGTCTGGAAATAGGATCAATGGCTAGTTTTGAAGTCACTCGGCGCTACAATTATCACTGGTATATTTAAATTAACTTGCACCCGTAAAATTTAAACTTACTGTCATCTGACATTAAGTTTATTTTCCTCGTTATTGCTTGAGAAATGATCATCCGATCAAAGGGATCTTTATGATGATAGGGCATGTTTTTTAATAACAAAGCATCATTAGCTGAGAAATCGAGTAATTGTACGCCAATCTTTTCAGCTATTTCGACAGGGTTAAAATTGATTTCTAGTTTTCCCATTGATGATTTAATCATCAATTCTGTGATACTCATAGCACTTAAAAATACGTCATTATTGGGTGATTCGAGTAGATAACGGCGTTTTTCATTTAGCTTTTCAGGGTAAGATAGCATCCATAAAAATATATGAGTATCAATCAATATCTTCATCAATTAATCACCATAAAATAGTGCATTAACATCATCACTTTCATTCAAGAAATCATTAGGAATAGTGATTTTTCCTGCCAACAAACCAAGCACTCTTTTTTTCCTGGGTTGATGAATAACCAGATCAACTAAGGGTAAGTTATTTTTGGCAATGATTATCTCTTCACCGTGATAGGCCATTTCAATTAATTTAGAAAAGTTTGCTTTTGCTTCTGAAATATTAAAAATCATAATTATTGTCCAATAAATCATATATGACTGATGATACCAATGTGGGTCATATGGGTCAACTTATTTTAGGTGGAACAGGAATTTATTAAAATCTGTAAGCTAGACTAAAGTTCAACTTGCTGTTTTAAACTGACGTTTCTTGTGAATCTTTAGTAATGGCTTGAATTTTATCAGCTTCAATACGCGTCATTAACGGTTTGAATTTATTGATTTTATGACCAAGTAATGGTGCCGCAATATCTACCCATTGTAATGGTTTGATATTAAGAAATATCTCAGCTTGTTCGACTGTTTGAGGCAAGACAGGTTTAAGGTAAGTGACTAAGATTTTAAATAAGTTAATGCCCATCGTGCAGATATCATGCACTTGTTGGTCTTTGCCTTCTTCTTTTGCCAATGTCCACGGTTTCATTTCATCAATATACTGATTGGCTTTGTCGGCAAGAGCCATAATGTCGCGCATGGCATGGCCAAATTCACGGTTTTCCATTTTTGCCGCAATGCTGTCTGCTTGCGCTACAAAATCATCAAATAATGCTTGTTCTGATAATGAGCTTGATAATTTGCCATCAAAACGTTTTTTGATAAAACCTGCACAGCGGCTAGCGATATTAACGACTTTGCCTACTAAATCTGAATTAATACGGCTTTGGAAATCTTCAAGGTTTAAATCAATATCATCAATACCTGAACCTAATTTGGCCGCATAGTAATAACGTAAGTATTCAGGGTTTAAGTGATCAAGATAAGTGCGAGCTTTGATAAAGGTACCGCGAGACTTAGACATCTTTTTGCCATCAACAGTTAAAAATCCGTGAGCAAAAATAGAATTAGGTAATCTAAAGCCAGCACCTTGTAACATCGCCGGCCAAAATAGCGCATGGAAATAGATAATATCTTTACCAATAAAATGCACTAATTCGGTGGTGCTATCGGGTTTCATAAAGTCATCAAAATCAACACCAGTACGGTCGCAGTAGTTTTTAAAACTAGCAAGGTAGCCAATAGGTGCATCTAACCAAACATAAAAGAATTTATTTGGTGCATCAGGGATTTCAAAGCCAAAATAAGGCGCATCACGCGAGATATCCCAATCTCTTAAACCACTTTCAAACCATTCATTAAGTTTATGACTGACTTCATCTTGTAAATGGCCAGCTTGAGTCCATGTTTTTAGATCTTGTTCAAAATCAGCTAATTTGAAGAAGTGATGTTCAGAATCTTTAGTAATTGGTGTGGCACCAGAAACCGCCGATACAGGGTTTTTTAATTCTGTTGGATCATAGGTCGCGCCACAGGCTTCACAGTTATCACCATATTGATCGTCAGTGCCACATTTAGGGCATTCACCTTTAATAAACCGATCCGGTAAGAACATTTCTTTTTCAGGATCATAAGCCTGACTAATAGTGCGAGTGGTAATGTGGCCTGCTTGTTTATTAGCAAGATAAACTTGACTGGATAGTGCTTTGTTTTCTTCACTGTGAGTGCTGTGAAAATTATCAAAATTAATATTAAAGTCAGCAAAATCAGCTTGATGTTCTTGTTTTACGCTGGCGATTAATTGTTCTGGTGTAATGCCTTCAGTTTGAGCGCGTAGCATGATGGGTGTGCCATGCGCATCATCCGCACAAATATAATGACATTCATGACCACGCATTTTTTGAAAACGTACCCAAATATCAGTTTGAATGTATTCAACAAGATGTCCAAGATGGATTGAACCATTGGCATAGGGTAACGCGCTGGTAACAAGAATCTTTCTTTGCATGGTTTGGCCGAGATAACAATAAAAATGTGGGTGCAAGATACCAGAAATCGTGCTGTTACTCCATTAATAGACGGATATCCATCATGATGAGTTTAGCGCGAGACTGAAACTATTGTAATACGGCCGACTTTAGTTTAGATTACAGATCGCTGTTCCAGATTCTAAATATGGGGTAAGTTAATGGAACTAAAACTACATGATATTCGTTTAACGGCTATTGATCAGGCGACTGAAAAGGCTAAGCAATATCGCTCATTGCTGGAGCCTGAAATTGCTGAAAGCATTTGTCTTGATGTACTGAATATCGATCCTGATAACCAATCGGTATTGATTATTTATATTCTTGCGTTATTAGATCAAATTTCTCGTGCGGAAACACAGAGTCAGATCAAGACGATTGAACGTTCTATAGAAAAGCTGACGAGTCAATATCAGCGTTATTATTATACCGGCTTATTAAATGAGCGTAGAGCACGGCATCTGATTACTCAAGCAATGTCACATTCCTTTGCTTATGAATACTTTGCTGAAGCATTAAGCTATTATCAAAAAGCGGTGGATAGATGTCCTGAAAAAAATGATGAGGCAATCCTGCGTTGGAATAGTTGTATTCGGACGATTGAAAAAGAAAAACTCAAACCACGATTAGATAGCGAAGACCTGATGGTCGATATGGAAAGTTAATGGCATCTCCACTGATTCAATTACAAAAGAGATCGATGGCATTGGCTGGGGTGGTGATGACGGTGTATCTGATTGTTCATATGCTGTCTAACCTTAGCTTTTTTTGGCAAGATACATTTAGCAATTTTTATAATTGGTATAACGGTGGCGTAGTCAGTTGGTTGGTATTATTGCTGATGACAGTCGCGGTGCTTATTCATGTCAAAGCTGCCATTAGAATTCGCAAAGTTAATGCGCAAGCGAGAACAGTTGATTATGCTAAACATGACAAATTCAAAATTCCAGCACTGTTTGTCACTCTTAGCATTATTTTCTTACTCACCTTTATCGTAGTGCATGTTATTCAAACAGTATTGTTTGATAATGCTGAACTTTATAACGAGCTTATACAATTATTTCAGTCAGAAATAATGGTGTTATTTTATTTGGCAGGTTTGTTTGTTTTAATGATGCATTTACAACATTCACTGGCTAATGTGCTGCAAACATTAGGCAAAACATCGTTAACTTGTCATAGCCTTGTTTGGGCGGGTGTGATTGTTCTAATAGGTGGATTTGCTTTGATTCCTGTTTATATTTATATGGCAATGTCATGACTGATTTTGAATTGGATAGCCATACCCCGAAAGGAAGCCTTGAGGAACGATGGACTCAGCATAAATTTGATTTAAAGATCGTCAGTCCCGCGAACAGGAAAAAATACAATATTATTGTGGTGGGAACAGGTCTTGCGGGTGCGGCAGCGGCAGCATCGCTCGGTGAAATGGGCTATAACGTTAAAACATTTTGTTTTCAAGATAGCCCAAGAAGAGCGCATAGTATTGCTGCCCAAGGTGGCATCAATGCCGCTAAAAATTACCAGAATGATGGCGATAGTGTGTGGCGATTATTCTACGATACCATCAAAGGTGGTGATTATCGTGCGCGGGAGTCTAACGTCTTCCGCTTGGCTGAACTCAGTACTAGCATTATTGATCAAGCTGTTGCTCAAGGTGTGCCATTTGCACGTGAATATAGTGGTTATTTAGCAAACCGTTCTTTTGGTGGCGCACAAGTATCACGGACATTTTATGCTCGAGGTCAAACAGGCCAACAATTACTTATTGGTGCCTATCAGGCGATGAGTAAACAAATTGATGAAGGCACGATTGTTCATCATTCTCGCTGTGAAATGCAGGATTTGATATTAGTTGATGGCAAGGCCAAAGGCATTGTGTCTCGTGATTTGGTCACCGGTAAACTTGAATCACATATGGCCGATGTTGTGGTGTTGTGTACTGGTGGTTATGGCAATGTGTTTTACCTTTCTACTAATGCCAAAGGTTGTAATGCTTCAGCAGTATGGCGAGCCCATAAAAAAGGTGCATTGTTTGCGAACCCTTGTTTCACCCAAATCCATCCAACCTGTATTCCACAGGCAGGTGAATTACAGTCAAAATTAACATTGATGAGTGAGTCATTACGTAATGATGGCCGTATTTGGACGCCGAAAAACAAACAAGATTGTGATAAAAAGCCAGAACAAATCCCAGAAGATGATCGTGATTATTTCTTAGAGCGAATGTATCCGGCATTTGGTAATTTAGTACCGCGTGATATAGCGTCACGAGCTGTGAAGTTAGTTTGTGATGAGGGCCGTGGTGTTGGCCACGATATTGATGGTAAAAAACTTGGTGTTTACCTCGACTTTGCTAAAGCTATTGAGACTCAAGGTCTAGATGCTGTGAGTGAAAAATATGGCAATTTATTTGAGATGTATCAACATATTGCTAATGAAGATCCTTATACAACACCGATGCGGATCTATCCTGCTGTGCACTACACCATGGGTGGCTTATGGGTTGATTACAATCTGATGACATCAATTGATGGTTTATTTGCCGGTGGTGAAGCGAATTTCTCAGACCATGGAGCCAATCGCCTTGGTGCCAGTGCCTTAATGCAAGGTTTGGCTGATGGCTATTTTGTTTTACCATCGACGGTTTCAAATTATTTAGCACACCAAAAACCATTGGATATTAATGCTGATTATCCTGAAGCTCAGCAAGTATTGCAAAATTGTAAAGATAGAATTGATAGTTTGATGAATGCGCCGGATGCCCAGAAAACACCGGATGAATTTCACCGAAAATTAGGTCAAATCATCTGGAATGCTTGTGGTATGGCAAGAGAAAAGAGCATATTGGAGTCCTCCATTGCAGAGATTAAAAAGTTACGTGAACAATTTTGGCAGCAGGTTAAAATTACCGGTAGTGATGAAACATTAAATCAAACATTAGAACGTGCCGGTCGGATCGCTGACTTCTTTGAATTAGCAGAGCTGATGTGTATTGATGCTTTAACGCGTGAAGAATCATGCGGTTGTCATGCTCGAGAAGAGCATATTACCGAGGATGGTGAAGCGCAGCGTCATGATGATGATTTTTCCTATGTGGCCGCGTGGCAATATAGCGGCAATATCAGTATTCCAGTGCTGTATAAAGAAGAGCTGGATTTTGAATTTGTAAGACCAACGACAAGAAATTATCGATGAACTTTATTCTACATATATGGCGACAAAAAGATACTGATTCAGCAGGCAATTTTGAGCAGTATGAAATTGATGTCAGCGAAGATACCTCCTTTTTAGAGATGTTGGATGCGTTGAATGAGCAACTTATAGAGTCTGGTAAAGAAGCTGTTGCTTTTGATTTTGATTGTCGAGAAGGTATTTGTGGCGCATGTAATCTAGTCATTAATGGCGCACCACATGGTAAGAGCAAGGCAACTACCACCTGCCAACAATATATGCGTGATTATGCTAATGAAAAAGAGCTGTGGATTGAGCCTTGGCGCGCAACTGCATTCCCTATCATTAAAGATTTAATTGTTGATAGAACATCGTTTGAAAAGATTATTCAAGCGGGTGGTTATATTGAAATACGGACGGGTTCAGCCTGTGAGGCCAATACACTTCCGATTGAAAAAGAAGTATCAGACACCGCATTTGATTCGGCAACTTGTATCGGCTGTGGTGCTTGTGTTGCAGCATGTCCTAATGCTTCAGCAACATTATTTGTGGCTGCAAAAGTAACGCATTTATCGATGCTTCCTCAAGGACAAATGGATCCACAACGTGCAAAAAAACTGCTCACAGCGATGGAAAATGAAGGCTTCGGTGGTTGTAGTAATTATCGTGAGTGTGAGCGTGTTTGCCCAAAAGAAATTAGTGTCAGTACGATTGCCACCATGAATAAATTGTTGTATCAGAATAGTTAAATAAAAGGACCGATATGAGAGTTTTTTTTACCCATATATATGTCATTGTCATGGCTGTTTTTGTTGTCACGGTGGGTAATATTGTGGCCGATAAATATGGTTCAATAATTACAGCAGAAATATCGAGCTTGATAAATAGCGCTGATCGAGAGATTAATGATGTTCAAGAGAGTGTTGTTGATTGGAATAAAAAGATACTTGAATAAAACGTTGTCTGTTTGACGTTAGCATCATTTTTGATAATGCAATACCCACATTACTAAAATGGGTGAAGTGGAAGTCAACTCAGTATAAAATACCCCGTCGTTGTCATCTGATGTTAGTCATTAGATATTTGTCTATTACTGGAGTTATAAATGCTAAGCCCGTCTCAACTTGAGCAGATCCTCAATGAATATCATGATCCTTTGAGTCAAATGACCTTAGGAGAAAGCAAAACCAAAATTGTAATTGATTTAAATAATGAAAAATTAACCGTTAATTTGACTTTGGGTTATCCAGTAAAGGGTCATTTACCAAGCTTGAAAACAAGTATTAGCGCCTTACTTGAGCAGCAAACAGGTCTTAGCGATATTGTTGTTAATATCGACTGGCAAGTTACTAAACATAAAGTACAGCAGGGTGTTCAAGGCATTAAAAATGTTAAAAATATTATTGCTATTGCTTCCGGTAAAGGGGGGGTCGGGAAATCAACAACATCGGTTAATTTAGCATTAGCATTAGCCGCGGAAGGGGCTAATGTCGGTATTTTAGATGCTGATATTTATGGTCCTAGTCAGCCACGAATGTTGGGAACATCACAAAAACCTGAATCAGAAGATGGTAAAACAATCGAGCCCATTGAAAGTCATGGCATTCAAAGCATGTCTATAGGCTTTTTGATTGATGAAGAGCAACCTATGATCTGGCGTGGCCCAATGGTCACCCAAGCGTTGGAGCAAATGCTTAATGATACCAATTGGCGGGATTTAGATTATTTAGTGATTGATTTACCACCAGGTACCGGTGATATTCAGTTGACGTTGTCACAAAAAGTGCCTGTTAGTGGTGCAGTTATTGTCACGACGCCGCAAGACATTTCCCTTTTGGATGCTCGTAAGGCATTAAAAATGTTTGAAAAAGTAAATGTTCCGGTGATGGGGGTTATTGAGAATATGAGTACTCATATTTGTAGCCAATGTGGTCATGAAGAGCCTATTTTTGGTGCTGGTGGTGGCCAAACGATGGCAACAGAATATGATATTGATTTGCTGGGGAGTTTACCGCTAGACATTAAAATTCGTGAAGATGTTGATCAAGGTAAGCCTACTGTTGTAGCCGAACCTGATGGGGAAATTGCGCAGGCTTACCGAAGTATTGCGATAGCTGTTGCCGCAAGATTAGCGAAACAGGGCAAAGATTATTCATCGGCATTTCCAAATATTGTGATCAAGAACGATTAATTAGCCTTACACTTACGCTACTATTAGCATTGAGTTTTTAAATAAAGCGATCGAAATATGAGTATAAAATCAGATAAATGGATCCGCCGAATGGCTGAGAACGAAGGGATGATTTCACCCTTTGAAGCTGGTCAAGTGCGTGAAAATGCAAATGGAAGGATGATATCCTACGGTACCTCAAGTTATGGTTATGATGTTCGTTGTTCTGACGAATTCAAGATTTTTACTAATATCAATTCTGCCGTTGTCGACCCGAAAAACTTTGATGAGGACAGTTTTGTTGATGTGAGTTCAGATATTTGCATTATTCCGCCCAATTCATTCGCATTAGCGCGGACAATTGAGTCATTTAAAATCCCACGTAATGTGCTGACAATCTGCTTAGGGAAGTCGACTTATGCTCGCTGTGGGATTATAGTGAATGTGACACCATTAGAACCTGAGTGGGAAGGGCATGTAACATTAGAGTTTTCTAATACTTCGCCACTGCCAGCTAAAATATATGCCAATGAGGGTGTGGCTCAGATGTTATTTTTCGAATCAGATGAGGTGTGTGAGACATCGTATGCTGATCGAAATGGTAAATATCAAGGTCAACAAGGTGTGACATTGCCAAAATCCTAAAAAGGGCTTGTGTAGGTGCAACAACTATTTAAATTGCTGTTAATGACTATTTTACTAGTCGGCTGTACCTCAGAACGTGCCTCTGATGCGCAATGGGCGCACAGTGATTTAAGCAGCTATGCGGCGGCTTTTTCTCCCAATGGAAAATATGTATTGATGGGCGATACTGATGCGCCGGCTAGATTATGGAACCTTGAAACTAATGAAGTTGTATATAGCTGGCAAAACCATAATGAAGTAGGCACAACAACGTTGGCGGCTTTTTCTGCTGATAGTAAGGTAGCTGCAACCGTTGAGCAGGGCGGGGTTGTTTCAGATGTAAAAGCATCTTTTAGAAACGAAGTTGAAATCGTGCAGCAGGATGTGATTGTATTGTGGGAAGTGGCGACTGGCGAACCAATGATACGTTTGATCTTCCCTGTTAGAATTAAGGCAATTTCTTTGTCTCAGCATGGTGATTATTTGCTGATGGCACTCTATGATCGCACCGTGGTTTATTTTGATGTGATAGAGAATCGGGTGCTAAAAATATTTGAACATGACGGTGCGGCAGTCAACTCACCTATTAATCAACTGATCAATGTTGTTTCGATTTCTCCGAGTGGAAAATATGGCTTAACAGGTGGTGATGACCAAACCGCTAGATTATGGAATTTAGAAACTGGCGAGCAATTGCGTAGTTGGAAACACGAAAACTCAGTCAATATTGTTGCTTTTTATCCGAAAGGTGGCTTTGTTTTGACGGGTGCAGGTAATGGCCAAACTCATTTTTGGAATATGAAGACAGGTAAAAAACAATATACGTTACGAACATCTATTTGGCCAAAAGAGTTGGAATTGCCGGACTTTCCTTCTTTTAAAACCACGACGTCAGCTTTTGATTTTTCACCTGATCATAAATATTTAGTCACAGGGCATCCATCACAGAAAATTTGTTTATGGTTGGTTGCTAATGGCGATAAATTGGATTGTTGGCAAGTTGCTAGAAAGAAAGCTTTACGCCCAGGTGTGGTATTGCAAGCTGTTGCATTTTCTCCAGATGGCAAAGCGATTTATAGCGAATCTGGCAATGGCATAGGCCAAAAATGGCTCCTTCAATAAATGTACAAACTCGTTTTTTACGTTCCAGAAAGTCATAAAGAAGCTGTAAAAAAAGCTCTATTTGAGCAAGGGGCCGGTCAGTTTAATGGTTATGATTGTTGTTCATGGGAAACTTCAGGAATAGGGCAGTTCAAAGCTTTGCCCGGAAGTCAGCCCTTTATTGGCCAACAAGACCAAATTGAAACGGTTGTTGAATATCGTGTTGAAATGATTTGTGCTGAGCAATATATCAAGGCAGTATTAACAACATTAGTAGAGTCTCACCCTTATGAAACTCCTGCCTATGATGTCTGGTCGATTAAAACACTAGACGATTTTTAAATATTACTGAGCTGTTGTTATGTCATCTTCTGTTGCTCCACCCCAAGAAACGTTTTTAGCTGATTATCAAGTACCTGATTATTGGGTGACACATGTTGCCCTGCATTTTGAATTAGCTGCGGCAGAAACCAAAGTTCGAAGTGTATTATCCATGCTTAAAAATCCACAAGGAAAAGCGGGAAGCTGTGTATTGGATGGTGACCATCTGGAGTTGATATCCATCAAACTGGACGGTCGGCAGTTGCAAGGTAATGAATATCAGCGTACGGATAAGGCACTGTTATTATCATCGGTGCCAGATAAGTTTGAATTGGAGATAGAAACCCTTATACATCCAGACCAAAATACCGCACTAGAAGGTCTATATCATTCGGGGAGCTTATTGTGCACTCAATGTGAGGCACAAGGTTTTAGACGCATTACGTATTACCCTGATCGTCCTGATGTCATGGCTATTTTTACGGTATCTATTGTGGCGGATAAACAGCAATGGCCGATTATGCTTGCCAATGGCAATCTTGAAAAACAAGGCCAGTTCGATGATGGTCGCCATTGGGTCAGGTGGCATGATCCTCATCCCAAGCCAAGTTATTTATTTGCTTTAGTTGCAGGTACATTACATTGCCAACAGGATGAATTTGTCACACTATCCGGCCGACAAGTTACTTTACAAATCTATGTTGATCCTGAAAATAGTCATAAATGTGATCATGCCTTAAGATCGTTAAAACAAGCTATGCATTGGGATGAGGAAACCTATGGTCGTGAATATGATCTAGATGTTTTTATGATTGTTGCAGTCAATGATTTTAATATGGGTGCAATGGAAAATAAAGGTTTGAATATTTTTAATGCGGCCTGTGTTTTAGCAAGTCCTGAGACAGCAACCGATAGAGACTATTACACTATTCAAAGTATTGTTGGGCATGAATATTTTCATAATTGGTCGGGTAATCGAGTCACCTGCCGTGACTGGTTTCAACTCAGTTTGAAAGAAGGTTTTACGGTACTACGAGATCAACAGTTTAGTGCCGATATGAATTCGGCAGCAGTCGCTAGAATTGAAGATGTTAATCAATTACGCACCATGCAATTTTCTGAAGATGCTGGTCCTATGGCGCATCCGGTTCGACCTGCCTCCTTTATTGAAATTAGTAATTTTTATACAGTTACGATCTATGAAAAAGGTGCGGAAGTTGTTGGCATGATCAAAACTATTGTCGGTGAGGAAGGCTTTAGAAAGGGCACTGATTTATATTTTGATCGCCATGATGGTCAGGCAGTGACAACGGATGATTTTGTTAACGCGATGGAAGATGCCAATAAGGTTGATTTGAGCCAGTTTAAGCTCTGGTATTCACAAGCAGGAACACCTAAGTTAGACATTAAGACCAATTATGATGCTCTGCAAGGAATATATACATTAACGATAGAACAAAGTTGTCCCGCCACACCGGGGCAACAGCAAAAATTGCCATTCCATATTCCGTTGGCAATAGCTTTATTAGATAAGCAAGGCCAAGCATTACCATTACAATTATCTGATGAAATGGAGGCTTTTGACGCGGCAACACGTGTGCTCTCTATTACCGAGCGTAGTCATCAATATAGTTTTATCAATATTGACTCAGAACCGGTACCGTCATTGCTATGTGGCTTTTCAGCACCGGTGAAGCTTGATATTGAGCGCTCCGATACGGAGCTTGCCTTTTTAATGGCACATGATAGTGATAGCTTTAATCGCTGGGATGCAGGGCAAACATTATTTATTAATGTGCTCTTGAGATTGGTGGATGATGTACAACACAATAATAAACTCACCGTGCCTCCAGAACTCGTCGAACCTTTTAATAAGATTCTGTCAGGGGCAGAGAGCGATCCTGGGCTTGTGACAAAAATGTTGATGCTACCAACTGAAAACTATTTGGCAGCACAGAAAACACCAGCAGATGTTGATGCTATTCATACCGCCCGCCAATTTTTGAAAAAGTTTTTGGCAAATACGTTGAAAGAGCAATTTACTAAACTATTTCAACAAATGATGAATGTCGAAAAATATCAATTTAATGCTGAGGATATGGCAAAACGTAGTCTGAAAAATACCTGTTTAGACTATTTGATGGCGACGGGAGATCCGTTACAGACACAGCGATGTCTAAAACAAATGAAACAATCAGATAATATGACCGATACACTTTCTGGTTTGGCTCTACTGGTGAACCATCCAGGACCTGAACGAGAACAGGCTTTACGCGCATTTTATGAGCAATGGAAGCACGATAGACAGGTAGTGGATAAGTGGTTAATTGTTCAAGCATTATCATCCGCGACTGATTCATTGGTACGAATTAAAGGTTTAATGAAACATCCAGCATTTAGTATTAAAAACCCTAATAATGTTCGAGCATTGATAGGCCAGTTTTGCCGTAATAATCCGATCAATTTTCATGCAAAAGATGGCTCTGGTTATCGTTTTCTTGCCGAGCAGATTTTAGTACTAGATAAATTAAACCCACAAGTAGCTTCTCGACAATTGGGGGCGTTCAATTCTTGGAGGCGATATGATCAAACACGCCAAGATTTAATGAAACAAGCATTATCGGATATTGCGAATACTGATGGGCTATCCCCCGATGTTTATGAAATTGTGACTAAATATTTAGCGGCAGACTAATGTATCAACTTCATTCCCGTTTACAGCAAGATACGGTTTATATAGGCCAATTTTCTTTATGTGATGTGCTGTTAATGAATGATGCTCGTTACCCATGGGTTATTTTAGTGCCTAAAAGAGCGGCATTGACGGAGGTATTTCAGCTTAATATTGCCTTGCAAAAACAATTGATGTTGGAGTCAACATTTGTTGCACAGCAATTATCCGCTATGGTGGGTGCTGATAAAATGAATATAGCAAGCTTAGGTAATGTGGTATCACAACTGCATATTCATCATGTGGCACGATTTACTACAGATGAGCAATGGCCAGATCCAGTGTGGGGAAAAGGACCAGCAGTTAACTATACCGACGAGGAGAGTGCCGCTATTTGCCAACAATTAAAGGCTGTATTAGCCGATTTGTTGCAAGATGGCGAGTGAGTTACATTTCCGCTTAGATATGGCAAGGGAAGAGGCGCTAGATTATTATCAGGGCGCTATTCGTTTTATTATTGTTACTGCCGATAACGGCCAACGTATTCAATTTCCAGCAGAGAATTTACGACCTTTTATCGAGCAAGATGGTGTGCATGGTTATTTTAGCCTTCTGTTTGATCACAATAATAAATTGTTAAGTTTGAAGCGCATATAGCCAGAAAAATCATGACAAGCGAGATAAAGGCTTGGACTTACTGTTTTTTGAATAATGTAATTGAGTACCAGAGAATAGGTCGGCCCAACTTTGTTTATCTTTACCTAAATATTGCCACCAAATCCCTAAACCTGCGGGTAAATAGGAAATAAGTGCAATTGCAAATCGGATAAAAGCACGCTGCCAACTAATGGCGGAATCATCAGTTGTAATGATATAAACTTTCCAGCTACGCATACCCAATGTTTGGCCGCCATGCGTCCAAAACCAGCCATAAAATAAGTAACAAACAGCCAATAAATAAACAAAGAAAAACGGGTTGCCTTGACCAATAGCATTGCCGCCATTAAGCGCAACAGCAAGCAGTGATGCGAGCAGAAGTATTGATAACAGTAATAATGTGTCATAAAGCATAATACCTAGATGGCGTAACAAACTAGGGCGGCAATAGTCTTCAGGCGATTCTGACATAACAATAATCGTAATTTATTTGGGTAGTTAGAGTGACATAAAGTATCATTATTCCTTTAGTTATGTGAATCGGGTTCACCATGTTGCAATTGATCGGCCGCTCAGCGTTTTCTACTTTTCGTTTGGATAAATTACTCGCCTCAATACAGGATAATGTTGAGGGTGTATTAGCTATTCGAACAGAATATCGCTATTTTATTGAAGTTGAAGGAGAAAGCAGACTTAATCTAGACCAACAAAGGGTTATTGAAACATTACTAGAGGCAGAATCCGGCAGTAGCAGTGCGACAAAGGATGAGCTTTTCTTTCTGGTGACGCCTCGCCCAGGAACAATTTCACCATGGTCAAGTAAAGCCACCGATATTGCGCATAATAGCGGTGTGAACGATGTACTTCGTATTGAGCGAGGCATTGCATTTTTTGTACAAACTAAAACCGAGTTATCGGCTCAACAATGGAGTACGGTTACTCAGTTTTTACATGATCGGATGACGGAGTCAGTTTTCAATTCTGATGATGAAGCCGAACGTTTATTTGTGCATGGTGAATCAAGACCATTAGTGGCTGTCGATATTTTAAATGGTGGCCGTGCGGCATTAGTTGAAGCCAATAAAACAATGGGTTTGGCATTAGCTGAAGATGAAATTGATTATTTGGTGGATAACTTTACAAGCTTGGAACGTAATCCAAATGATATTGAATTGATGATGTTTGCTCAGGCAAATTCAGAACATTGTCGTCATAAAATATTCAGTGCAGATTGGATTGTTGATGGGGCTGCTCAGCCTCACACACTGTTTAATATGATCCGTAATACCCATGCCTTATATCCTGAAGGTGTTATCACTGCTTATAGTGATAATTCATCAGTGATTGAAGGTGCAGCATCACAACGTTTCCATGTCGATATGGCGACCAATGAATATAGTTATCAGGGTGAAGTTCAACATATCTTGATGAAAGTTGAAACGCATAACCATCCGACAGCTATTTCGCCTTTCCCGGGCGCTGCAACCGGGGCAGGTGGGGAAATTCGTGATGAAGGTGCGACCGGTCGAGGCTCGAAACCAAAAGCTGGTTTAACAGGGTTTTCGGTATCTAACTTGAATATTTCTGGGTTTGAACAGCCCTGGGAAACACCTTATGGTAAGCCTGCCAGAATGGCTTCTGCACAAGAGATCATGCTTGATGGCCCGATAGGTGGGGCTGCGTTCAATAATGAATTTGGTCGTCCTAATTTATGTGGTTACTTTCGTACTTATGAAGCCTTAGTCCCTGCTGCGGATGGCTTTGAGGTACGTGGTTATCATAAGCCTATTATGGTGGCGGGTGGCATGGGCTCGATACGGCCACAACATGTTAAGAAAAATATCTTTGAACCCGGTGTCCAGTTGATTGTTCTGGGTGGCCCTGCGATGTTGATTGGTTTAGGCGGTAGTGCCGCATCATCAGTTGCATCCGGTACTAGCGATGAAGGATTAGACTTTGCCTCGGTACAACGTGGTAATCCGGAGATGGAACGTCGTTGTCAGGAAGTGATCGATCGCTGTGTGGCTTTGGATGATGCAAATCCTATTATTGCTATTCATGATGTCGGTGCAGGTGGCTTATCTAATGCTTTCCCTGAATTAGTGGATGACAGTGGCCGAGGCGGTAAGTTCGAACTACGTGTCGTTCCTAATGATGAATCCAGTATGTCGCCAATGGAGATTTGGTGTAATGAATCACAAGAGCGCTATGTATTAGGAATTAATCCTGATCGGGTTGAAGACTTTCAAGCAATTTGTGAACGTGAGCGTTGCCCTTGGGCGATTGTTGGTGAAGTAACTACGGAGCAACATTTGTTAGTAGGTGATGCCGATAATGATAATAACCCGGTGGATATGCCATTATCATTATTATTAGGTAAACCACCGAAAATGTTGCGTGATGTTAAACATCGTACCTTTGAAAAACCCGAACTTGATTTAACGGATGTGCAGATTGATGAGGCATTAGAGCGTGTTTTAAAGCTACCAACAGTTGCTAGCAAAAACTTTTTAATCACCATCGGTGACCGAAGCGTGACCGGCTTAGTTGCCCGAGATCAAATGGTCGGCCCTTGGCAAGTCCCCGTGGCGGATTGTGCTGTTACCTTAGCTGATCATCATGGCTTTGATGGTGAAGCTATGTCGATGGGTGAGCGCGCACCGTTAGCATTGATTGATGCACCTGCATCAGGTCGTATGGCGGTAGGTGAAGCTATTACCAATATTGCGGCAGCAAGTATTGATAATATGAGCGATATTAAATTGTCTGCAAACTGGATGGCTGCCTGTGGGCATGCTGGTGAAGATGCCCTTTTATATGACACTGTTGAAGCAGTAGGGATGGAGCTTTGTCCGGAATTGGGCATTGCGATCCCAGTCGGTAAAGATTCACTATCAATGAAAACAGTGTGGCAGGATGACGGTAATACTAAATCGGTAACGTCGCCGTTGTCATTGATCGTCACCGCTTTCGCTCCCGTATTTGATGCAGCAAAAACATCCACACCACAATTGCGAACAGATCAGGGTGATACCGATCTTATCTACATTGACCTAGGTAAAGGTCATAATCGTTTAGCCGCATCTGCGATAGCACAAGTTTATCAACAAGTAGGCCATCATGGCCCGGATCTTGATGATCCCAAAGCACTCAAAAAATTCTTTTATGCAATACAGCAATTGAAACAAGATGATGTATTGTTGGCTTATCATGATCGTAGTGATGGTGGTTTGATTAGCACATTATGTGAAATGGCCTTTGCTGGACATTGTGGTATTGATGTTCAATTAACCGGTTTAGGCGGCCCATTAGCATTATTGTTTAATGAAGAATTAGGTGCGGTTATTCAAGTAAGACACGGTGATGTTGAAGAAACATTATCTGTTTTTAGAGAGCAAGACCTAGCACATCATTGTCATGTGATTGGTTCAGTAACTGACGACCAACAAATTGTCATTGCAGTAAATGGTCAGCAAGAACTCAACGAATCCCGAGTCACATTGCAGCGATTCTGGGCTGAAACCAGTTATCAGATGCAAACATTGCGTGATAACCCTGATTGTGCAAAACAAGAATTTGATATTTTGTTAGATGAAAATGATCCTGGATTACAGGCCGATTTAACGTTTAATCCAGCTGAACACATAGCAGCACCCTATATTGTCAGTGGTGTCAGGCCTAAAATGGCTATTTTGCGTGAGCAAGGAGTGAATGGCCAGATTGAAATGGCAGCTTCATTTATTCAGGCAGGTTTTAATGCTATTGATGTGCATATGAGTGATTTATTAGAAGACCGTGTTGATTTGGCTGATTTTAAAGGCTTAGTTGCTTGTGGCGGATTTTCATACGGTGATGTCTTAGGTGCAGGTCGTGGTTGGGCGAGTACGATATTACATAATGATAAAGCGAGGAAACAATTTAGTGATTTCTTTGAACGTGAAGATACCTTTACATTGGGTGTGTGTAATGGTTGTCAAATGTTGTCACAACTCAAAGAACTTATTCCAGGTAGTGAGCATTGGCCACAATTTGAAGGTAATTTATCAGAGCAATTTGAAGCTCGATTCTCATTAGTTGAAATCGTCGAGTCGCCATCGATTTTATTACAAAATATGGTGGGATCAAGGATGCCAATTGCGGTTGCACATGGTGAGGGCAGAGCAGATTTTAGTATGACAGGCTCTCAAAATGATGCGTTGGTGGCAATGCGTTATGTTGATAATTACGGTCAAGCTACTGAAGAGTATCCTCAAAACCCGAATGGTTCACCAGCAGGTATTACCGCATTGACAACAAATGATGGTCGAGTCACCATTATGATGCCGCATCCAGAGCGGGTGACACGTACCGTGCAACATTCGTGGCATCCAGATGATTGGGGTAATGATGGCCCTTGGTTACGATTGTTCCAAAACGCTAGAAAATGGGTGGGATAAGAGTTGCAGCGTTTTTACGGGTCGGGTTGAGTGACGTATTAGAAGGGTTTTTAATTGGTGGGTTTAATTTTAATTTGTAACCCAAGAGCCTTTGTAACTTTTGTTACTGTAGCAAATGTGGGGTTTCTGTCAGCAGAAAATGCTTTATATAGGCCCTCACGGGTTATGCCAGTATCTCTTGAAAGTTGACGCATGTTTTTTGCTCGTGCAATAACACCTAATGCATGCACGATAAAAGTAGAATCATCACCGGCTTCTTCGAGACATGCTTCTAGATAAAGCTGTATATCTTTATCACTTTTTATATGATTGTGGTGCATCATGAAAGAATGCGAAGAAGCCAACAAAGCTAAATATTGCTCCTACCTTTGCAATTACGCCATTAAAAGTAAAATCGGTGAATGGTGTGTTTTGTACAATAATAGGATTGAAATATGCAGCAGCTATTAATATTGATAAGCCAATCTTCCGATATTATTCATTAATTTTTATACATAACGGTTGAAATAACGCGACGCTTTTTGCGGTCGCCGTTAATTGACTTGTTATGTGCTTATGCCGCAGACAGTTGAGTAACATGCAACTCTTTGCGGTGTTGCTCAGCCTGCCAAAGATCATACTGAGACTGTTGATTTAACCAGCTCTCTGATGAAGTATTAAAAGCAATAGATAAACGCACCGCCATTTCAGGACTTATGCCAGATTTACCATTAAGAATAGTTGATAATGTTTTACGACTGACACCAAGACCTTTTGCAGCCTCAGTAACAGTTAAACCTAAAGGCTCAATACAAAGCTCTTTTAATACTTCGCCGGGATGTGGGGGATTGTGCATTAACATAATATAGCCTCAATGATAGTCTTCATAATCTACGACCTCAGCATGTGCACCATTAAAACGGAATGTGACACGCCAATTGTCGCTTACACGTACAGACCAAATTTTAGCTCGCTTCCCTGTGAGTGGATGCAGGAATAACCCTGGCAAATTCATATCATCAGGTGACGTGGCAGCATTAAGGCGACCTAGAATTAATTGAAGTCGTTTTACATGCTTGGCTTGAATGCCAGATTTACGACCAGTTTTAAAGAATAATTCTAGTCCTTTATGCTTAAAGCTCTGTATCATTTACAGAGTGTAACCTATAACGTAACAGGTGTCAATACGTTTTATCTTTTTACACATAACGGTGGAGTTGGCATGCCATTGTCTCAATATATCAGAGGCTAGGCTCTTTTTATGCTGGCGAATGGTCAGGTCGAACGCTGTGTTCGAAGGCGCTTTGCGCCAAGAAGACAGTGTTAGAGCGGCAGGTCAACTCCACCGTTCACGGGGCGCGAAGCGCCGTGTGAACGACCCAAATCACTGGACGCTGTAGCGTAGCGAAAGCGTTCCATGTGCATTTGATTTGTTAGCATTGCTTAAGCCCATTTAGTTTGTAGCTCTCTATGTTCACTAGCGCAATCTCTTAAATATAAATTAATTAAGCTTTGGTAGGGAATGCCTTTTTGCTCTGACATTGACTTGAAATATGAAATAGTATCTTCATCAATGCGAATAGTTATTTGTTTTTTAAACCGTTTAGCGTATGGGTTTTTTATTGAATTTGAAAAATCATAAGATTCACGCATGACTATTATCCTCATATATTTTACGTTCAAACTTTTCAGCTTTTCTAGCTGAAAATATACGAATACAATCTGAATTTATTTCGCAATGACAGACAATCAATAGATGATGTTGTGAGCTAGTGCCTAAAAGAATGAAGCGTTCTTCATCATCTGAATGATCTGGGTCAGGGATTAAGCAACCATATTCATCGGAGAACACTGTTTTAGCCTCATCGAAGCCAATGCCATGTTTCTTTAGGTTGGATGTATTTTTAAAGTTATCCCATTCGAAAGTCAGTTGATTCATATATTGACTATAATTACATTGTAGTTTTAAAGCAAGCTATCAATGAAATGCTAACGCTTACTTAAGGAAGCTCTGAACAAGTCATTAATTCCGCTTCATTCTATTTAAAAGAGATTTTTTGAAGCATGGCCCTGATTTGTTGTGTTTTATAATACATTTTTTACTCTTTTTTCATTATTAACGCTATTTTTGACGGATTTATACACCCAGTCGCTTGCGCTGCATGTATAAATTGGTCAGCCCTAATAATGTAAAGACTTGAACTCTATTTTTCTCTAGCCCCTTATAAATGGCTTTCTTATAACCAAACTGACATTTAATAACTCGGAAGCAATGTTCTACTCGTGCTCGTAT
>JBJPGB010000036.1:0-53903 GCA_048595405.1 Methylophagaceae bacterium
ATGATAAAAAACTGCGCTACGGTATTGGGTGCCTACGTCTGGTCCTTGGCGGTTTAATGTGCTTGGATTATGCATTTTCCAAAACACACCTAATAAGGATTCAAAACTAACAATATCTGGATCGAAAGTGACTTCAATGACTTCTGCATGGCCAGTTGTGCCAGTGCATACTTGTTTATAATCTGGATTGTTGGTAGTGCCGTTTGCATAACCCACTCGTGTTGACGTGACGCCCTTCACTTGTCTGAACTGCACTTCAACACCCCAAAAACAACCTGCTGCGAATGTGGCTATGGCCATGAATTAGCCTTTTAATTATGGGAAACACTTAAGCACTTGTATACTACAGAGCTTTTGTACGATACGTACAAAGGTTTCACGCGAGATTATAGTCATAGTATAAAACAATATAGATTAGAGAATGAAATGAGCGAAAAAGAAGTTATAAAATCCAGTAATTTTATCCGTAATATTATTGATGCTGATATTAAGCAAGGCAAAAATGAGGGACGAGTACATACCCGATTTCCACCAGAACCAAATGGTTACTTACATATTGGCCATGCTAAATCTATTTGCCTAAATTTTGGTTTAGCAAATGATTATGAGGGCTTATGTAATCTTCGCTTTGATGATACTAATCCTCAAAAAGAGGATGAAGAGTTTGTGAATGCCATTAAGGAAGATGTGCAATGGCTCGGCTTTGATTGGGCCGAACGTTTGTATTTTTCTTCGGATTATTTTGAGCAACTCTATAACTACGCCGTTCAATTAATTGAGCAAGGCGATGCTTATGTGTGCGATCTAAGTGCGGAACAGACACGTGAATATCGAGGCACATTAACTGAGCCGGGTAAAAATAGTCCTTATCGTGATCGAAGTGTAGAAGAAAACTTAGATTTATTTAGCCGTATGCGTGCTGGTGAGTTTGCTGATGGATCGAAGTTATTACGTGCTAAAATTGATATGGCATCACCGAATGTCAATATGCGTGATCCGGCTCTTTATCGGATCCGCCAAGGTGTTGTACATCATCAAACCGGTAGTGAATGGTGTATCTATCCAATGTACGATTACACCCACTGCTTATCGGATGCGATAGAAGGTATTACCCATTCAGTATGCACCCTGGAATTTGCCGATCATCGACCCTTATATGATTGGTTTTTGGATACCTTAAAAACAGCCAATCATCCGCAACAAATTGAGTTCTCTCGCCTTAATTTACAATATGCCCTCACCAGTAAACGCAAGCTGACACGATTGGTTGAAGAGAATATTGTTGATGGCTGGAATGATCCAAGAATGTCCACTATTTCAGGAATGCGCCGACGAGGATATCCAGCTGCTGCTATTCGTGAGTTTTGTGAACGTATTGGTGTCACTAAAGCCGACAATTCGGTTGAAATGGAAATTCTTGATGCCTGTCTTCGTGAGCAATTAAATGAAACTGCACCGCGAGCAATGGCCGTACTGAACCCAGTCAAAATTGTAATCACTAATTATCCACAAGATCAGACCGAAGAACTAACAGCGCCAAATCATCCCCAAAAGGAAGAGATGGGAACACGCATCGTGCCTTTTACCCGGGAATTATATATTGATAGAGCTGATTTTAAGGAAGAGGCGAATAATAAATTTAGGCGGTTAGTGAAAGATAAAGAAGTACGACTTAGGAATGCCTATGTGATTCGCTGTGATGAAGTGATTAAAGATGAAAATGATGAAATCACGGAATTACGATGTAGTTATGATCCTGCTACATTGGGTGCAAATCCAGAAGGACGTAAGGTTAAGGGCGTGATCCATTGGGTTTCTGCCGAGCATGGCATTAATGCTACGGTGCGAGTTTATGACCGATTATTTAATCATCCTCATCCCGATAGTGATAAAGAGGTCGATGATTTCATCACACATTTAAACCCTAATTCATTACGCACCTTAACGGATTGTATTGTCGAGAAAAGTTTAGCTGAAGTTTCACCTAGTAGTGTTTATCAATTTGAACGTGAAGGTTACTTCTGTGCCGATAGTGAACTATGCCAAGATGGCAAGCTAGTATTCAATCGTACGGTAACCTTGCGAGATACTTGGGCAAAAATTGAACAGCGTTAAAAAGGCTTGAAAGTTGCACCAATATAAGAAAACTCTTATTCTTATTGATTAACTTGTAGTTAAAGGATGAATAATGGCACAAAAGCTTGATAGTGCTCACTTTAATATGTTGGAGCAGCAAGTACGTCCAAGTGATGTATTAAACCCTCGGGTCTTGCAGGCAATAAATGATATTGCCCGTGATCAATTTGTAGATGAGAGTTTAGCAGGACTTGCTTTTGCCGATACAGAGTTGCCAATAGGTTTTGGTCAGGTAATGTTGTCGCCAGTACTGCAAGGTCGCCTATTACAAACTCTTGATGTGCAAGCGGATGAAGATGTATTAGAAATTGGCACGGGTTCAGGTTATTTCACTGCATTATTGGCGCAATTGGCGAAACATGTCACCACTGTTGAAATAGTGCCTGAATTATCAGCAATGGCTCAACAGAATCTACAGAATATCTATATTGATAATGTAACGCTATCTGTTGGTGATGGCTCTCGAGGTTGGGAATTATCGGATCGAGCTGATGTCATTATCGTGACAGCAGCATTTGTAAATGTCCCAGATGCATATCTACAAAGTATGAGTATTGGTGGCCGACTGCTGGCAATAGTAGGCGAAGGCGATATGATGATAGTGCAACTCATTCGACGTATTACCGAGTGGGAATGGCAGACTGATGCAGTATTTGAAACAGTTGTTCCTGCCATGATAAATGCTGAACCCATACCTGAATTTGAATTTTAATAGAGACTAGAATAAATGCGACAGATGACCGCGATAGAATTGCGTGACTTTTTAGAAACCGGCGTTTCAACAGTAAAAATAGACGTTCGTGAAGAGGTAGAGTTAGAATTTGGCATGATTGAAGGTTCAATGCATATTCCGATGCAAAGCGTACCGGGAAAATTGAATGAATTGGATCAGTATAAAAATGACACGCTTGTATTGATTTGTCGATCGGGCAGACGTAGCGATCAAATTGGCCAGTTTTTAGAACAAATGGGTTATACAGATGTGATTAATTTAGCGGGTGGCATGAATCAATGGGCAACTGATGTCGATACCAGCATGACGGTCTATTAAGGTGTAAAGATGAATCGTTTAGCAATAACTATTTGGCTTGTGATGGCATTATTTTCGACAGCGACTATGGCTGAGGATTTGATGCATATTTTTGCACAGTCTTTAAAAAGTGATCCTCAACTATTAGCTGAGGCGGCATCGCGCCGGGCAGTTGGTGAATTGGATTCGCAAGCCCAGGCCCAGTTTTTACCTAAGATTGATTTTGGCGCAAATAATGGCAAGGTTTGGGAAGATACCTCCTCGCAATCTTTTGTTGGTGGTGATCGTGAATATAATCAGCATGGTTATAATTTGAGCATTACCCAACCCGTTTATCGGCGACAGAATTTTATTCAGCAAGCCCAAGCAGAGATTAGCATTGAAGGCGCACAAGCAAGTTATCAAATTGCTGAACAAGCATTGATTGTACGCGTAGCCGAACGCTATTTTGATCTTCTTGGACGACAAGATGATGTCGCTTTTGCCATTGCGGAACGTGAAGCTATTGCTCAGCAATTAGAGCAGACTGAGCAACGATTTGAAGTAGGAATTGCTACTATTACGGATAAATCAGAATCTCAAGCAGCTTATGATTTGGCCAATGCTGAGGTCATTAGTGCCGACAATGAATTAGCTAATAGCAAGGAACGTTTACGTGAAACATCGGGCAGTTATTATGATGCATTAGATGTATTGCAAGTCGAAACACCTCTAGTAAGCCCTGAGCCAGAAGATATTG
Source organism: Methylophagaceae bacterium (assembly GCA_048595405.1). Classification (GTDB taxonomy): domain Bacteria; phylum Pseudomonadota; class Gammaproteobacteria; order Nitrosococcales; family Methylophagaceae. The sequence goes on from JBJPGB010000036.1 coordinate 3,906, forward strand.
AACAGTGGAGCGCCGTGGCCTTAGAACAAAATCCGAGTTTGGTCGTGGCAAGAACATTGGTGGAAAATGCCAACCAAAATATTGAATTACAAAAAAGCAGTCATTATCCGAGCTTAGACGTGGTGGGACAGAAAAGTTATAGCTCACAAAGTGATAGTAGTTTTGGAGGCAGTAGTAAAACCCACCAAGACAGTATCACCCTACAGTTTAACTTACCAATTTATGCGGGTGGCGGCGTTCAATCACGATCTCGTGAGGCGAGTTATAGGCTAGATCAGGCAATGCAAAATGAAGAACAACAGCGACGAGCCGTACTCCGTCAAAGTCGTGAAGCATATAATGGTGTGATGTCAGGGATCAGCCGAGTGAAAGCCTTAAAACAAGCCGTTATTTCTAATCAACAAGCATTAGAATCAACTGAGGCAGGTTATGAAGTTGGAACACGTACTACCGTCGATGTATTAAATGTTCGGCGTGATTTATTTCGTGCCCGTCGTGATTATGCGAATTCACGTTATGATTATATTTTATCTAGCTTACGTCTAAAACAAGCGGCAGGGACTGTCAGTATTGATGATATAGCCCAGATAAATCGCTGGCTAGAAAAATAAATAAATGAATGCAAGTCGTTCTCTGCTATTAAATCCATCAGATAGCATGGTGGTGGTGGTTGATATTCAGCAACGATTAACAGCAGTCATGCCACACAATGTTGGTGAACAAGTGATTACGCGAGTCAAGCAGTTAATCATCGCCGCCAATACTTTAGCTGTACCGATTGTGGTGACAGAACAATATCCCAAGGGTTTAGGCCCAACTGAAGCTGAATTAGTCAGTGAACTTGATGATGCTACTATGATTGAAAAGACCAATTTTTCATGTGTTAAAGCCGAAGGTTTCAGTGAGAAAATTGAACTGTTAAAACGTAAACAAATTATTTTGGTCGGCATGGAATGCCATATTTGTATATTGCAAACCGCTATTGATCTTATGGCTCGAGATTTTCAAGTCTATATAGTCTCGGATGGAGTTAGCTCTCGAACAAAAGATAATTACAACAATGGTTTGCAACGGATGCGAGATGCTGGAGTGATAATCACTAATCTTGAATCAGTGATCTTCGAATGGCTTGGAGATGCGAAACATCCACAGTTTAAAACACTGGCTAAGCTTATCGTTTAACCGTGCATTAATTGTCGCTTATTGGCGATGCCCTGTTTTTTATCTTTGAGTTTTATCTTATCCTGCTGGTAATTTGGAATGCCTTTTAATTTGGCGCGAGCATAGTCCAGATCTAAATGATGTTTTACCTGTTCTGTCGATAAGCCAAAATCCTCAATTAAGATTTGATAAATTAATTCGAATAATCGTTTCAGGGCAATTTTCCAGCTACTGCCTGCAATTGAATGCAAGCTATCAGACAGTTGCATAAATCGGTCAAAAGGTTGTTCCGCCAGTATCAATGGCAAACTATGGCTAAACCGACCAGAGTTACCAATCATATCCCAGTAGCGAGCAAAACGATTAACGCGCTGCATCGTCGTAAAATCAATATCGCGTGTTGTTAGGATATTATAGGGTGCTTCAGAGTTATAATTCAGCTGATATGTTCCATTATGCCGATTGAGAGGGGCACCGCGTAACCGCTTCAGGATCCCTAACTGTATTTCATGTGGGTTTAATTCAATCAATTGATCAAAGCTATCGGCAAAATTATCCAGAGTATCGCTTGGCAAGCCAAAAATAAGATCAGTATGTAAATGTGCACCAGTATTACGACGTAACCATTTTATATTGGCCTTGGTTTTGTCGTTATTTTGTTTACGGCTAATCAGATTCTGAATATCAATATCAAAGGTCTGTACGCCGATTTCAAACTGTAAACTATTTTTGGGAAATTGCAGTAAAATTTCTTTGAGTTTATCAGGAAGATGATCCGGAACCACTTCAAAATGAAGATATAAATCATCGGTCATCCGAGCTAGAAAAAACGCTAAGATTTGGATGCTAGTACTAATTTTTAGATTAAAGGTACGATCAATAAATTTAAAATTTCTTACCCCACGATCGAGTAGTTTGGCCATTTCAGACAAAAAAGGATCCAATGGAAATGCGGTGGCTGTTTTATCTAAGGCTGATAAACAAAACTCACATTTAAAGGGGCAACCGCGAGAAGCTTCTACATAAATCAATCGATTGCGAATATCTTCATCATCATAATATTCATAAGGCAGTGCCAATTCCCCGAGAGCGATTGTTTTGCCTTCAATAAATTTCTGTTTAGGCCGGTCACCACTGAGTAATTGCTGACAAAGTTGATGCAAGCTATCTTCACCTGGCCCAGAAATAATATAGTCAGCTAGTTCGGTGATAGCGGGGACATCGGGCAAGTGACTGACTTCAGGTCCACCCAGAATAATCACAATATCAGGTGAAATTTGTTTGAGCATAGCGACCACATTGCCAATTTCAATGACGTTCCAAATATAGACACTAAAACCAATAATTCTAGGTTGATAAGCGAGCAGTTGCTCAACAATATTAATCGGCAATTCTTGAATGGTAAATTCTACGATCTGTGACTGATCTTGTAATTCAGCTAGATTGGCATACAAATAACGTAAACCAAATGCTGTATGCATATAACGAGCGTTAAGGGTACTGAGAAGAATAGGCGATATTTTAGGCATAGAGCCATTTTAACTGAATTAGAAAGCTGATTGTATGGATATGACAAAGGGGTGGTAAACTCCAATGAGTCCATTATTGAGAGAGAGATAGAATGTTAAATTACATGGTACTAGAAAATACCGTTATGAATGTAGTGAGAAAGTTCTCACTACTGGGTATTGTTGCAACATTTGTACTATTTATTTACGTCACAATAATGGCGGCTCAACTAGCTTTATCACCACCAGAAGCACCTCCGCAAGCCGAGCCTGTGGATATTGTATGGGCAGATCCAGCCGAGTACCTATTTGATACCTATGGGGAATACACGTTAACGGATAGTGAACTCCATTCAGATAGTGATGTGAAAGCAATTATCGATAAATTGATATTGCCTAAGCAACATTCAGAGATTTCGATATTGATCGTGAATTTCCTCATGAAGCATCCTGGTTTTGATATTGGCACTGCCGATATGGCAGAAATACAAGCTAAAGTTGAAGAATATGCTGAATGGATGGAATCAATGTTGGAAGAATATGATGATGTTGAACATTTTGGTACAGGCCTACTTCAATGGGTGAAAGATTTTACCAGTGATCCTGAGTTTTATAATTTTGCATACAGCCGCTCTCTTGATAGTGAAGAATTAGAGTTTGGAGAGCTGGAAGATGCGGTTGATGATGTCATTATTGCCTATTCACAACAATATGATGGAGCAATATATCTGGATGATGAAATAGTAAATGAATATCAATACGAGCTATATGAACATCAAGAAGAGATAGATGTTGCCTTAGATAAAATGTGGGATATTTTTGTTATTTTTGGTGCTTTTTTGCTGCTGATTTTACTGTTTAGAATTGAGGGGAAACTGGTAATAAAAGCTAATTAAACTCATCTTGTAATTGTTTTCCATAAGAAACCAATTTATCTAATACTTGCTGTTGTTGCTCAGTTAATTGTCCATTTCGACTATTTTCGATCTCGTCAAAATAGCGAGATAAAGTAAGGATTTTCTCATTACTGTCATCCATTAATCGTTGCTGACGATATTGTTGCCAATGCTCTTTTTCATCCGTGGTTAAACTTTCAGGCCAATTACGAGCACGATAACGAAATAACATTTCAGGCAGGCGTTGATCATCAAATGGAATTGCCATGGTTTTTAGATGTTCAGGATCGGCGCTGCGAATCAATTCCATTTTACGTTTATCATTGCCACTGAAGAAACCACCGCCGTAAAGAGCGGCGTCAGGATCATCAATCGGATCAAAATCAGGTCTAGTAAATATTTCATTAATCTTTTGGGTTAAATCACCGGCCGCATTAAGTTGTTGTAAATGTTGATAATGTTGTTCACGGTCAATCTGTAAGCGTTCTGCAGCCTCATCATTCAAGGTATTTTCAGGTACGACAACAGGACATTTATTAATGTGTAAAGTCTTTAATGCTGGCCGAGTGACTCCTTCAGGTAACTCCGATGTTGGGGTAAACAACCATTGCCGCAAAGTATCAGCATCTTCATTGATTAATGCTTCAGGATTATGGCGAAGGTCATACACAATAATGCCGTTATTATTAGTAGGATCTTGAGCAATAGGTACTACTAATGCGGCGCCACAATATTCACTGGGATACATTCTTGAAACATGAATGATGGGGGTCCGTTCATGCAAATTCAACAAGGGTGAAACAGCTTGTTTCTGACGGTGTTGATAGACAAAATCATAAAGTTTAGGCTGTTTTTCTTTAATTAATTTGGCGAGAGCGATGGTGGCGTATACATCTACCAAGGCATCATGGGCACCTTGGTGCTCAATATCGTTAGCAGCGGTTAGCGCTTCTAGCCGAAAACTTGGTTTACCTTCTTCACTGTTCGGCCAGTTGATACCTTCTGGACGTAAAGCACGAGTGAGTCGTGCCATATCGATAATATCCCAACGTGAGTTACCATTTTGCCATTCGCGACCATAAGCATCGTAGAAATTACGGTATAAAGTAAAGCGGGTAAACTCATCATCAAAACGTAAGCTGTTATAGCCCACACCGCAGGTATTAGCTTGTGTAAATTCATCATGAATTTGCTTGATAAATTCGGCTTCATTAACGCCTTTTTGTTCAGCTTCTTGCGGCGTGATACCGGTGATTAAACAGGCCTGAGGCTGAGGTAGACTATCGCTGGAGGGCTTGCAATAGATCATCAATGGTTCGCCGATGATATTTAGCTCTTCATCAGTGCGAATGCCAGCAAACTGTGATGGTCGATCATAACGAGGATCGATACCAAAGGTTTCATAGTCATGCCAGTAAAGAGTGTTCATGATACGCCTCGATATTTTCTAATAGTTAATACGATTAAAAATAAGCTAATAAAGACTAAATAACCAGCAATTGCACCATAAGTCACTAAATAAGCGCCAACGCCACTTTGTTCACCACCATGAAAAATAAAGAAATAGCTAGTGGCCAAGGAAATCAATAATGTTGGCACAACTAAGCCATGGTGAATATGACGAAATAGTGGTGGTACGTCATTAAAAACGAATAAAGACAATAATAAAATTAAATACGGTATTAAAATTCCATTAATCCCAAATCGAGTTTTTACGTCCCAGGTAATTATCAGTGCAAAGATTAAAAGTAACCATGGAATGGTAACTAAAACTTTTAAGGCTTTTTGCAGCATTTTATTTTAAAGCGACGCAAATACTTTTTCAGCGGCATCTAAAGTCGCTTGAATCTCAACGTCACCATGAGCAGCTGAAATAAAACCAGCTTCAAAAGCAGATGGCGCTAAATACACACCTTGTTCTAACATACCGTGGAAGAATTTCTTGAAGCGTTGTTGATCGCAAGCTACAACTTGTTCAAAACTCGTAATTTCACCCTCATCAGTGAAAAATACACCAAACATACCACCGACTTGATTAGTTGCAAGACCTATTCCTGCTTGATCGGCACGTTGTTTTAACCCGCTTACTAATTTTTTGGCTGTGGCACTTAATTTAGTGTGAAAAGCAGCTTGTTGAACCCCCGTTAGAGTAGCCAAACCTGCCGCCAGTGCAACGGGGTTACCCGATAATGTACCTGCCTGATATACCGGGCCGAGAGGGGCAATATATTCCATGACTTTACGTTTACCACCAAAGGCGCCAACAGGTAAGCCACCGCCAACCACTTTACCTAATGTGGTTAAATCTGGTTTCACATTGTAATATTGTTGAGCACCACCTAATGCTACCCGAAAGCCGGTCATTACTTCATCAAAGATCAGTACGGCACCAGATTGATCACAGATATCACGTAAGCCTTGTAAAAACCCATCTTGTGGTGGGATGCAATTCATATTGCCGGCAACAGGTTCAACAATAATGCAGGCAATTTGATCGCCCAATTCAGTAAAGCAGTCACGTACTGAATCAAGATCGTTATAAGTGAGCGTTAATGTGTGCTCTGCTAATGATGCCGGCACACCAGCTGAAGAAGGCACACCCAAGGTTAACGCACCTGATCCTGCTTTCACTAATAATGAATCAGCATGACCGTGATAACAGCCTTCAAACTTGACGATTTTGTCGCGACCAGTAAAGCCACGGGCTAGACGAATGGCACTCATGGTTGCTTCTGTGCCCGAGCTCACCATGCGAACGAGCTCCATCGAGGGCACTAATTTACACAATAAATCGGCCATTTCAATTTCAATTTCTGTCGGCGCTCCAAAACCCAAACCATGTGATGCTGCCTCTTGAACAGCACTAATAACATCAGGGTGGGCATGGCCTAGAATCATCGGCCCCCATGAGCCAACATAATCAATATAACGCTTACCTTCAGCATCAGTTAACCAAGCACCTTTGCCTTCACAGAAGAAAATGGGATCACCTCCGACACCTTTAAATGCCCGCACGGGTGAATTTACACCACCAGGAATGTGCTGCTGGGCCCGATGAAAAAGGTCATGATTGCTTTGCATTATCTATTCCTAAAAAGATGAATTCTAAAGATGTGCGATAATTCTAGCTCATATTAGCTATAGACTGATGATTATGAGCTTAAAATTTCGCATAGTGGTAATTGTGACCATTATATTATTGATTAACTTTACAGCCGCAGGATTTTTCATGGTGAAGAATGCCCGGCAGGCGCTGATTGCTGAAATGGAGTCTAGTACACAATTAGCCCGAGGTTTATTAATCAATGCCTTACCAACATTACGTTTTGCCAATGATTTAAGTGAACGATTAACACTCATTGTGGATAGTGTACGTGGTACGCGCCATATTAGAGCTTGGTTTGAAGATATGGAGGGCCAACCATTAATTGGTCAAGAAGATAAAGCCATGTTTATTATCAAACCTGATGCGCCAAACTGGTTTATTAAAATCATGAAACCTGAAGCGGTGGCTTTTAAACGCTTAATTACTAAGGGCAGTAAATCATATGGTTATTTGGTGGTTGAATCTGATCCCAGTGATGAAGTAAACGAAGTATGGCGTGATGTACAAGTATTACTATGGCTAGGCTTATTCTTTTTAATACTAATAGTTGGCTTGGTATATATCGCGCTACGACAAGGTTTGAAACCTTTGGATACATTAGCCAATGCTTTAGGGCAACTAGAGAAAGGTGATTTTTCTGCCCGTGTAGAAACATCCGTCGTAAAAGAGCTAACACCCATTCAGAATCGGTTTAATCATATGGCCGGCGTATTAGAAAGTACGATGGCTGAAAATCATGCCTTAGCAGAAAGCATGTTGGCCGTTCAGGAAGCCGAGCGCAAAGATTTAGCGCGTGAGCTTCATGATGAATTAGGGCCATGCCTATTTGGTATTCGTGTTGATTTGGCTGATATTGAGCGTATCGCCAATGCACATCTATTGACGGAAATTGAGGAAAAAGTTTATTCGGTTAAATCAATCACCAATAATATTCAATCCTTAATACGAAAAATGTTAAGTAGATTACGTCCAATGACATTAGATGATTTGGGTTTATCTGATGCAATCCGAGATATGATCCGAAACTGGCGTGACAGACAACCCGAAATTGATTGGGAATGGGATTTAGTCGGTGACTTTCGAAATTTACCCGATACATTACAAGTTACGGTTTATCGTATTGTACAAGAATGTACGACTAACTGTGTTCGTCATGCCAATGCTAGCCACGTTAAAGTAGAGGTGCGGCACGAGCAACAAAACTTGAAGGTTGCAGTGACAGATGATGGTATTGGTTTGAGTGCAAATTTAGTAAGAGGGTTTGGTTTAATCGGTATGCGTGAACGTGTAACAGCGCTGGGTGGGAAAATATCCTTTGATACTGAGGAAGGGCGTGGATTACAGGTGAGAGTATTGATTCCATTAAAAGGAAATAACAACATATGAAACAGGCAATAACTATTTTAGTGATTGATGACCACCCTATTGTCAGAGCAGGCTGTCGTCAGCTGATCCAGCAAATCCCTTCCACCAAAGTGGTAGAAGCTGAGACCGGAGAAGAGGGCTACCGATTATTTCAAGAAATTTATCCAGATATGGTGTTATTGGATATTACCCTACCAGGAATGGGCGGATTGGAAGTATTACGCCGAATCAGAGCTAACCGAGAGAATGCCAAAGTATTAATGTTTAGCATGCATGAAGATCCCGTTTTTGCATCTCGTGCGATGCAAACCGGTGCCAAAGGTTATATCACTAAAAATAATGCGGCCGACCATTTAGTTGAGGCTGTTGAAAAAGTACTGGAGGGTAAAACGTATTTAAGTGCAGATATGGCACAAGAATTAGCCATGTTAAATATTGGTGCGGGCACCAGTGCATTAAGTGATTTATCACGCCGAGAGCTGGAAATATTGAGATTATTAGGTGAAGGAAAAAGCATGACTGAAATCTCTGGCATATTGGGAATTAGTTATAAAACGGTTGCTAACAATCTGACTCAAATAAAAAGTAAGCTTGATATTGGTAAAACAGCTGAGCTAATGCGATTTGCAATTAGTCATGGTTTATCCACGTAACATATTGAACTAGGAGAGGAAAAATCAGGAATATATTCCTGATTTATTGGGAGAAGTCACTCATTCGTTATTTGATTGATATTGGTATTCTATATTGTAAGTTTTTAGGAATTCAGCTTCTTATTGACTTATATTTCTCTCTCCTTCCTAGGAAGGTTTAGGTCAGACTTTATGTCTGGCCTTTTTTTTTGAAAAAATGACAACTGTAAATCGGGACTTTCTCCCTTTTTTCTAATAAATGCCCAGTTTGGCATTCCCCGCATGTGTTTCTCTTGGTAATATGGCCTTTGACTTTATAATGCGTCCACTGGCTGGATGTTAAATCAATAGCTTTATTAGGTGGAATGCAATAAATGACAACATTTAAATGGATTAGGCTATACGGGATCATCGCGATCTCATTGTTAGCAAATCCGATATCACTTTCTGCTAAAACACTTGAGCACGCGATAGATACGCAAGTGAAAACCGATATTTCAGCACAAAAATCCCAACAGCAAGTCGATACCTTAACCGATGAAACCAGTCAGATGTTGGCTGAATATAGAGAGGTATTGAGGCAGACCGAAAGTTTACGTGCCTATAACGATCAACTTGATAAATTAGTTACTTCGCAAAAAAAAGAATTGGATTCTATAAACGTACAGTTACGTAATATTGAAACCACGCAGCGTGATATCGTGCCACTGATGCTGAAAATGATTGATGCGATGGCACAATTTGTTGCATTAGATATTCCTTTTTTACCCGAAGAACGACAAAACAGAGTTGCACAATTACAAACCTTAATGGATAGAGCCGATGTGACATTGGCTGAAAAATATCGTCGTATTCTTGAGGCCTATCAGGTAGAAACTGAATATGGCCGCACAATTGAAGCTTACCGAGGTGACTTGGTCAGTAAAGAAAAGACCAGAACTGTTGATTTTCTTCGCATCGGCCGAGTGAGCTTGTATTATCAAACTTTGGACAGTTTAGAGGTCGGCTTATGGGACCCTCAGCTTGGTCAATGGCAGCGATTGGATAATGAATATCGGCAAGCAATCGATCAGGGCTTGAAGGTTGCAAAAAAACAATTACCACCTGATTTATTAGTGCTACCGCTGAAAACAGTGGAGGTAGCTCAATGAAATTCACGTATATAATGCTCCTTGGTGGATTACTGTTTTTTCCATCATTACAAGCAGCAGAGAAAGCAGCCAATTTAGATGCATTATTAGAACAGGTCAAACGTGAGAGCGTATTAGAGCAACAGAAAAATAAATTACGTGAAGCAGAATTTGTAACAGCACGAGATGAGCAAGCTCAACGTTTAGCTGATGCCAAAGCCCAGCTAGTCTTCGAAGAACAAAAAACAGCACAGCTTAATCAAGCATTTCAAGACCATGAACAAGGTTTGACTGAAAAAGAGACCTTATTACAAGATAAATCAGGATCATTAGGCGAATTATTTGGTACCGTTCGACAAATGGCTAATGATAGCCGCAGTGTGTTAGAAAGCTCGATGACATCATCACAACTACCGAATCGAGGTCAGTTTTTATCTAAATTAGCAGAACTAAAACAACAACCGACAATTAATGAATTGCGTGAGTTTTGGCTATTATTACAAGAAGAAATGACTGAGTCAGGCAAAGTGAGTCAATTTTCTGTTTCCGTCATTACTGCTGCAGGCCAGGTTGAAGATCAACAAGTAACTCGTATTGGTGTATTTTCGGCCTTTAGTGATGGTAAGTTCTTACGATATTTACCAGAAACAGGAAGCTTAGTAGAGTTAGGGCGGCAACCTGTGAGCCGTTTAAGAGATTTGGTAGCAGAGTTTGAAGCCGTAACAGATGCCTCAATTCAACCGGTAGTGATTGATCCAACACGTGGGGCCATTATGGCCTTATTAGTACAGGCACCTGATTTGAAAGAACGTATTCAGCAAGGAGGTTGGATTGGTTTTATTATTCTTGGTTTAGGGGCAATTGGTTTATTAATCGCCTTAATACGCTTTGTATCGTTAACCGTGGTTGGACGAGGCATTGCGAAACAGCAAAAGCAGACAGAAGTGAGCTTAAAAAACCCATTAGGACGTATTTTATCAACATATAGCGACACCATTGCCCAAGATGTTGAAACTTTATCCTTAAAGCTTGATGAAGCAATATTACGAGAAATCCCTAAAATAGAACGAGGCTTGATTACATTAGCTATTTTAGCGGCGATAGCACCAATGTTAGGTCTTTTAGGTACGGTTTCTGGGATGATTGAAACATTTCAGTCGATAACACTATTCGGAACAGGCGATCCTAAACTAATGTCGGGCGGGATATCTCAAGCCTTAGTGACAACGGAGTTAGGTTTAGCTGTCGCTATCCCTATCTTATTAATTCACAGTGCCTTATCAAGTAAGAGTAACCGGTTAGTACAAATATTGGATGAAGAAAGTGCAGCCTTAGTGGCACGAAATGCAGAAAAGCAGCATGGAATCACTAACAACTAATCTCTTCAATATTAACTTACTGCTAGAAAGTGGTGGTTTGGTATTGTGGGCGATATTAATCGCATCGGTTTTGATGTGGACGCTTATTATCGAACGCTATTTTTTTGTTTATATTATTCATCCGACACACCTTAAAAAATTAATTGTAGATTGGCAGCGAAGAACAGAACACAGCAGCTGGTATGCACAAAAAATTCGTCAAGGCATGATTGCTGAAAGTACTTTATCTTTAAAACAATATTTAATGGCGATACGTACATTAATTGTTGCATTACCGATGTTAGGCCTATTAGGCACTGTTAATGGCATGATTCAAACGTTTGATGTATTAACGGTATTTGGAACAGGTAATGCCCGAGGAATGGCCGGCGGCATTTCGGTCGCATTGATCACAACAATGGGTGGATTATTGGCGGCCTTATCAGGAATGTATTTTAGTACTCAGCTGGAGCAGCGTGTAGCGCGAACTGTTGATAATGTCGCTGATGCATTGCGACGAGATTAGAGAATAAGGCTAATAATAGTTATGAGAAAAAGACATTCACGACGCCAGAGCGGTGCCATAGCTGACGTCAATATGACGCCATTAATTGATATGGTATTTATCTTATTGATCTTTTTTATTGTCACGACTTCTTTTGTTAAAGAAACAGGAGTTGATGTCAGTCGACCTTCGGCAAAAACAGCGGTGAATAAAGAAAAAGCGAATATTCTTATTGCAATCACATTGGATGGCAGGATTAAAATGGATAAACGTTGGATCGATAGGCGTGCTGTGCGGGCAAATGTTGAACGCATGCATGCCGAAAATCCTGAAGGCGCGGTAATTATTTTGGCAGATAAAGAATCCAAAACAGGTTTGTTAATTGAAGTAATGGATCAAGCACGGCTGGCGGGCGTTGCAAATGTTTCTATTGCAGCAGAGCGCGATTAAGGACAAATCTAATGCGCTTAACCATCGGATTACTTCTGGCCATATTGGTCAATCTTGGTTTATTTACCTTGATGCAACAAATGACATCAGCACAAAGCATTGAGAGACGTGTAATAGAAGATATTCGATTATTGGACTTTGTACGATTAAAGCGTGAGACACGGACAGAAACTAAAAAACGTGAATTGCCTAAAAAGCCGCCACCGCCTAAAAAACCACCACCACCACCAAAAGCACCGGCACCACAGGCAAACAAACCTAAAGCGCCGGCTCCAAGGTTAGACATACCGCGGATTGATGTGCCCTTAAATATTGCTGGTGGTCCTTACTTGGGTGATTTTTCATCAGCTCCGAAGATAGCCCCAGTAGTAGCGCCAGAGCCTGTTATTGCTCCGTTAATAGACGATGAAGTTATCCCCTTGGTTCGTATTCCACCGCGTTACCCACGTTCAGCATCGCGTCGAGGAATTGAAGGATCAGTGACCGTTTCTTTTACGATCACCAAGCTTGGTCAGGTACAAAATCCCGTTATTGTCAGTGCAAACCCGGAAAATATTTTTGATAAAGCGGCATTAAAAGCCATTCTAAAATGGAAGTTCAAACCCAAAGTAGTCAATGGTCAGCCTGTTGAGCGCCAAGCGACTCAAGACATTGAATTTAAGTTGGCAAAATAAATGATGAATGTATCACGTTGGCTATCAAAGATAATTTTGTTAATGATCTTGCTATTGTCTGCGACCATAACAGTCGCTGAACAAGATACTCAGTATTTATTAACTGAAAAAACATACAAAGTATTGAGTGCCGCTCAAGAACTAATGGCAACTGATAAAAATGCACAAGCGGAGACCAAACTTAAAGCCTTGTTAAAGGCAACAGAATCTTATGAAAGGGCTGTGGTGCAACAGACTTTAGGTTATTTATATTCATCCCAACAAGATTATAAAAAGGCCAGTGCTTTATTTCAGCAGGCATTGGACTCTAATGCATTACCTAAAAAAGTAAGTCATGACTTAAAATATAATTTGGCGCAGTTACTCATTGCTGATGATCAATATAACAAAGGCATTGCATTACTGGAGCAATGGTTACAAGCTGAAACGTCACCAGCCAATAGTGTTAATATTTTATTAGCGAGCGCCTACTATAGAGTAAAAAATTATAAAAAAACGGTTGAGTACATGCGGATCGCAATTAAAAAGGATAAAGATCCCAAAGAAGCGTGGTATCAAGTATTGTTATCTGCCCATTTAGAGTTAAAACACTATAAATCTGCTATTAAGGTATTAGAGAAGCTAATTGTTATCTATCCTTATCAAAAAACATATTGGGCACAGCTATCAGCCTTATATTTACAGCAGAATAAGGAGTTTTCAGCACTCGCCGTAAAACTGTTAGCGCAACGACTGGAATTGGGTGATGCTAAGACACTTATTAGTTTAGTAAATATGTACCGTTACCTGCATATTCCATACAAATCGGCACAATTGATGACAAATGCAATCGATAAAGGTGTGGTTAAAGCGGATAAAGAAAATCTAAATCGTCTAGCAGATAGTTGGTTAGCAGCTAAAGAAGGACAAAAAGCTGCAGATGTATTGCAGCAAGTGGTGGCGCTAGATAATAGTGGTGAGGCGGATTTAAAATATGGCCGTATTTTATTCGAATTAGAACAATGGGAAAATGCGATTAAACCGTTATCAAAAAGTGTTCAAATATTGCAAGATGAACAACTAGGTTCAGCATCACTCTTACTAGGGATGGCTCAATTTTATACGGGTGATTTAACACAAGCAAAAGTACAATTTATTAAAGCTGTAGCATTTGAAAATGAACGTAATCAGGCTGGTCAATGGTTGCGACATGTAGAGCAACAACTTGAAGAAATGGTAAGCGATGAGTCGTGAACAATTAAAGCAGCAATTAGTCGATCATTACCGTTGGTTACGGCAATATGGTTGTAATGACTCACACAGCGGTAATGCTTCTTTTCGTTGGCATGACGAAGTGTGGCTAACACCGACCGGATGTTGTGCCGATACTTTACAAGCAGACGGTTTAGTGAAATGTCATATTGGTGGTTCCATGGAAGAAAATGCTTCTTTGGATGCCGCCTTACATATTCAAAGCTATCAACAAAACGCTAATACAAGAGCCCTTTTTCATAGCCACAATCCTCATACCGTTGCACTAACATTGGATGGGCAAGACTTTGTGCCAGTTGATTTTGAAGGCCAGTATTACTTTCCAATAGTGCCTGTATTGACCATTCCTTATGAGCAATATATTGAGAAGTCCTCCCCATTAGTCGCGCAAGCATTAAGCAATCATAAAGTAGTGGTGGTCAAAGGGCATGGCGTTTATTCATGTGCCGAGACGATTAATCTTGCCTATAAATGGAGTTGTTCGCTTGAACTGTCCGCTAAAACAGCCTGGTTGGCAAAGCAACTCGATTGACAGTATTATCGGTAACATTACACGTATTTATACGTCTACTATTTTTGACAATTTAAAGGGCGTCCAATGTCATCCTCACAGTATTTGAGAACCCCCCTGTTAACGGGTGACAATAGTGAGGCTAAACGCAAGGAAATTGCTGCATATTTTAATGCCACATTCGAGCGTTATGAATCACTGTTTGAAACCTTGGTAGGCGACCGAGGCTATTATCAAAAATCAATTCCTTTACGCCATCCTTTAATCTTTTATTATGGCCATACCGCCACATTTTTCATTAATAAATTGATTTTGTCAGGCCTGATCAATCAGCGTGTTAATCCTAAATTTGAGTCGATGTTTGCTATTGGTGTCGATGAAATGAGCTGGGATGATCTTGATGAATCCAACTATGAATGGCCAACAGTGGCTGAAGTTAAAGCCTATAGACAACAAGTTAAGCATGTTATCAATGAGCTGATTTGCAATGCGCCACTAACGCTACCGATAGATTGGCAGAGTCCTTGGTGGACGGTCATCATGGGCATTGAGCATGAGCAAATCCATATTGAAACTTCATCGGTTCTAATTCGTCAACAAGCACTGGAATTAGTGCAAACACATTCTGCATGGCAATCTTGGAATGAGACGGCTGATGCCCCAGACAATGAGTTCGTTACGATTCCAACTGGTGAAGTTGCGTTAGGGAAAAATCATGATGACGCCATATATGGCTGGGATAATGAATATGGCCAACATCAATCGGATATTGCTGAATTTCAGGCAAGTAAATATTTAGTCAGCAATCAGGAATTTCTGGTGTTTGTTGAAGATGGTGGTTATCAGAAGGATAGCTATTGGCAACAACAGGGATTGCAATGGCGGGATTTTTCGAAAGCAGAGTATCCAACATTTTGGCTTCGATCAGGCCAAAATTGGCAATGCCGATTAATGACTGAAATCATTGATATGCCGTGGGATTGGCCGGTCGAGGTCAATTATCACGAAGCAAAAGCATTTTGTAATTGGAAAGCGGAACAAGTAGGGCAATCAATACGATTGCCAACAGAAGATGAATGGTATCGGATTTATAATTTTTCTGGGATAACCGAGTTGCAGCAAGGACAGCAAGCACAAGCTAATATTCACCTTGATTACGCGGCATCACCGTGCCCCGTAAATCATTTTTCTCATGGTAAATTATACGATGTGACGGGCAATGTTTGGCAATGGACAGAAACGGCTATTTACCCATTTGACGGCTTTAAAGTGCATCATCTATATGATGATTTCACCATGCCAACATTTGATGGTCACCATAATGTATTTAAAGGCGGATCGTGGATCTCCTGTGGCAATGAGAGTCGACATGCCGCACGTTATGCTTTTCGACAACATTTTTTCCAGCATGCCGGCTTTCGGTATGTTGCCGCCGATCAACTTAAGGAACAAACGGTGTCGAATTACGAAAACGATAAAATGTTATCAGAATATGCTGAATTTCATTATGGCGACCGTTACTTTGATGTGGCTAATTTCCCGCAAACAGTGGTTGAATTGGCCGTTAAAGCAATGGCTGACCGTCCAACACAAAAGGCATTAGATTTAGGATGTGCCGTCGGTAGAGCAAGTTTTGAATTAGCCAAATATTTCGATCAAGTGACGGGCATTGATTTTTCAGCAAGGTTGATTAATTTAGGTGTGCAATTAGCTGAGCAAGGCGTGATTCGTTATAGCATTGCTGATGAAGGTGATTTAAGACTTTATCATGAGCGACATTTATCAGAATTAGGATTTGATGAGGTATCTGACAAGGTTGAATTACTACAAGGTGATGCCTGTAATCTGAAGTCAATTTTTACCGGTTATGATCTGGTATTAGCCGCGAACTTGATTGATCGCCTATATGATCCTGCACTATTTTTATCTTCCATCCATCAACGAATAAATCAAGGCGGATTATTATTGATTGCGTCACCATATACCTGGCTGGAAGAGCATACCAAAAAAGAAAATTGGCTGGGAGGGATGAAAAAAGATGGTGAAAATGTCTCGACATTGGATGGTTTGAAAATGGTTCTGGAGCCGCACTTTAATTTAATGATGGCACCACAGAAAATACCTTTCGTGATTCGAGAAACTAGCCGTAAATTTCAACATACCTTATCCGATGTCACTATTTGGGTGAAAAAGTGATATTCCTTTCATTAGTTCTAAGTCTGCTGAACCATAAAGTTATCATTCCTCAGACAAATTCAGGACGAACGGAGTTATTTTTAATCATAAGGTCTCATAATGATTAACTTTGATCAGATTATAGATAGGACACAATCTACCAGCCTAAAATATGATGCTCGTAAAGCCTATTTTGGTACCGAAGATGTCACACCATTATGGGTGGCAGATATGGATTTTCAGGCACCTGAAGCGGTCACTAAAGCGCTCATTCAACGAGCTAATCATCCTATTTATGGCTATACGGTGTATCCAGATAGTCTGTTTACTGCAATGCAGGATTGGTTTCAACATCGTCATAATTGGTCGATTGATCGTAAATCTATTTTAATGTGTCCAGGTGTTGTACCTTCAATGCATGCTGCCATTGAAGCCTTATCACAGCCGGGTGATGGTGTAATTATTCAGCCACCTATCTATCCACCCTTTTTTACCGCTATCAGTGAAACAGGCCGAAAGTTAATAGAAAATCCGCTTAAATTAGAGCAAGGTATTTATAGTATTGACTTTGAACACCTTGAGCAATGTGCGGCATCAGGTGCCAAATTATTATTATTGTGCTCACCTCATAATCCTGTTGGTCGAGTATGGCAACAGCAAGAGCTAGAAAGTATCTTGGATATTGCACGTCGCTATCAACTAACGATTATTTCAGATGAGATTCATGCCGATTTAATTTATCCAGAGTATCGTCATATTCCGCTAGCAACATTAACCGATGATGTTGCTATTGTGACAGCTGTCGCTCCCAGTAAAACATTCAATATCCCAGGCTTAGGGCTATCATGTTTGATTGCAAATAATCGCCAACATTGGCAGGCCATTAAAAAAGTATTCGATAGTTGGCATATTAGTGCCACTAACCCATTTAGCCTTACCGCTTTTGAATCGGCATACCGTGGTGGAGAAACATGGTTAGATGAAGTGATGATCTATCTTGATGAAACACGCAGACAGCTTATTGAATTTGCGGAGCAACAATTACCCAATATTAAAATATTGGATTCACAAGGCACTTATTTATTGTGGTTAGATTGTCGACAAATGGAGTTGAGTGATCACGAATTGAGGTTATTCTTCATTAATAAGGCAAAAGTGGGTATGAATCCGGGTATTAGTTTTGGTGAAGGTGGCAGTGGTTTTATGCGAATGAATATCGCCGCTCCTAGAAAACTAATATTACAATCTTTACAACGTATTGCTCAAGCGTGATGTGATGGATAGTGATAACTCTATAGCGTTCAAACCTATTGTTATTAAAGTCATGATAGCTGTTTCTTTATTATGGGCGATCAAAGGTTTAGAAATACTATTGGGTCTAGATGTCGGTGTTTATAGTGTTTATCCAAGAACCATAGAAGGTTTGATTGGTATTGCTGTGGGCCCGATGTTACATGGTTCTTTTGAGCACCTTTTTTCAAATACATTAGCGCTATTTGTTTTGGCAACAGCACTGTTTTACCAATATCCCAAGTCAGCAAAACAAGTATTTACCATTATCTACATTGGTTCAGGCATAGGTGTGTGGTTATTTGCGAGAGAATCTCATCATTTAGGAGCCAGTGGTTTAACACATGGCATGATGTTTTTTCTATTTTTAATTGGTGTATTGCGGCGTGATAAACAGGCAATAGCATTATCAATGATCGTATTTTTCCTCTACGGCAGTATGGTTTGGGGAATATTACCAACGCTAGAACGGATTTCCTTCGAGTCACATCTATTTGGAGCACTGATGGGTGTGGTATGTGCTGTTGTATTTCGCCATAAAGATCCTAAACCACCCGAAAAGAAATACAGCTGGGAGGAGGATGACTATGAGGAAGAATTGTTAGATATAGAGGAAAATACTGAGTGATTTTTGGATGTTTTGACGAACATAGGCGGCGCATATAAATTTTCATTTATTTAACGATAATGATAAGTCGGGAAAATCTTCACTTATATCATTTGATACCTTGCTGTAAAATCAACATATTACAAAACTGACCACAGAGTGTGTCAATTATCTTGATTGTAATATTTATTTAAAAAATGGAGAGACAAAAATGGCGGATTCAATAGGAACTGCAGCCGGTATTGTATGGCAGTATCTTAATAAAAAAGGTGAAAGTAGCGTCACTAAAATCACCAAAGAAACAAAGTTAGATGCAAAAACAACACAACGCGCGATTGGTTGGCTATCAGCTGAAGGTAAATTAGCGATAGACACACAAGGCCGTACAGAAGTTATTTCACTGAAATAGATTGCATACATAGAAGCCCTTGAGTTAGCAATAGCTCAAGGGCTTTTTTTGTTTCTATTGTTTGACAGTTTTACGAATTGTAAACGCACCCCGGATATCGCCTAAAGAAAAGCCAGTGGCCTGATCGTCAGGATAGAGCTTATCTAAGGTCGCTTGAACAGGCTCAGCAATATTACTGCCATGGCACTTTAAACAGACTTCACCGGTAGGGATGGCTTTCATCATCCGTAATTCTTGACCATCATCACGGTTTATTTTTTCACTAAAAGACAGTGTATTTATAGCTTCACCTGCTTGTTTACGATCTTCAAATTGGCGAAGTACTTTTTGTTCCCAGCAATCAGCTTTATTATCTGGGTTACGCACTTTAAGGCTTGTGCGGGCAATGTCAATACCATATTTCTCAGATAAACTTGCCGCTATTGTTGGTGCGACTTGATTGCACACCAGAATGGCTTCAGTTGGGCCACCCGATTGCATTGCCGAAACTAAAGCGCCTTTTAGTGTGGTAGCAAATTCTTGAATAGCGACTTTACTTTGTTGTTGAAAGTCTTGTTGCTGATCAGCAACAACGGGGTATGAAGCCAAACTCGCTAATATCCAGCAAAAAACAGTTAACCTTCTCATATTAAGCATTTTAATCAAATGCCTGTCCTGCTTTTTTGCCAACGGCTTTCAGCATTTTTGCTAATGGACAAAAGCCAGTAAAGGCTGCTTGAAACAAGTTGGCCCCGACAAATGCCGTTAACCATAACCAATTAGGGCTGTGATATTGGGAAAGAATAAGGCTTAATAAAATAACGCCACCCGCAAAGGCTAGGACGATTCGGTCAATATTCATGATTAACTCCTAAATTAGTATTAACTAATATACGAGATATTACTACAGTTACCTATCGTGTCAACTGCCTTGTAAATGATAGCCTTGTGTAAAGACCTTTCATCCTGCTACTCTTCGGGCACATAACAATTATTAAATGCTGCTATGACGAACGAATACGATGCATCGGCAATTGAAGTCTTAACAGGGCTGGAGCCAGTACAAAAACGACCCGGTATGTATACCGACACCACGCGCCCTAACCATTTGGCGCAAGAGGTGATTGATAATAGTATTGATGAAGCCGTTGCTGAACACGCTACGCAAGTTCAAGTTATTTTGTATCCAGACAATTCACTGGAAGTGATCGACGATGGTCGTGGCATGCCAGTGGATATTCATCCGGAAGAGGGCGTGCCGGGTGTCGAAGTTATCCTAACCCGTTTACATGCGGGTGGTAAGTTTTCCAACAAAAACTATCAATTCTCGGGTGGCTTACATGGTGTTGGTGTATCAGTAGTTAATGCGCTGTCATCTCGGTTAGAAGTCAAAATTCGTCGTAATGCTACCGAATATGCCATCGCATTTGAGCATGGCCTTAAAGTAGAAGATCTCACAGAAATTGGCACAGTAGGGAAACGTAATACTGGAACAACAGTACGTTTTTGGCCGGATGTCTCTTATTTTGATTTACCAAAATTTTTAGTCGCGCGCCTACGCCATGTATTAAGAGCGAAAGCGGTTCTATGTCCTGGCCTAGTCGTTACCTTCACAGATTTATCAGGCGAAGAAAAAATTGAAGATCGGTGGTGCTATGACGATGGCTTGAATAGTTATTTAAGTTCGATGATGACCGATCAGCCTTGTGTGCCAGCACAACCTTTTGTCGGGCATATCGAAGGTGATAATGAACAAGTTGATTGGGCATTGATGTGGCAAACTGAGTATGGTGATGAACTAGCTGAAAGTTATGTCAATTTAATTCCAACTGCACAAGGTGGTACCCATGTAAATGGATTACGTACCGGCTTATTAAATGCATTGCTTGAGTTTTGTGAGTTTCGCAGTTTATTGCCTCGAGGGGTGAAATTAACGCCAGAAGATGTATGGAGCCAGTGCTGTTATGTTCTATCAGTCAAATTACAAGATCCACAGTTCTCAGGACAAACTAAAGAACGTTTATCATCAAGACAATGTGCTGGATTTGTTTCAGGTGCAGTAAAAGATTCCTTCAGTTTATGGCTAAACCACCATACGGAAGATGGTGAGAAAATTGCTGAATTAGCGATTAGCAGTGCTCAATCACGGTTAAAACAAGCGAAAAAAGTAGTTCGTAAACGGGTCCAGTCGGGCCCAACTCTACCGGGTAAACTATCAGATTGTTCTTCACAAGATGTGACTCGAACAGAGCTATTTCTAGTGGAAGGTGATTCTGCTGGTGGTAGTGCTAAGCAAGGTCGAGAACGTGAGTTTCAAGCGATTATGCCATTACGAGGGAAAATCCTAAATACATGGGAAGTTGATTCTAGCCAAGTATTAGCATCACAAGAAGTCCATGATATTGCAGTAGCAATAGGCGTCGATCCTGGTAGCGATGATTTATCAGGATTACGGTATGGCAAAGTCTGTATTTTGGCGGATGCTGATTCAGATGGTGCTCATATTGCGACTTTGTTGTGTGCCTTATTTGTGAAACATTTCCGACCTTTGGTTGAAAAAGGTCATATCTGTGTCGCGATGCCACCGTTATTCCGAATCGATGTTGGTAAACAGGTATTTTATGCCCTTGATGATGAAGAACGACAAATTGTTTTAGATCGAATTGAGAGAGATAAAATAAAAGGCAAAATCAATGTACAACGCTTTAAAGGGTTGGGTGAAATGAATCCTTTGCAGCTACGTGAAACCACCATGGCACCAGATACACGGCGTTTAATTCGTCTTACTATCGATGATGACGATGTGGTTGAGGGCGAAGGTTCATTGACTGATGAATCGATGGATAAATTATTGGCAAAAAAACGTGCATCAGATCGTAAAGCATGGCTGGAAGAGCAGGGTGATTTGGCAAGTGTATAACGAGGATAAAGCATGACTAGTACTGTAATGGTTGATGATTTAGAGCAATTACCTGTTCGAGAATTTACCGAAAAAGCGTACTTAGATTATTCGATGTACGTTATTTTAGATAGGGCATTACCCCATGTGGGTGATGGCTTGAAACCGGTACAACGACGTATTGTATATGCGATGTCTGAATTGGGTTTAAGTTCAGCTTCAAAACATAAAAAATCAGCTCGAACAGTTGGTGATGTCCTAGGTAAATATCATCCTCATGGTGATTCGGCTTGCTATGAAGCAATGGTATTGATGGCGCAGCCGTTTTCATATCGTTATCCATTAGTTGATGGGCAAGGTAATTGGGGCTCAATGGATGATCCTAAATCATTTGCAGCTATGCGGTATACCGAATCAAAGCTCACAGCTTATGCACAAACACTGTTAGGTGAATTAGGCCAAGGTACCGTTGAATGGGTGCCTAATTTTGATGGCACAATGAATGAGCCAGAATTATTACCGGCTCGCTTACCTAATATATTACTTAATGGTGGTAGTGGGATCGCGGTTGGTATGGCAACGGATATTCCGCCACATAACTTACGCGAAGTGGTCAACGCCTGTTTACAACTACTCAGAAAACCAACGACAAAGTTGGATGCATTATTAGAGGATATTCAAGGACCAGATTTTCCAACAGGTGGTGAGATTGTCTCTTCACGCGAAGATTTAATAAAAATCTATACCACCGGTCATGGCAGTGTGCGCCAGCGTGCCTGTTATGAAAAGAATAAAGAGGGCGAAATCATTATTAATGCCCTGCCTTATCAAGTATCTGGGGCGAAAATTATTGAGCAGATTGCTAATCAGATGAATGCCAAAAAATTACCAATGGTAGCCGATCTTCGAGATGAATCTGATCATGCTCAACCAGTGAGATTAGTGATTGTTCCTCGCTCTAATCGTGTTGATATTAATGATTTAATGTCACATTTATTTGCCAGTACCGATCTTGAACGCAGTCACCGAGTCAATATGAATATGATTGGCTTGGATGGTCGACCTCAAGTCAAAAACTTGAAAGACATACTGACCGAATGGCTGGTTTATCGTACTGCTACAGTACGCCGCCGCCTGCAATATCGTTTAGATAAAATCCTAGATCGTATGCATGTGTTGGAAGGTTTGTTAGTCGCTTATCTTAATATTGATGAAGTCATTGCCATTATCCGTGCCGAAGATGAACCCAAACCGGTGTTAATGAAGCGGTTTGGTATTAGTGACCGTCAAGCAGAAGCGGTTCTAGAATTAAAATTACGCCACTTAGCCAAACTAGAAGAAATAAAAATCCGCGGTGAGATGGATGAGCTTGCCAAAGAACGTAAATCGTTAGAGTTGTTGCTTAGTTCGGATACACGATTGAAGACCTTAATTCGCAAAGAATTAACAGCAGATGCCGAAAAATTTGGTGATGATCGTCGATCAGAAATCGTACAACGTGATGCTGCCAAAGCGTTAAGTGAGACTGATTTACTGCCGACAGAACCATTAACAATTGTATTATCAGAAAGTGGTTGGGTACGTGCTGCTAAAGGTCATGATGTTGATCCCGAATCATTAAACTTCCGCACCGGCGATCGATATTTCACTTCTGTTAAAGCCCGCAGTAATCAACAAATCGTATTTTTAGATTCAACGGGCCGCAGTTATTCGGTATCTGCCCATAGTTTGCCGTCAGCACGAGGACAAGGCGAACCATTGAGTGGCCGATTCCAGTCACCTCCCGATGCGCGCTTTGTAGCAGTATTGGCAGGAGAATTAGACAAGCCACTATTATTATCTAATACCGCCGGTTATGGTTTTGTCACAATATTAGACAATTTATTAGCTAAAAATAAAGCGGGTAAAGCGTTGTTTAACTTACCGGAAGGTGCTGAAATCTTACCTCCTATTTGGATAGAAAATCCAGCGACAGATAGTCTTGCCGTCGCTGCTGGAGATGGTCGGTTATTGGTTTTCTTAGCCAGTGAAATGCCACAAATGAATAAAGGTAAGGGGGTACGACTGATTAATATTCCGCAAGCTCGTTTTGCAGCCAAACAAGAATGGCTACATTCGGTTATTAATGTGCCTGAAGAAAGCAGTGTGACACTACATGCTGGCCGGAGGCATTTAACTCTGAAACCATCAGACTTAGCGCATTACACGGGTGACCGTGGCAAGCGAGGACATAAATTACCTCGTGGTTTGCAAAAAGTAAGCAAAGTAGAAGTATCACAATAGATCTAACAATGAGTAGTCGAAAGGTTTTAAGATATATTTGTACACAAATAAAAAGTAAGCATATAAATTGAAGTAGCCCTGAGGGCGTGGTATGTTGACTCTTCAGTTTTATTAAATGACCAATTGGGAGAAAGTGATGGCTGGGCTGTTTTCTAAGCAACGTATAGTGGCGAAAGAGGGGTTTAATCGTTGGTTAATTGCGCCCGCAGCCCTAGGTATTCATCTCTGCATTGGTTCTGTTTATGCTTGGAGTTTATTTAACCCCGCACTGGTAGCAAGAATCGGTGTCGTCACCAGTGCTGCTGATGATTGGAGCCTAAAAAGTGTTGTATGGATTTTCACTGTTGCCATTGTCTTTTTAGGTTTGTCAGCGGCCTTTGCTGGTAAATGGTTGGAAACGGTCGGACCGCGCATGGTTGGATCTATTGCTGCAGCATGTTGGGGTGGTGGTTTTATCATTGGTGGCATGGGTATTGTGTCAGGCCAACTATGGCTGCTCTATCTTGGTTATGGTGTCCTAGGTGGTTGCGGTTTAGGTTTAGGTTATATTTCCCCTGTTAGCACTTTGATTCGCTGGTTCCCCGATAGACGAGGAATGGCAACAGGTATAGCAATTATGGGCTTTGGTGGTGGTGCCATGATCGCAAAATTCATGATCGGCCCAATGATGAAATCATTCTATATTGCACCAGAATATTTAGGCACGATTGATACTGTAAATCTAATGACCGAAGCTGGCCGACGGGTTGTCGAAGTCGCTGGTCAGTTACAAGAAGTGGTAGTGGTGGGAGCTAATGATGTTGCCAATATGTTAGTGCCAGGACCTGAAGGGGTTTATTTGGCAGGGACAGGAAACATCGGAGTTGCTCAAACCTTCTTCACTTTAGGTGTGGTGTATTTTGTCATTATGATGATTGCAGCATTTTCCTATCGCGTGCCTAAAGAAGGCTGGCTACCAGAAGGTTATGTGGTGCCAGATGAAACTAAAGGCATGATTACCGAACATGACGTCCATATTGATGAGGCATTAAAAACACCTCAATTTTGGCAGTTATGGATCATGCTGTGTTTGAATGTAACAGCTGGAATTGGTGTCATATCAGTTGCTAAAACCATGATGAAAGATATATTTGGTGGCGCATTGCCAGGCACAGTAAATTTAGAATTTGCTGCAACCTATGTATTGATGATCAGTGCCTTCAATATGGTAGGGCGTTTCTTCTGGGCAAGCACATCAGATTATATTGGCCGTAAAAATACTTACTATATCTTCTTTGGTTTAGGCGCTATCTTGTATGCTTCTATTCCTTTTGCTGCACAAGCAGTCAGTGTAGCCCCATCGATCACATGGTTAGTGATGTTCTATGCGGCTACCATGTTGATTTTCACCATGTATGGCGGTGCATTTGCAACTATCCCGGCTTATCTTGCCGATATTTTTGGCACTAAATACGTCGGTGGTATCCATGGACGACTATTAACTGCGTGGAGTACCGCTGGTGTATTAGGGCCATTGGCAATTACATCATTACGTGAAAGTGCGACAGTGAGTGCAATTAAGGATTTAGTGGCAAATATTGATCCTACAGCTTTCCACACTCAGTTTGGCGCTGGCACAGAACAGCTTAGTACATTAATGGAAACAAAAACGGTGACCATTTCAAAACTGATGGAAATTGCACCTGCTGGAACTATCGATCCAACCCCTAGTTTGTATAACCAAACAATGTATTTGATGGCGAGTTTATTGATCGTAGCATTTATTGCGAATATGTTAATGCGGCCTGTTCATCCATCACATCATATGAAAAAAGGTGAAGAATAAATACCGTAGTTTGTGAGTTTAATCATGCGCAAATCTATTGTTTTAGTTTATTCTGAGCATATAAATTTGTAGTTTTTAGTGGTGTAGAACCAATAATGGCTGCTTACCTTTAAGCTATTTGTATTTTTTGTTCAAGAGTACGATTTCAACAAGTTACTGGATAAAAATAACGGTTTTGTTGTTGATGCGACAAATTAGTGCAGATTAAAGCCTAAGATAATGGGCAGCATGGCACTTCAAATGATAATTTAAATTTTTTCATTGGTCGTCATTTAGCATTACTAACTTCACAATAGCGCCTTCTCATGGTATTTTCAGGCGATTAAATAAAGTGCCGGTATTGGCAAAAAAATGACGAGAGAGGCCGTTTCATGAGTGGGCAAGAAATCAGTGCTCGGAAAGAAGGTAGTAAACTGAAATTACCCAGAGCTGTTGGTAAAGGCAGACAAGTTGATCAAAAAGCATTAGCAGAAGTTCAGGCTCTGTTAGCTGATGAATCAAGACAAAAAGATTTACTGATCGAACATCTGCACAAAATTCAGGATGCTTATAAGCATATTTCAGCCGCCCATTTAGTCGCCTTAGCGCGTGAAATGAGGCTGTCAAAAGCCGAAGTCTACGAAGTTGCAACTTTTTATCATCATTTTGATGTAATTAAAGAAGGTGACGCACCTCCTCCGGCATTAACAGTGCGTGTTTGTGAGTCATTAACCTGTGAAATGATGGGGGCACAAGACTTAATTAAGTCGCTTGAAAATGGCCTTGGTGATGGCGTTCGTGTGCAGCGAGTCCCCTGTGTTGGCCGATGTGATAAAGCCCCAATTGCTGTAGTAGGAATGAATCCTATCGAACAAGCTGACACTGAAAAAGTCGCACAAGCAGTTGATACTAAAGAAATTGAGCCGGAAGAATTACAGCCTATTAATTATGAAGCCTACCTTGAACAAAATGGCTATAACACTTATCAGCAGTGCATGAATGGTACTTATAATGTCGAAAAAGTACTGGCTGCAATGGATGATTCTGGACTACGTGGATTAGGTGGCGCGGGTTTTCCGGCCGGACGCAAGTGGCGAATTGTACGAGGCATGCCTGAACCTAAACTGATGGCAGTGAATATCGATGAAGGTGAACCGGCCACATTAAAAGACAAATATTATTTAGATCGTGATCCACATTGTTTCCTCGAAGGAGCATTGATTGCAGCCTGGGCTGTGGGCATTAATGAGATTTATATTTATTTGCGTGATGAATATGCAGCTATAAGACAAGTATTAGAACGCGAAATTGCTAAGTTAGTTGCTAATCCGCCAGTAAAACATATGCCTATAATTCATCTCCGTCGTGGTGCGGGTGCCTATATCTGTGGTGAAGAGTCAGCCATGATTGAATCAATTGAAGGTAAACGAGGAATGCCGCGTCTTCGCCCTCCATTTGTAGCAGAGGTAGGCTTATTTGGACGGCCAACGCTTGAACACAATATGGAATCACTTTACTGGGTGCGAGATATCCTTGAAAAAGGGCCATCTTGTTTGACTGACCATGGTCGTAATGGCCGTGTTGGCTTGCGGTCATTTTCAGTCAGTGGTCGTGTTAATAATCCGGGTGTACATCTAGCGGATGCGGGCATTACCATGAAGGAATTGATTGACGAATATTGTGGTGGTATGGTCGAGGGCCATGAGTTTTATGGTTATTTCCCGGGTGGTGCATCAGGCGGTATTTTACCGGCATCCATGGGTGATATTCCGCTTGATTTTGATACTCTAAATGAATATGGCTGTTTTATCGGTAGTGCGGCTATTGTGGTGTTTTCAAATCAGGACAAAGCACGTGATCTAGCTGTTAATGCAATGAAATTCTTTGAAGACGAATCTTGTGGGCAATGTACGCCATGCCGAGTGGGAACCGCGAAAGCTGTCACTTTAATGGAAAAGCCAACGTGGAATGAAGACCTACTAGAAGAGTTATCTGAAGTGATGATTGACACATCTATTTGTGGTCTAGGGCAAGCTGCGCCTAATCCGATTCGCTGTGTGATGAAGTACTTCCCTGAGGAGTTGAAATAATGGCTATTAATCCTGAAGAATTGCCCCAGTCGATTAATTTCACCTTAAATGGTCAACCAGTTGTTGCTGAAGATGGCGAAACCTTACTTGATGTTGCAAAACAACAAGGCATTGAAATTCCACATCTTTGTTATTCCGATAGACAAGGTTCAGATGGTAACTGTCGTGCTTGTATGGTGGAAATTGATGGCGAACGGGTATTAGCACCATCATGCTGTCGCTATCCAACAGAAGGTATGACTGTTCAATCGAATAGTGAACGTGCCGTTAAATCGCAAAAGATGGTATTGGAATTACTTAAATCAGACGTATCTGAACAGCCTCATACCCTTAATTCAGAACTTGATTATTGGGCTGGTAAATTAGATTTAGGGCTACCTCGTTTTGAAGCGAGAAACCAGCCTGAAGCGGATATTTCTCATCCCGGTATTGCCGTTAATATGGATGCTTGCATTCAATGTACACGTTGTGTACGCGCCTGTCGTGATGAACAAAATAATGATGTTATTGGTTTGGCAATGCGTGGCACGCATACCGAGATCGTATTTGATCTAGATGATCCTATGGGTGAAAGTACTTGTGTGGGTTGTGGCGAATGTGTTGAAGCCTGTCCTACCGGTGCATTAATGCCTGCTAATGATGTTGGCATGTTGGAACCGGATCGTAAAGTAGATTCAGGTTGTCCATTTTGTGGTGTCGGTTGTCAGATGACCTACAACATTAAAGATGACAAGATTATTTATGTGGAAGGCCGTGATGGACCTGCCAATAAAGGCCGATTATGTGTCAAAGGACGTTATGGCTTTGACTATGTACACCATCCACACCGCTTAACAAAGCCACTTATTCGCCGAGATGACGCACCGAAATCTGCTGATTTCTCAATGGATCCAAATGATGTTGATAAAATATTTCGTGAAGCGACATGGGAAGAAGCGCTTGATTTTGCAGCAGGCGGATTTAATAAAATCCGTGATGAGCAAGGTCCTAATGCATTAGCCGGTTTTGGTAGCGCTAAAGGTAGCAATGAAGAAGCCTATCTATTCCAGAAATTAGTGAGAACAGGCTTTAAAACTAATAATGTTGATCACTGTACCCGTCTTTGTCATGCCTCTTCAGTAGTGGCGTTACTAGAATGTTTAGGTTCCGGTGCGGTCTCAAATCCTGTTTCTGATGTCGATAAAGCAGAAGTCATTGTTATTATCGGTTCTAATCCAACGGTGAATCATCCTGTCGGTGCAACATGGATTAAAAATGCCATGCGTCGAGGCACTAAATTAATTTTAATGGATCCACGAGCAACAGACTTATCGAGTCAAGCGACTCATCATCTAGCATTTAAGTTGGGTACCGATGTGCCGATGCTCAATGCAATAATGCACACCATCATCGAGGAAGATCTGACCGATCCTGACTTTATTGCCGAGCGTACTGAAGGCTTTGAAGCAATGAAAACGCATTTGAAATCTTATACACCAGAATTGATGGAGCCAATCTGTGGCATTCCAGCAGATACATTGCGGCAAGTAGCACGCTTATACGCCACATCTTCAGGTTCTATTATTCTATGGGGTATGGGGGTTTCACAACATGTTCATGGTACTGATAATGCACGGTGTTTGATTTCATTAGCATTGATGACAGGGCAAATTGGTCGTCCGGGGACAGGTCTGCATCCATTACGTGGTCAGAACAATGTGCAGGGCGCATCTGATATGGGATTGATTCCGATGGTATTTCCTGATTATCAACGTGTTGATGATGAGAAAGCTCATGCCTATTTTGAACAATTATGGGATTGTGAATTAGACAAGAATCCAGGTTTGACCGTAGTTGAAATCATGCATGCTATTCATGCCGGTGATTTAACAGGACTTTATGTGCAAGGTGAAAATCCTGCAATGTCTGATCCAGATGCCAACCATGCTCGTCAATCTATGTCTGAACTTGAACATATGGTTGTACAAGATCTGTTCTTAACTGAAACGGCTTATTTAGCCGATGTAGTATTGCCAGCTTCAGCATTTTCTGAGAAAACAGCAAGCTTTACTAATACCGATAGATTAGTACAAATAGGACGACAAGCGGTACCTCCACCAGGTGATGCACGACAAGATCTTTGGATTATTCAAGAAATGGCTCGCCGGATGGGCTTGGATTGGAATTACCAAGATTCAGCTGAAGTATTTGAAGAAATACGTAAAGCCGTGCCCACTATGGCGGGTATGACATGGCAACGTCTTGAAAAAGAAGATTCGATAGTCTATCCGTGTTTGAATGAAGGCGATCCTGGCGAAGATGTTATTTTCACGGAAACATTTGAAAGTGCAAATGGTTTAGGTAAATTTGTTCCAGCTGATATTGTTCCGCCCGCGGAACGCCCAGATGAAGAATACCCATTTGTATTGATAACCGGACGTATGTTGGAACATTGGCATACCGGTTCAATGACTCGTCGCTCGAATGTACTGGATGCTTTGGAACCTGAAGCAGTGGCAACTATTAATCCGATTAGTCTAGATGAAATGGGTGTGAAGCCGGGTGAAATGATTACCTTAGCAACGCGCCGCGGCCAAATTTCGATGATTGCTCGGGGTGATGAAACGGTACCGACAGGTGCTGTCTTTATGGCCTTCTGTTATTACGAAGCAGCAGTTAATAAACTGTCAAATGCAGCATTGGATCCAGATGCTAAGATACCGGAGTTCAAATATTGTGCAGTGAAAGTGACCGCTGGTGGCGAACCAATGCAGTTCCACAGTTATGGTGGTGGGCAGTCAGACAATATATTGATGTAAGTCATCGAATGAAATAATAGAGTAAGGGCATCATTTATGGTGCCCTTTTTTATAATACATAAAGGGAATACTTGTTCGTGAATTAATAGTAGTCCCCTTCACAGTTTATCTTGATAAGATATGGCACCATGAAAGACATGTGTAAAGGCAAGCAATAAATAATGAAAATCCTAATCAGTAATGATGATGGTTATATGGCGGAAGGCATTAAGGCATTAGCAGATGCTTTATCACCTATTGGTGAGATCACAGTAGTAGCTCCCGATCGTAATCGTAGTGGTGCCAGTAATTCATTAACCTTAGAAAATCCCTTACGTTTAAATAAGTTGGATAATGGCGTCTATCGTGTTGAAGGCACACCAACAGATTGTGTGCATTTGGCGATTACCGGTTTATTAGCAGATGAACCAGATATGGTGGTGTCAGGTATCAATTCGGGTGCAAACTTAGGCGATGATGTGTTGTATTCAGGCACTGTGGCAGCAGCAATGGAAGGTCGGTTTTTGGGGCTACCAGCTATTGCTATTTCATTAGCCAGTCATACTGGTGTTCATTATGAGACCGCGGCATGGGTCGCTAAAAAGTTAGTGAAACAGCTACAGAACACGACTTTACCAGCAGACACAATATTGAATGTTAATGTGCCTGATCTACCGATTGATGACATTACTGGATTTGAAAGTACTCGCTTAGGCCATCGACACAAAGCTGAACCTGTGATCAAAGAATTCGACCCTCGTGGCCGAGCTATGTACTGGGTGGGACCTGCAGGAGAGGAGCAAGATGCAGGGCCTGGAACAGACTTTGATGCTATTCGCCGTGGTGCAGTCTCCGTTACACCGTTACAAGTCGATTTGACTCGTTATGATGCAATTGATGGTGTTGCTAACTGGCTACAAGGAGCCTTTGAGTGACTTCTCAACACCGCGGTATAGGCATGACCTCACAGCGAACACGGGATCGTTTAATTAACCGTTTAAAAGAGCAAGGCATTCAAAACGTTAATGTATTGAGCGTAATGAGGGGGCTACCACGACATTTATTTGTTGATGAAGCGCTAGCGAGTCGTGCCTATGAGGATACAGCGTTACCAATTGGACAAGGTCAAACTATTTCACAGCCCTTCATCGTTGCAAGAATGACTGAAATATTATTAGAAGGTTTACCTAAGAATAAAGTCTTAGAAGTAGGAACCGGATCGGGTTATCAAACCGCCGTATTATCCAAAGTAGTTGAGCGTGTATTTAGTGTTGAGCGAATTGCACCACTACAAAATCAGGCTCGCGAACGTTTTTATCATTTAAAATTTAATAATATTCGATTAAAGCATAGTGATGGTAGTTGGGGCTGGGAAGAAAATGCACCTTACGATGGTATTATTGTGACCTGTGCACCAGAACAAGTTCCTGAAGAACTCTTAAAGCAATTAGCGCCGGGAGGGCGATTAGTCATTCCTGTTGGTGGCAGTTCAGGCCAATCATTACGGGTAATCGATCGTAACGGTAATACATTTGAAGAAACAGAGTTAGATGCTGTTAGTTTTGTGCCGTTGTTATCAGGCCAAATTTAGTGGGAGTATTTTCAAAACTCTATGGCAAGGTCATGGAGTGGTCTCGCCATAAATATGCCAGTTATTGGCTGGCCTTAGTGAGTTTTACGGAATCTTGTTGTTTTGTCATTCCACCTGATATTATGCTGGCGCCAATGACTTTAGCTAAACCAGAAAAAGCCTGGTTTTATGCAGCATTGACAACCATGGCATCAGTTGCCGGTGCGATTGCAGGGTATATTATTGGCATGTATGCTTTTCAGGTGATAGAACCATGGTTGATTTCTCTTGGTTACCAAGAGGCTTATTTGATGGTTGAAAGTTGGTTTTCAAAATGGGGTTTTGGAGCAATGTTTATAGCAGGGTTTACTCCTATCCCATTTAAATTATTTACTATTTCTGCTGGTGCTGCATCCATGGCTTTAGTGCCATTTATTTTAGGATCGGCGATTAGTCGTGGCTTACGCTATTTTCTAGAAGCGGGTTTAATGTGGTGGGGCGGAGAGCGCTTAGAAAAACATTTGCATAAATGGATTGATCGCATAGGTTGGCTGACATTGGCTATTATTCTGATAGCGTATTTTATTTTCAGATAAATATGAGAATATTCCTCATATCACTGATGTTGTTATTAACGGCTTGTAGTGGTGGCCGGGCAGTCGCACCTGTTGGTAACCAAGGCTATGCGACTAAAACACCCCAAGTCAAATACACACCAGTAAAACCACCAACAGTCTATAAAGTCAGTAAAGGCGATACACTGTATTCGATTAGCTGGCGCTATGGCATGGATTATAAAACACTCGCCAAAATAAATAACATTCGGTCGCCGTATAAAATCTTTATTGGCCAGCGGCTGCGATTTAAATCATCAAGCACAAGTACTAAAACGCAGACTAGAATAACAACCAAGTCCCAAGTCACGACGGATAAATCAGCGACAAGGAAAACAACTAAGAAAGCAGCACTAGCGAATATATCCAATACTAAATTGACATGGCGATGGCCTACAAAAGGTAAAGTTGTATCGACTTATTCGAAAAGTGCTGCCGGTCGTAAAGGTATCGATATAGCAGGGAAATCAGGCCAAAGTGTGATCGCAGCCGCATCGGGCAAGGTCGTTTATAGTGGCAGTGGCTTGCCAAGATATGGCAATTTATTAATTATTAAACATAATGATGTGTATCTAAGTGCTTATGCACATAACAAGAGTTTATTGGTCAAGGAAGGTCAGCAAGTAAAATCAGGGCAAAAAATAGCATTATTAGGAAAAACAGGGACTCAAAGTAATCAACTTCATTTTGAAATTAGGCGCAATGGTAAGCCGGTTGATCCAATGCGTTTTTTACCAAAATAATAATCGTCCAGTGAATGCGCTACAATAGCCCATCTTTTGTAGAAATAACATAATATTAAGAGGGATTAGCATTGGAAATAGGTGCAACAATGCAGCGTATTAAAGAACTTCGAGGTCGTAGTGACGATCTTAGGGGGTATCTTTGACTATGATGTTAAGGCGGAACAATTAGTCGAAGTAATACGAGAGCTAGAAGCCTCAGCAGTTTGGGATAATCCGCAACGGGCCCAACAATTAGGCAAAGAACGCGTTAATTTAGAACGAATTGTCACGACACTATCAAATCAACGTGAAACTTTGGATGATGCCAAAGAACTCTTGGAAATGGCAGTAGAAGAGCAGGATCAAGATACCTTTGATGCGGTGAATTCTGATCTAAATTTTTTAGATAAAGCATTGGCGAAACTTGAGTTTCAACGTATGTTTTCAGGCAAGATGGATCCGAATAATGCCTATCTCGATATTCAATCGGGCTCAGGTGGAACGGAAGCACAAGATTGGGCTAATATGGTGCTGCGGATGTATTTACGTTGGGGTGATGCCCAAGGCTTTAAAGTGTCATTAGTT
The DNA here is from genome assembly GCA_048595405.1 of Methylophagaceae bacterium. Lineage (GTDB taxonomy): Bacteria > Pseudomonadota > Gammaproteobacteria > Nitrosococcales > Methylophagaceae. The sequence goes on from JBJPGB010000036.1 coordinate 38,260, forward strand.
GAGACCTCAGCGGGTGAGGTGGCCGGAATAAAAAGCGCCACTATCCATTTTGAAGGTGACTATGCCTTTGGCTTATTACGTACCGAAACAGGTGTTCACCGTCTGGTTCGTAAATCGCCATTTGATTCCAGTGCAAAAAGGCATACCTCATTTTGCAGTGTATTTGTCTACCCAGAAGTGGATGATAATATTGATATTGAGATCAATAAGGCAGATTTGAGAGTGGATACTTATCGTGCCAGCGGTGCGGGTGGCCAGCATATTAATAAAACAGATTCGGCGGTACGTATTACACATATGCCAACGAATACAGTTGTACAGTGCCAATCTCAGCGATCTCAACATAAAAACAGAGACACGGCAATGAGCTTGCTGAAAGCAAAGCTATATGAACTTGAATTACTCAAGCAAAATGAGCAGAAACAAATGGCAGAAGATGGAAAGGCGGACATTGGCTGGGGTAGTCAAATTCGTTCTTATGTACTTGACCAATCACGAATAAAAGATTTACGTACCAATGTTGAAACAGGTAATACCCAAGCTGTTTTAGATGGTGGTTTAGACTTATTTATTGAAGCATCCTTAAAATCAGGACTATAAATGACAAACGAAATAGAACAAGATGAAAATAGATTAATTGCTCAACGACGTGAAAAATTGGCAGCGTTACGGGAAAAGGGTAATGCTTTCCCAAATGATTTTCGTCGTAATGTGGTGAATGCTGAATTAGCGGTTGAATATGAAAACACATCTGCTGAAGAGTTAAAGGAAACACCAAGGCGAGTCAAAATTGCCGGCCGGTTAATGACCAAGCGGGTGATGGGTAAAGCGAGTTTTGCGAATATCCGCGATATGTCAGGCAATATGCAGCTCTATGTCAAACGTGATGATTTAGCAGAAGGTGTTTATGCTGACTTTAAACGTTGGGATCTTGGCGATATTATCGCTGCCGAAGGGGTGATGTTTCGCACTCAAAAAGGTGAATTATCGGTAATAGTCGATGATATTCGATTATTGACCAAATCATTACGCCCACTGCCTGAAAAATTCCATGGCTTATCAGATCAAGAAACCCGCTATCGTCAGCGTTATGTTGACTTAATCATGAATGAGGCTAGCCGCGAAACATTTATTATTCGCACTAAAGTGATTGATGGTATTCGTCGTTTTTTAATGGCTAAAGATTATTTAGAAGTTGAAACACCGATGATGCAAGCTATTCCTGGTGGTGCAACGGCGAGACCCTTTACAACTTACCATAATGCCTTGGATATGGATTTATTCTTACGAATTGCACCGGAGTTATATCTTAAACGTTTGGTAGTTGGTGGATTTGAACGTGTCTTTGAAATCAACCGCAATTTCCGTAATGAAGGTTTATCAACTCGCCATAATCCAGAATTCACTATGGTTGAGTTTTATCAAGCGTATGCTGATTTTAATGATTTGATGGACTTAACAGAAGAAATGTTACGGACAGTGACTCAAGAGGTATTAGGAACATCACAGGTGCATTATCAAGGCACGGATTTAGATTTTTCAAAATCCTTTCATCGGATGACAGTGAATGAATCTATTTTACATTTTAATGCCGATATTTCAGCTGAGCAGTTAGCAACAATTGAAGCTGCAACACAAGTAGCACAAGCCCTCGGTATTCCATTAAAAGACAGTTATGGTTTGGGTAAGATTCAAATTGAAATTTTTGAGAAAACCGTTGAGCATAGGTTAATGGAGCCAACATTTATTACCGCTTATCCAACTGAAGTGTCGCCATTAGCCCGTCGTAGTGATGATGATCCCTTTGTGACGGATCGTTTTGAATTCTTTGTCGGCGGCCGTGAAATTGCTAATGGCTTCTCAGAGTTAAATGACGCAGAAGATCAAGCGGAACGTTTCCAAGCCCAAGTAGCTGAAAAAGATGCGGGTGATGATGAAGCCATGCATTTTGATGAAGATTATATTCGCGCACTGGAATATGGCATGCCACCAACGGCTGGAGAAGGCATTGGTATTGATCGTTTGGTGATGTTGTTAACAGATTCACCGTCAATCCGTGATGTACTATTATTTCCACATATGCGACCAGAGTAGAAAATGGTCATCTAGGGATTGATGATGAAATATTGGTGGATAGTCTTATTTTTATACAATGCAGTGGCAGTGAATGCAGATATTTACAAATGGGTAGATGACTCAGGTAAAGTCCATTTTAGTGATAAAGTTCAGCAAAATCATCAGGTTGAAAAAATAGAGCTAAAAATTAATAGTTATCAAGGTGTGACTTACGAGCCTTATCAGCAGGACGTAGGGAATGATAGTGAACAAGAATCAAGCAAACGAGTTACTATGTTTTCTACTAGTTGGTGTGGATATTGTAAAAAAGCCCGTAAATATTTCAATTTAAATGCTATCCCCTTTGTTGAATACGATATTGAGAATAATCAGCATGCAAAAAAGCGGTATGATTCCCTAGGTGGCCGAGGAGTCCCTTTAATATTAGTGAGCAACAGGCGAATGAATGGTTTTAGTGAATCGGGTTTCCTTCAGATATATCGGTAAGCCTTAACTTTAAATAGTCCTCATGTATGAGGTGTTAAAACCCGAATAGTGCTAATGCTTCAGCATATTCCTCACTGTTTTCATCTAATTCAACAACACTTATTCCAGTCTCGACACCCAATTTCGCAAAAGCAGGTACCTTAGCGAGTATTTCGGGATCTAATGCTTTTTCTGTATTAGCATATGTCTGCAAACTGGCTACTTGAACAATATCCACTAAATCAGGGCCGTTGGCACTATTTCGATTAAGATTTTCATGCTCGGCCGCAACCGCAATTAATGATTCTGGAAATTCCCAATTTTTTAGAATCGCCTCACCAACACGAGGATGCAAACTTGCCAGCACCTCATCTAATAATGCCGAATTTTGCAATAGATCTGGTTTTTCTTCAGCTTTCATCAAAATAGGAAGAATGCCGATATCATGGATTAATCCTGCCAGCATGGCTTCGTCAGTTTTTATTCCGGGTTGATTTGCGGCGAGTACTTGGCTGATTGCCGCAACTTCGGTGCTGTGTTTCCACAAATTATGGAGGCGTTTATCCAAGCGGTTGGATGTGGCCTGGAACATTTGTTCCATAACAAGGCTAGTGACAAGGTTGCGCACCATGGTAAGCCCTAATCTTGAAACAGCCATTTGCACACTTTCTACTGCCAGCCTGCCACGATAAAGTGCACTGTTAGCAACCTTCATTAACCGTGCAGATAATGCCGCATCAGTCACTATAATAGCCGCTAATTGTGCCGCAGTGGCATCAGGATCATCGACTACTTCACGTACTTGTAAGGCAACTTCTGGTAATGTTGGCAGCACTAATGTGCCACTTTCAAGATCGGCTAATATTTCTTTATAAAAAATTTCTTGTTCTGTCATCGCAATAAGTTATGTAAAATATGGTTTGGAATACTGACCATTTTCAGTTATTTTGCACAATTTGCCAACCATTTTTGCAATTTTCAGGTATTAACTTGAACGAAGACTTTCCTAGAATTAAACGTTTACCGCCGTATGTGTTTAATATTGTTAATGATTTAAAGGCACAGGCTCGTGCCCGCGGCGAGGATATTATTGATTTCGGCATGGGTAATCCTGATCGACCTGCACCCGCGCATGTCATTGATAAGTTAACAGAAGCCGCTCAAAGGCCCGATACTCACCGCTACTCTGTGTCTCGAGGGATTCCTCGTTTGCGCAAAGCCGTGTGTGATTGGTATCAACGTAAGTTTGATGTTGCATTAGATTCTGACTCAGAAACAATTGTTACGATTGGTTCTAAAGAAGGTTTAGCGCATCTTGCTTTAGCAACGGTTGGCCCCGGAGATGCCATCCTTGTCCCCAACCCAGCCTATCCTATTCATCCTTATGGCTTTGTCATTTCTGGCGCAGATATTCGCCATGTTCCTCTGATTGAGGGTGGTGATTTTTTTGCTGAATTGGAAAAATCAGTCAAAGATTCTTGGCCGAAACCAAAAATGTTGGTATTAAATTTTCCAGGTAATCCAACAACACAGTGTGTTGATTTAGAATTTTTTGAACGAGTGGTCGCTTTTGCTAAAGAGCATGAAATTTGGGTGGTGCATGACTTGGCTTATGGCGAGATCACCTTTGATGGTTATAAAGCACCTTCCATTTTACAAGTGCCTGGCGCAAAAGATGTAGCGGTAGAGTTTTATACCTTATCGAAAACGTACAATATGCCAGGTTGGCGGGTGGGCTTTATGTCCGGTAATAAAACCTTAGTGGCAGCATTAGCTAGAATGAAGTCGTATCTTGACTACGGTATGTTTACCCCGATTCAAGTGGCAGCGATTGCAGCATTAGATGGCCCACAAGATTGTGTGGATGAAGTTGTTGCAACCTATAAAAGTCGTCGAGATGTATTGTGTGAAGGTCTCAATGCGATAGGTTGGCAAGTTGAAAAACCAAAAGCAACAATGTTTGTTTGGGCAAAAATTCCTGAAAAATATCGTGAAATGGGGTCGTTAGAATTTACTAAAAAATTATTACAAGAAGCAAAAGTAGCAGTATCACCAGGCATAGGCTTTGGTGAATATGGTGATGACCATGTGCGTTTTGGCTTAATTGAAAATGAACATCGTACACGTCAGGCGATCCGTGGGATCCGCGACATGTTTAGAAAGGGGTAGGTCAAGGACACCTTTACTAATTAAAGGATTGTTCTGGCAACGTCAAAAAGGTAAAATTACGGCGTAACGTTGAAGTCATGTATAGACCTGTCAAAAAGTTATAACGTAGAGTTTAGCTTTTTGGCTAAGCCCCAGAGGGCGAAGCTTCAAGTCCCCATCTTCGTTGTTATGTTTCTTGCGAAAGGGAAATAACCATTTGCTGCGAAACAAGCCTAGAATATGAAGACTTGAAAATTCGCAGAACTATTCTTTAATTAGTAAAGGTGTCCTTAGTGCAATCAGTAAAAGTAGGTGTTCTTGGTTTAGGAACAGTAGGCGGCGGAACGGTTAATGTACTTCGCCGTAATATAAAAGAAATCACCCGTCGTGCTGGCAGAGATATTGAAATAAGTCGAGCGGCAGATCGTGATTTGGATAGCCCAAAAGTGTGTAGTACCGAGGGCATTGCATTAACAACGGATGCGATGGAAATTGTGACGGATCCAGAGATCCAAATTATTGTTGAGTTGATCGGTGGTACGGGTATTGCCCGCGAGTTGGTTTTAAAAGCAATTGAACATGGCAAGCATGTAGTGACAGCCAATAAAGCCTTGATTGCGATGCATGGTAATGAATTATTTGCAAAAGCGCAGGAAAAGGGCGTTACAGTAGCTTTTGAAGCAGCTGTTGCTGGTGGTATTCCAATCATTAAAGCCATGCGTGAAGGTTTGGCTGCAAATAGCATTGAATGGTTAGCAGGGATTATTAACGGTACTGGCAATTTTATTTTGACGGAAATGCGTGATAAAGCCCGTGATTTTCCTGATGTGCTCGCAGAAGCACAAGAATTAGGCTACGCCGAAGCGGATCCAACATTTGATGTCGAAGGTATTGATGCGGCACACAAACTGACAATCATGGCTTCGATTGCCTTTGGTATCCCACTGCAATTTGATAAAGCCTATACAGAAGGTATTAGTAAAGTGTCTCAAGAAGACGTCAAATATGCCTCTGAATTAGGTTATCGCATTAAACACTTAGGCATCACCAAGAAAACGGAACAAGGAATTGAACTACGTGTTCATCCAACCTTAATTCCCCATCGTCGATTGATTGCCAATGTCGATGGTGTGATGAATGCGGTATTAGTTCAAGGTGATGCAGTTGGCCCGACACTTTATTATGGTGCTGGTGCCGGTTCTGATGCTACTGCTTCAGCGGTAGTAGCCGATATTGTTGATATTGTTAGAGCCTTAACAACGGATCCTGAAAATCGTGTGCCACACTTAGCATTCCAACCAGATGCCTTAGTTGATACACCAATATTACCAATATCAGAGGTGGTGACGTCATATTATCTTCGTGTTCATACGGAAGATAAACCGGGTGTATTGGCTGATATCACGCGAATTTTGAGTGAGCAAGAAATTAGTATTGAAGCGATCTTACAGAAAGAGCCAGAACAACAAGGTGGGATTGTTCCTGTCATTATGCTGACCCAACAAATTGTTGAAAAAAATATGGATGCTGCGATCACACAGATCGAAGCATTACAATCAGTTCAAGATTCTGTTATGCGTATTCGCATGGAATCTTTAGGGTAGTTTAAAAATGTACAATTTTTAATTCTAGCCTTATTAAAATATATAGTTTAAGAGGAAAAAACATGCCATTTCGACCACATTATACCGGCCTAATTGAGAATTATCGTGACCGCTTACCTGTGAGTGCTGATACACGATTGATTAGCTTAGGTGAAGGCAATACGCCGCTGCTTAAACTTAATAATATCCCAGCAGTATTAGGGAAAAATGTTGAAATATACATTAAATATGAAGGTCTGAATCCAACAGGATCATTTAAAGACCGAGGTATGACCATGGCGGTAACCAAAGCGGTTGAAGAAGGCAGTAAGGCCATTATTTGTGCTTCTACGGGTAATACATCAGCATCCGCGGCAGCATATGCTGCTCGTGCGGGTATTGCTGCATTTGTATTAATTCCTGAAGGTAAAATTGCTTTGGGTAAATTGGCGCAAGGCATGATGCATGGTGCAACTGTCATTCAAATAAAAGGCAATTTTGATGAAGGCATGCAACTTGTTAAAGATGTGGCTGAACATGCACCGGTTACCATTGTTAATTCAATTAATCCATTCCGTCTACAAGGCCAAAAAACAGCCGCATTTGAGATTGTGGAAGAATTATCACGAGCACCTGATTTTCATTGCTTGCCCGTAGGAAATGCCGGAAATATCACCGCACATTGGATGGGCTATAGTGAATATTTTGATGATGGAATTATTAAAGAACGTCCTAAAATGGTCGGTTATCAAGCGGATGGTAGTGCGCCATTTATGCGCGGTAAAATGGTAGATGATCCTGAAACAGTGGCAACCGCTATTCGCATTGGTCATCCACAAAGTTGGGATAAAGCATGGAAGGTTAAGGAAGAATCACAAGGCTGGTTCGATGAATGTAGTGATGCACAAATTTTAGCTGCCCAAAAATTATTAGCAGAGCATGAAGGCATATTCTGTGAACCTGCTTCTGCAACATCATTAGCCGGTGCTATTAACGATATTAATAGTGGCAAAATTCCTGAAGGTAGCATGATTGTCTGTACCTTGACTGGCCATGGTTTAAAGGATCCTGATACCGCAATCAAACAAAGCACAGCACCAATGTTAACGGTTGATGCAACATTAGATGCCGTTCGTGATGCGATTTTGAATAATATGGTTGACTAACATTGAGCGATTCACCTCAAGTTTCAGAGCAAGAAATAGCCGCGGCCAAAGTGCCGCATGATATTTTCTTGAGCAATTTGATTATGAATCACATGTTGCTATTTGCAGGAATTGCAACATTTGGCCCATCGTATGTGAAGTTCATAGTTGTCGTTCCGATATTTTCATTTATGGCGCTAGTCTATACTTTTTATCGATCAGCTAAAGTGAAACGTGAGGACAGTGAGTTTATTTATATTCACTGGCAGATTGCCCGTCGATGGAGCAAATTGTTCACTGGGGTGTTGATGCTACTTATGACTGTTTCATTACTTGGATGGTTAGCTAATCAATACATGGGGCTAATGAAAGAAGCTGTTTATGGTTTGATTGGTGGCTTTGGCATATTGCCAACATTACTGGCTGTTTTAGTGTTGATTGTGATTGAATCAGATTCATTACACCATGCTCGAGTAGGCACATTGCCTAAGTGGGCTCGGCGCCAGTTTTTAGGTGAAGAGGATTAAGCTTTAGCTAATCTCGACAGTACCTTTGTTCGCCACTCAGTAGACAATTCGGGTATTTCAGCAGCGAGTTTCAGAACGTGTTCTGGTTCAATAAAGCCACGATCAAAATAAGCTTTAAACAGTGTCTGAACAGTTAATTGTTTGGGCTGCTGGTAAATGAGTTGAATGCTATCACCAGCAGATACTGCTCCTGCTTGTAATACTCTAAAATAAATCCCCGTTGTACCGTGTTGAACAAATAACGTAGGCATTTCTTTTAGATCTAAAGCGATACCTAATTTAAAGCACGGTACTCTAGGCTGAGTGATTTCCAATATACAACTACCGATCTGTAGTTGATCGCCGATACAAAGTAGCGCTTCATCTAACCCAGTAATAGTTAGGTTCTCGCCAAATTGACCGAAGGCTAATTCAGGATTATGGAGTGTTTTCCGCCAATAATCATAGTGGTCAGCTGAAAATCCATAAACAGCTTTATGCTCACCGCCATGATTTTTTAAATCAACTTGTTGATCGCCATGTAATCCTGTCGATGAAATAGTGACGTCACTATTAACTGGTTTTTTGAATATACCTGTCGAGATTGTTTTGTTGTTGTATTCAATATCTATAGCTAAAGAGATATTGATAGAAACAAGCTTCACTATCTAATGAGGAACCACTGAGTGAATAACAAGATTATGCTCAAAAAATACAACAAAACCGCTATATTCCCATCGAGTAATAGGTGGGTCACCTACTGCAGATGATGTCTGCATTGCCACCCCATATTGTTGCTCAACAGTGGTCATTGACATGCCTTGTGTGGGCCGCAATATACCCGCTGAACTATTAGCAACATCATATCTTGGATCGGCGATAGAAATAACTTCTGCTAGACTAAATGTAGTGGCAGAGAGAAGTAGTATGGCGAGAGTGATTTTAACGTGCTTCATAATAATAATTCCTTTAATAATCAACTAATAGCATACTATCTTACTAGGGATAGCTCAAACTATAGCTGTGACCGATGTCTCTTTTTACGAGTTTAACTGAGGCAACGAACGTTCAATACACCTTCAATCGCTTCAATTTCAGTGATGACCGACATGGGTAATTTTGAGTCAGTATCAATTAAGGTATAGGCAGCTTCATTCAATGATTTATTGAGCATATCAACAATATTTATCTCAGCTTGGGCAACAGCATTAGTGATTGGACCAAGAATATTGGGAATATTTTCATGAGCAATGGTTAAGCGATGTTGATCAGGCAGTTTGGCCATTTTAATGGTGGGAAAGTTAACTGAATTACTAATATTGCCATTTTCTAAATAATCTTTAACTTGATCAGCAACCATAATTGCACAGTTGTCTTCAGCTTCCATTGTCGATGCGCCTAAATGAGGAAGTGCGACTACTTTCGGATGTTGTTTTAGTAAATTACTTGGAAAGTCACACACATAGGCATGAACTTTTCCACTATCAAGTGCGGCAACAACAGCTTCATCATTGACAATACCACCGCGAGAAAAGTTTAAGATGGTGACATTGTCACGCATATTGATCAGACGTTCAGCATTAATCATATTTTTAGTGCCTTCCACTAATGGCACATGAAAGGTGACAAAATCGCAATGGCAGAGTAAGTCATCAACACTGCTCGCTTGTTCCACTTCATGCGATAATTTCCATGCACCTTGTACGGTGATTTTGGGATCATAACCAATGACACGCATGCCTAAAGCAATGGCAGAATTAGCAATCTTGATTCCAATGGCTCCTAACCCAACAACCCCAAGGGTTTTTCCGGGTAGCTCAAACCCTACAAAGTTCTTTTTACCGGCTTCAACTTGTTTAGTGATTTCAGCATCATCACCTTCTAATTGTTTAGCAAACTCCCAAGCAGGACAAATATTACGTGCACTGAGCAACATGCCAGTCAATACCAACTCTTGTACAGCATTAGAGTTGGCACCTGGCGCATTAAATACCGGAATACCTTGCGCTGTCATGGCTTCAACAGGAATATTATTGACACCAGCTCCTGCACGTCCGATAGCCTGTAACGAGTCTGGTACATCCCAATCGTGCATTTTAAATGAACGTACTAATACCGCATCAGGGTGTTGAATTTCTGATGCAATTTCATAGTTGTCACGTGGCAAGCGGTCTAATCCTGTTACCGAAATATTATTAAGCGTTAGAACTTTAAACATTTTATTCGCCTTAAATTATTGCTGATATTATTGGTTATTAGTCGCAAAACGTTGCATGAAGCTGATTAATGTATCGATAGCTTCTTCCGGCATAGCGTTGTATATACTTGCACGCATACCTCCCACGCTACGATGGCCTTTTAAAGTGACTAAACCAGCTTGTTTTGCACCCGCTAAGAAATCCGCATCTAAATCAGCATTATTTAAAGTGAAGGTGACATTCATCCATGAGCGATATTGAGGGTCAACAGGGTTTTGATAAAAACCGTCAGAACCATCAATAGCAGCATAAAGTTTTTCTGCTTTACGTTGGTTAATTTCTGCCATGGCAGTTAAGCCACCTAAACCTTTAAGCCAATCAAATACTAAGCCCGCTAGATATAATGCATAGGTCGGAGGCGTGTTATACATTGAATCATTATCGGCCTGAACCTTATAATCAAAAATAGTCGGTGTGCCTGCTAAAACATTACCAATTAAATCATCACGAACAATAACAATCGTTAATCCGGCTGGGCCGATGTTTTTTTGTGCACCCGCATAAATCAAAGCAAATTTAGACACATCAATTGGACGAGATAAAATAGTAGAAGAGAGATCGACCACCAGCGGTACATCACCAGTATCAGGGATATGGTCAAATTCAACACCGCCAATTGTTTCATTAGCGGTGTAATGCACATAAGCGGCATCGGGGTTTAGCTTCCATGTTGTTTTATCCGGCACAGAATTAAAACCATCATCTTCAGAACTAGCAACAATATTGACATCACAGTAACGTTTGGCTTCACTAATAGCCTTTTTAGACCATTGGCCAGTGTTGAAATAATCAGCCGTTGTTTTGCCGCGTAACAAATTCATCGGAATAGCACTAAATTGGGCAGAAGCACCACCTTGCAGAAATAACACTTTGTAATTATCTGGAATCGCCATGACGTCACGCAGATCCGCTTCTGCTTGATTAGCAATCGATAAAAATTCTTTGCCACGGTGACTCATTTCCATGGTATTCATGCCGGAGCCATTCCAATCTAAGAATTCTTGTTGTGCGCGTTGCAAAACTGCTTCGGGCAACATTGCTGGCCCAGCACTAAAATTGAATACTCGTGACATGAAAATAATCCTTAAGGAAAACAGTTAAAAAAGCAACAGAGTATAACAAGATCACTGTAAAAGTTTCAATGACTTAGATAGCTAAAATCGCGACTAATTTTTAAGGTAAAAATAGTTCCACTAACGAGTTGAGATAGCGTTGGCCTTTTTCCGTAGGACAGATACGATGAATGTCTCTCGTTAATAGATCTTGTTGCTCTGCTTGTTGCAATGCTTTATCAATATGAGAGAGGGGAATACCTGCATGTTGATAGAATAATGGGGTGGGGAAACCATCGGTTAGACGGAGTGCATTTAACATAAATTCAAAGCCAATATTTGCTTTGCTAATAGTTTCTTCGCTTTGAATAACGGCAGCTGTACCGGATGAAGTCATATAAGCTTGTGGTTGTTTTTGTTTGGAGCGACGAGCGATCGATTGTGTAGAGGCATCACTAATTTTTCCATGAGCACCAGCCCCAATACCGAGATAATCACCGAACTGCCAATAGTTTAAATTATGTTGGCATTGTTTATGGTCTTTGGCATAAGCAGAGACTTCATATTGACGATAGCCTGCGATAGCTAATCTATCTTGGTTAGCCAATTGCCAATCAATAATATGATCTTCATTTGGCAATGGTGGAGGCTGCTGATAAAACAGCGTATTGGGTTCCATCGTCAATTGGTAGTATGAAATATGGCTAGGCGCTAATGATATAGCGGTTTCTATATCATTTATTGCCGTTTGTTCAGTCTGTTGTGGCAAGCCAAACATCAGATCTAAATTAATATTTTCAAACCCAACCTTGTATGCTGTTTCGATGGCCGTTATCGCCTGCTTGCTATCATGAATCCGCCCAAGCTTACTGAGAGAGAGATCATTAAAACTCTGAACACCGATAGACAGCCGGTTAATGCCCAGATCACGATACTCATCAAAACGTTGGGCTTCAAATGTGCCTGGATTGGCTTCTAAAGTAATTTCAATATTGGGATCAAACGGCAATAAGGCTCGAATAGATGAAAATAAACACTGATAAGCTTCGGCTGAAAATAAACTGGGCGTACCGCCACCAATAAAAATACTGTGGATAGACCGTCCCCAGATATGGGGTATTTCTTGTTCGAGATCTCGGATAAGGGCATTGATATAGTCTTGTTCAGTCAAATTATCGGGCGCTTTATGGGAGTTAAAGTCACAATAAGGACATTTGCGAATACACCATGGCACATGAATATACAGACTAAGAGGCGGTAGGCTGGTAAAATTAAACATGGTTATTGAATATCAGGCTTCCAACCAGACTGCCATAAGTTTAGCGGAATAATCGCTGGATTTTGGCCATTATCTCCAAACCAAGAATCAACGGCATAACGAATATTAGAACTATTTTCGATAATGGTGGCAGTATTATGGGGAGAAATCAGTCCACCGCGGGATGTTCGAGAGGCTTGCCGGTGAAACTTGAGCAAGCCAGAATCAAATAATAGTCGTAAATAAACAGTTGAATTAGTCGCTTCGTCAATACAATCTAATTGACCATTTAAACCTTGGTCGGTGAAATTCTGTGCGCGATCTCGATCTGTACCGGCTTGTTCACCGGTTAATTTTTCTAGTAAAGCAATAGCGCGTTTTATTTGTTCACGTTCTTGTTGCGGTTCAATAGCGTTGGGGATAAATAATGCTTCAATCGTCTTCCATTGCGTATGCCGTAGACTAATAAAAGCAAATTTATTACATGTATGACCATGACAAATCGAATAATTACTCGGCTGCGGGGAACCAATAAACGGTTTATTAAAATGTTCAGTTAATTCTTGGATATTATCTATGCTCCGAATCGGCGTAATGGGATCCTGTGAAGCTGAATAACTGCAAGCAGTCAACAAATAGCAAAATAAGATTAGAGAGAAAATTTTCACTGAATGAGAGGTGTTAGGCTTTATCACCTTGAAACATAGCCATAAATTGCCGAATAGCCTTGCCTCGATGACTGATGGCATGTTTTTGTTCAGCGCTTAGTTCAGCGGCACTACATTGTGTTTCAGTCACCCAAAAAATAGGATCATAACCAAAACCGCCGTTCCCGATTGGTGACGTTAAAATAGAACCTTGCCAATCAGCCTGACAGATTAAAGGTGTGGGATCTTTAGAATGACGCATCATCACCAAGAGACATTGATAACGTGCCGCACGCTCTTGTTCAGGTACCCCTTTTAATGCGACCAGTAATGCATTTAAATTATCCTGATCACTGGCATTGTCAGCTGCATATCTGGCTGAATAGATCCCCGGCGCCCCCAGTAAATAATCAACTTCAATGCCCGAGTCATCAGCAAGAGCGGGTAAACCAGTATGCTCCGCAGCATTACGGGCTTTAATAATGGCATTTTCGACAAAGGTTAGCCCTGTTTCTTCAGCCTCCGGCACATCAAATTCAGCTTGAGGCACTACTTCAATATTCATCGGCGCAAATAGTTGGGAAAACTCCCGGAGCTTTCCTTTATTGCCACTGGCTAAAACAATTTTGTCCATAGGATGATTTATGAGTCTAATGCTTCACGTTGTTTGATAATTAAATCAGCAATGCCTTCACCTGCTAATGCCAACATGGCTTGTAACTCTTCTGGGTGAAAGGCATGGCCCTCAGCAGTACCTTGCACTTCAATATAAGCACCGGCTTCATTCATGACCACATTCATATCTGTTTCAGCATTTGAGTCTTCGGCATAATCAAGATCAAGTACCGGTGTACCGTTATAAATACCAACTGAAATAGCGGCTACTTGACCATGTAATGGGTTTTTTTTGATTTTTTTCTGGGCAATTAAGGTATTAACCGCATCCTGCAGGGCAATATAAGCACCGGTAATTGACGCTGTCCGAGTACCGCCATCTGCTTGAATAACATCACAATCAATAGTGATACTACGTTCACCTAATGCTTTTAAATCAATGGAGGCACGCAATGAGCGGCCAATTAAACGTTGAATTTCCTGAGTACGACCGCTTTGTTTTCCTCGGGCGGCTTCACGGCCCATTCGACTACCAGTAGAACGAGGTAACATGCCATATTCTGCTGTTACCCAACCTTCACCTTTACCGCGTAAAAATTGTGGAATGCGTTCTTCGACTGATGCAGTACATAATACTTTAGTATCGCCGAATTCAATTAGAACAGAGCCTTCGGCATGTTTGGTGTAGTTGCGAGTGATTGTGACCTGACGCAATTCATTAGTTTGACGACCGCTGGGACGCATAATAGAGGGATCCTTATAAAAATAATGTCGATATTATACGTGGCTTGAATGATATTACCGATGCTTTTAGTTAAGATGTCATCTTTAGCTGTGTTTTAGGAAATAATGTGACCCGAAGTATGACTGCCTTTGCTCGTCAAGAAGAGCAAACACAACAAGGTAATTTGGTCTGGGAAATCAGATCAGTTAACCACCGTTATCTTGAAATATCATTGCGCCTTGATGAACGTTTTCGACCATTAGAAATGAAAATAAGAAAATTGTTTTCGGATAAATTAGGCCGAGGAAAGATCGACGCAGTATTACGGTATAAAACACCAGAACATCAACAATCATCATTAGAAATTGATCGCCAATTAGCACAATCGATCATTACACATTGTGATGAACTGGCATCAATGACATCACGACCGGCACCTGTCGATATGTTGAGAGTATTGCAATGGCCTAATGTATTGCAGGCAGATACGCTGGATCAAAAAGCGTTGAATACATCCGTTATAACGAGCTTAGAAAGTGCGATAGGGGAGCTTATTGAAACCCGTGATACTGAAGGTGCAGCATTACAAAAAATGATTGAACAGCGCTGTGTTGATATTAATGCTATAGCCCGTCAAACACATCAATTAATGCCGGAAATCTTAAAGCAGCACAAAAATCGTTTGGCAGAAAAAGTGGCCGAATTACAGATTAATCTTGATCCAGAACGATTAGAACAAGAGATGGTGATACTGGCGCAAAAAAGTGATGTAGCAGAAGAATTAGACCGATTAGAAAGTCACATTGTCGAAGTTCAAAATGTATTGCAACGCGATGAACCTATTGGTCGTCGTTTAGACTTTTTAATGCAAGAGTTAAATCGCGAAGCCAATACATTAGGTTCAAAATCTATTAGTACTGATACCACCCGAAACTCTGTTGACTTGAAAGTATTGATTGAACAAATGCGAGAACAAATTCAGAATATTGAATAAGCTGTGAATAATTGAAATAGCAAAGTACCAAAAACAAAAAAAGCCGCGAATAATCGCGGCTTTTTTGTTTATCTTAAAAAGGTTTTTATTTAAGCAATCGTTGTTTTTGCTTTACGACGTAAGCCCATAAAACCTAATAACGCAGGTCCAAATAACCATAATGCTGCTGGAAC
>JBJPGB010000037.1:0-7440 GCA_048595405.1 Methylophagaceae bacterium
ATGCAGTTATTCCCTAAAGCACAAGTCACTATTGGTCCGGTGATTGAAGATGGCTTTTATTATGATTTTTCTTACTCCCAAGGTTTCACACCGGAAGATTTGACTAAAATTGAAAAACGCATGCAAGAGTTGGTCAAACAAGATATTCCTGTCGTGCGGGAAGAAATTTCACGTGAAGCAGGCATTGAGTTATTCCGTGGGATGGGGGAAGACTATAAAGCTGAAATCCTCGAAGATATCCCGAAAGGCGAAATTTTATCACTGTATCGGCAAGGCGATTTTGTCGACTTATGTCGCGGCCCTCATGTACCCAGTACCGGTAAATTAAAAGCATTTAAATTGATGAAATTAGCTGGAGCTTATTGGCGTGGCAATTCAGATAATGAAATGTTGCAACGGATATACGGTACTGCATGGGCTGATAAAAAAGCATTAAAAGCCTATTTATTCCGCTTGGAGGAAGCTGAAAAACGCGACCATCGTAAAATTGGTAAGAATCTCGATTTGTTTCATCATCAAGAAGAAGCGGCGGGTATGGTGTTTTGGCACGATAATGGCTGGCGTATTTTTCGAGAAGTAGAAAATTATATCCGTGATGTCTTGCAAAATAATGATTATCAAGAAGTGCGCACACCACAAGTAGTCGACCGCTCTTTATGGGAAAAATCAGGCCATTGGGATAAATTTGGTGACATGATTTTCAGTACTCATTCTGAAAATCGAGATTACGCAATCAAGCCAATGAATTGTCCGTGTCATGTACAAATCTTTAATCAAGGTTTGAAGAGTTATCGTGATTTGCCTTTACGGATGGCTGAGTTTGGATCATGCCACCGAAATGAACCTTCAGGCACTTTGCATGGTTTGATGCGCTTACGCAGCTTTACCCAAGATGATGCCCATATCTTTTGTACTGAAGATCAAATTCAGTCAGAGGTATCGACCTTTATGGATCTTCTTCAACAAGTTTATGCCGACTTTGGTTTTAACGATATTATTATTAAATTATCAACACGCCCCGAAAACAGAGTGGGTAGTGATGAGGTTTGGGATAAAGCTGAACATGCACTTGAACGGGCATTAAATGACAAAGGTTTGGATTGGGATTTGCAACCAGGCGAAGGTGCATTTTATGGCCCTAAAATAGAGTTCTCTTTAAAAGATTGCCTAGGTCGAGTTTGGCAATGTGGCACCATTCAAGTGGATTTCTCAATGCCAGGCCGTTTAGATGCCGCTTATGTTGCTAGTGACGGCAGTAAACAAGTGCCTGTTATGTTGCATCGTGCAATATTGGGGTCACTAGAACGATTCATCGGTATTTTGATTGAAGAATACGCCGGATCATTCCCAACATGGCTAGCGCCACGTCAAGTTGTCGTGATGGGAATTAGCCAAAATCAATCAGAATATGTGAAAAAAGTAGCTAAGGAATTGCAAAATAAAGGATTTAGAGTCGATATAGACTTGAGAAATGAGAAGATAGGCTTTAAAATACGCGAGCAAACATTGCGTCGGGTACCTTATTTAGTTGTAGTAGGGGATCGTGAAGCGCAGGAAAACGCCGTGGCAGTACGGACTCGCAAGGGTGAAGACTTAGGTGTAATGACACTTGATGAATTCGCGCAAACCTTGGTTGAAGACGTCGCTAGCCGCGGGAGAATTCAGGATGCCGGTATTGATTCTGAATAAGATAGCTTGAGATTCAACGTTTTCAAGGGCAAGGCACTGTGTATTAGTAATAGTTATTCTATTATCAATAAACAAGTAACGTGGTCATTGGGACGTTGGGATTCAAGATACTTATTTAATGAATTGATAGCAGTATCCTTTACATTTTAGAGGACTAGAAATATCGCTACTGATGATAAAAAGCTGAATGGTGAGATCACTGCCAGAGAAGTACGTTTAACTGGCGCTGAGGGTGAACAACTTGGAATTGTTTCCCTTGCAAAGGCACAAGCATTAGCAGAAGAAGCGGATTTAGATTTGGTGGAGATCTCGGCGCAAGCTAAGCCACCAGTTTGTCGTATCATGGATTACGGCAAGTATGTGTTTGAAGCTAATAAGCAAAAACAAATTGCTAAGAAAAAGCAAAAACAGATACAAGTTAAGGAGATCAAATTTAGACCCGGTACAGAAGAAGGGGATTATCAGGTAAAACTACGCAACCTGACACGTTTCCTTGAAGAGGGGAATAAAACTAAAGTTAGTCTTAGATTTCGTGGACGCGAAATGGCACATCAAGACTTAGGGTTAAAGTTGCTTGTACGAGTAGCGGAAGATCTAAAAGAATTGTCTGTTATTGAGCAACATCCTAAGAAAGAAGGACGTCAAATGATTATGGTTTTAGCCCCAAGTAAAAAGTAATGTAAGCGCCCATTTTGGGCTTTACACATAATAATTAATTACGAATGCGGAGTTCGAAATAATGCCAAAGTTAAAAACACATCGAGGGGCTGCGAAGCGCTTCAAAAAAACTGGTAGCGGTAAATTTAAACGCTCACAAGCGTTTACCAGCCACATCCTTACTAAAAAAAGCACTAAGCGGAAACGCCAATTGCGTTCTACATTGATGGTTTGTAAAGCAGATCACATGTCCGTTCGCAAAATGTTGCCTAATCACTAATTAAGGAGTTACCTCATGCCAAGAGTAAAACGTGGTGTAGTCGCTCATGCGCGACACAAAAAAGTTATCAAGCAGGCCAAAGGTTATAGTGGCCGTCGTAAAAATGTTTATCGTGTTGCCGTACAAGCGGTAACCAAAGCCGGTCAATATGCATACCGTGATCGTCGCCAGAAAAAACGTCAATTCCGTTCTTTATGGATTGCTCGTATTAATGCTGGTGCACGTGAATGTGGTTTGTCCTATAGCAAATTAATTGATGGTTTGAAAAAAGCAGCAATTGAAATTGATCGTAAAGTACTTGCCGATCTTGCAATGAATGATTCAGCAGCATTTGCTGTTATTGCTGAGCAAGCAAAGGCTGCACTAGCTAAATAATATTGTCGCTTAAGCTTAAGCGGTATATTATGCTGATTTAGGAAAAGGGCCGTTTTGACGGCCCTTTTTTGTTTATAGTGAATAATCAGGTGGTATAAATATGGCTGAACTGGATTCACAGTCACAGGCATTAAATGACATTGTCGAAACGGCTAAAAAAGCGATTTCTGCGGCACAAAAAAACGTAGATTTAGAAGCTGTCCGTATTGAATATATGGGTAAGAAAGGTAAGATTACGGCTTATCTAAAACAATTAGGCAGCGTCAGTGTTGAGCAGCGCCCAATCATTGGGAAATCGATCAACCTTGCCAAACAAGAAGTTGCTGGGCTTATTGATGCTCGTGCAAAAGTATTAGCTGATATTGCGATGAATGAAGCATTAGCAGCTGAAACAATTGATGTTTCATTACCGGGCCGTGGTGAACAAACGGGTGGTTTACACCCTGTTACTAGAACATTGCAGCGTATTGAGCATTACTTTCAATCTATCGGTTTTCAAATTGCTGAAGGCCCTGAGATTGAGGATAGTACCCATAATTTCACTGCTCTTAATATTCCAGAACATCATCCTGCACGTGCCATGCATGATACCTTTTATTTTAATGCTGAAACGCTATTGCGCACTCATACCTCACCAGTACAAGTACGGGTGATGGAAAAAGAGGCTCCTCCGTTACGTGTTATTGCACCCGGTCGAGTTTATCGTTGCGATTCAGATGTGACTCATACGCCGATGTTCCATCAGGTAGAAGGATTGATGGTAGATGAAAATATTAGCTTTACCGATTTAAAAGGTATTTTATCTGACTTCTTGCAGGCCTTTTTTGAAAAAGATTTGAATGTTCGTTTTAGACCTTCGTATTTTCCTTTTACTGAACCATCAGCAGAAGCAGATATTGAATGTGTAATCTGTGATGGCGAAGGCTGTCGTGTATGTAGTCATACTGGTTGGATTGAAATACTGGGCTGTGGCATGGTGCATCCTAATGTATTCAAGCATGTCGGTATTGATAGTGAAAAATACCTAGGACTGGCCTTTGGCCTCGGCGTAGAACGGATGGCAATGTTACGTTATGGGGTTAATGATTTGCGTCTTTTCTTTGAAAATGACCTTAAATTTTTACGTCAGTTTAATTAGGAATAACACACGATGAAATTTAGTGAAAAGTGGCTACGTGAGTGGGTTAATCCTGATATTGATACGGCAACATTAGTTGAACAACTTACTCAAGCAGGATTAGAAGTCGATGCTGTCGATGCTGTTGCCGGTGAGTTTACGGGTGTTGTTGTTGGCCAAGTCGTTTCGGTTGAAGCACATCCTGATGCCGACAAATTACGTTGCTGCCAAGTCAATGTTGCTGCTACTGAACTCTTATCAATTGTTTGTGGTGCTGCTAATGTGCGCCAAGATCTTAAAATACCAGTTGCCGTTGTCGGTTCAGTATTACCCGGTAATTTTAAAATCAAAAAAGCCAAATTACGTGGTGTCGAATCATTTGGCATGCTATGCAGCTCGAAAGAGCTTGGCCTAGCAGAAAATGCGGATGGTCTGATGGAATTAGCACAAGAAGCCCCCATTGGAATCGATTTTAGAGATTATTTAGATCTTAATGATGTCGCCATTGATGTTGATTTAACCCCCAATCGTAGTGACTGTTTAGGTATTGCAGGTATTGCTCGTGAAGTGGGTGTATTAACAGGCTGTGATGTCACCGACTGGCCACAAGAAACCATTACTGAGCAAAGCACAGCACAGTTCAACGTAAATGTTGAAGATAGTGCTGCCTGTCCGCGTTATGTAGGGCGTGTTATCGAAAATGTCAATGTTCAAGCGACCACACCTGTTTGGATGCAAGAAAAACTGCGTCGTAGTGGTTTGCGTAGCTTAGGCCCTGTTGTTGATGTGACTAATTATGTGATGTTAGAGCTTGGTCAACCTATGCATGCATTTGATTTGGATAAGTTAAATGGCGGCATTACCGTTCGACCAGCAATACAAAATGAAAAGGTGACCTTATTAGATGGTCAACAAGTGGAGATCAATGGCGATACTCTCGTTATTGCTGATGATTCATCTATATTAGCTCTAGCAGGTATTATGGGTGGACAAGAGTCAAGTGTCAGCGACCAAACAAATAAACTATTCTTAGAAGCGGCATTCTTTAATCCATTAACTATTGCCGGTAAAGCTCGTGGTTATGGTTTGCATACCGATTCATCACATCGTTTTGAGCGTGGTGTTGATCCTGAATTAGCAGATAAGGCAATTGACCGTGCCACTGCATTATTACTTGATATTGTGGGTGGACAAGCAGGGCCGATAATAGAAGTCATTTCACCAGATGATTTACCTCAAACACCGGTGATTAGCTTACGTGCCAACAGAATTAAACGTGTGTTGGGCATTGCTATAGAGCCAGCCCAAGTTGAGGATCAATTAACACGATTGGGTTTAACGGTAGAAGCAAACAGTGAAGGGTGGCAAGTAACAATTCCAAGCTTCCGCTTTGATTTAGCCATTGAGGTTGATTTGATTGAAGAATTAGGTCGTTTATATGGCTATGATAAATTGCCCAAAACACGACCACAAGGAACGGTATTAACCGCCGATATCTCTGAAAGCACCTTGGCAACACATCGCTTACAATCATTATTAGTTGATCGTGGATACCAAGAAGCCATTACCTATAGTTTTGTTGATCCTATGATTCAGCAACATCTGGCTATTGAAGGTGAACAAGCTATTGCATTAGCCAATCCAATTTCAGCTGACTTATCAGTGATGCGCACCTCATTATGGCCGGGCTTGATTCAAGCATTGGTTTATAACCTTAATCGACAGCATGAAAGAATACGCCTATTTGAAGTGGGCAGAATTTTTAGTGGCACTCAAGATAATGTAGAACAACATCGCCATATTGGTGGTGTATTGTGTGGCAGTCGTTATGCCGAACAATGGGCGGATAAGCAGCGTCCTGTTGATTTTTTTGATGTTAAAGCAGATGTAGAAGCATTATTAGATCTGGGTGGTGAAGGCGACATTCGTTTTATTGCCGAACAGCATCCAGCACTACATCCTGGCCAATCTGCACGAATTTACCAAGGAGAACAAGCCATTGGATGGATCGGGGCATTACACCCCCGTTTAAACAAGCCACTTGATTTAAAAACCAGAGTTTATGTATTTGAATTAACATTATCTGCAGTATTAATGGCGAACATTCCTAAGTTTGAACTGCTATCAAAATTTCCGGCACTTCGTCGAGATTTAGCATTGGTAGTTGATAGTCAGGTAATGGCTGGAGAAATTGATCGTTGCCTGAAAGGTGTTAGATCTGATATTCTTAAGTCAATTCAACTATTTGACGTCTATTCTGGAGATGGTGTCGAGCTTGGTAAAAAGAGTATTGCTGTTGCATTTAACCTGCAACATGCGGAGCGTACACTAACAGATGAAGAGGTTGAGGCACTTATGCAAACGGTAGCGGAAAGGCTGCAAGAGCAAGTTGGCGCAACAATTAGAGCATAAATAAATATATTTTTAGAGGTAGACATGGCACTGACTAAGGCCGATATGACTGAACAACTTTATGATGAGTTGGGATTTAATAAACGAGAAGCGAAAGAACTTGTTGAAATGTTTTTTGAAGAAGTACGTGCCGCATTAGAGTCAGGCGAACACGTTAAATTGTCAGGTTTTGGCAATTTTGAACTGCGAGATAAAAGTGAACGACCAGGTAGAAACCCCAAAACTGGGGAAGAAATCCCTATTTCGGCACGCCGAGTAGTGACGTTTCGCCCTGGTCAAAAACTAAAAGCAAGGGTGGATAGTTATGCTAGAAGCGAGTAATAACAACGAATTACCAGTAATTCCAGGAAAGCGTTATTTCACTATTGGTGAAGTGAGTGAATTGTGTGGCGTTAAACCACATGTTCTACGTTACTGGGAACAAGAATTTTCACAGCTTAAACCTGTTAAGCGCCGCGGCAATAGACGTTATTATCAACGCCATGATGTAGTATTGATTCGTGAAATTCGCGGGCTATTGTATGAGCAAGGCTTCACCATTGGCGGTGCTCGCCAACGCCTTGAGAATGAAGACAAATCTGAATCAACTGATACTAATAAGAAACAAATGATTCAAGAAATGTTAGCAGAGCTGGCAGAAATTCGCGCTTTATTAGCAGCGTAAAAGATAATTTTCTAGCACCACATTCGTGGTGCTTTGCTTTAAATAGAATATCGTATCGGGGCATGGCGCAGTCTGGTAGCGCACTTGTCTGGGGGACAAGGGGTCGCAAGTTCGAATCTTGCTGTTCCGACCAATAACTTCAATTAGCAATTTTCAAAAATAATATCTATGCGCTATAACAGCTTAGCTAAAACAGATCTGAACGTGAGTTCCATTTGCTTGGGTACAATGACGTTTGGTGAGCAA
>JBJPGB010000038.1:0-2578 GCA_048595405.1 Methylophagaceae bacterium
GGTTACATTCCACTCTGCTGTGCCAGAAGCCACTTTTTGATGTGGAGCGCTTTCCTTCACCATTCTCCACTCACCGGGAACAGGCTCACGAACGGTTACGGTAACAGGTTCAGATTTTGCATTTTTTAATTCAATTTCATAGCTGCTTTCATACGCTACATGATGCGGTTTATAGTGAGGCACTTTTTTGAAATTGGTTTGTTTCATATTAGCGGTTACATCAAATGCATCACCTAGCTTCAAACGAATGTCTTCATTTTTAGGTGTGTGGTCGATATTGTCTTCACCAACAAATTGAGCATTGCCTTTTGAATCATTTTTGTAAACACGTACTATCCCTTTAGGAATGGGCATGCCTAATTGTGCTTTTTCAGCATTTTTAAACTCAACAAATACGCCGACTTTCATTTTTTGGCCAATTTGACCGCGACTACTGTTGTAATAATAGTTATTGCCTTGTAATAAAAACTGTTTTGTTACGGGCACAGATGTCGCTGAAAGTAACGCCACTTGTTTGGTTTGCTTGTCTTTTAAGTCTGTTGTTCGGCCTAATGTATAAAGATGATATTCAAACAAGCTTTCTTCAGCCATGCCAGAATCTGCCACAGATTTCATTTCCATCATCGCTACTGGCGCACCTCGACCGAGAAACTGTGGTCGAACTTGGTTTACATCCCCTGCCACTAATTGCAATTTAGCATTATTATATTGCGTTCCGCTTTGGTTGGTCAGTGTTACCCAGCCGGTTAAATCTAGGTGGGTATCATCGCTGCTAAGTTCGGCTACATAGTCTGCTTTCCAAGAAAGACCACCAGTCAGATAACCTAGTTCTACGGTTTGAGTTTCTGCTGATGAGCTTGTCAGCTGTGTAACCAAGGTAGGTTGATCCCGTAAGTTTTCTGGCACATTATCAAAAATATATTCACCACGTGGATTAGTAATAATTTTATTACCAATTTTAAGTACTACACCGCTGTTGGTGCTCAGTACGGTTGCCGTTTCGATTGTCTCTAAGCCTGTTGCAGGGTTAATTCTAGCCAATCTCACTTGTTTGCCAACATATTTCTCGAGCAGTTTTTGTGGAGTAAGTAAATCAAAATCAAAGTTCTGTTCTAAAACACGTAGTTTGATATTAGGGTTTAAGCTACGAAGCAAAGCCGTTTCAGGACGCATTCTGGCACTAACACCGCGAAAAGCTAAATTATTAAAACCTTCATTTAGCGTGATCTTGCGTTGGTCTTTGATTAATGCAAGGTTTTCATTATAAATAGTGACTGCAACGGATGTTTGATCGCCAAGTGTAGTGCGTTGTTCATTGTCGGCAGCGAAAGCGGGGCTGGCAAGACAAAGAGCAAGACTGAGCATTGATAGTGAAAACTTCATATTTATGTCCTTAAAATAGTTTGGGTATATGCATCATACTTGTTGTGGTAGAGATAAATGTTAACTTTTTGTAAAACTGATACTAAAGGTATCACATGCCTAGCATCGGTAAATGTTTTCTGTGGTGATATGTTAAAGACAACATAATGCACTGTTTTAATTCTGTAGTAGCAACATCATCTTCGTCGCCGAATATTAGTGCTCTATTGCCCTCAAATGTGAATACATCACTGTATAGTTCTTTAAAGGTATCAATTAATGTGGTTTTACAATTAAAGTACATGCCGTATTGTGCTGGTGTTGATGATCTCCATGCTATCCGTATTGTGCTGCCATTTTTTGTGAGATAACTGGGATCTCCCCACTTTAATGTTTCTTCTAGTTCATTAACTTCTTCTGTTTCTGAGGCGGTATCAATAATAAGTTGGCGAAGGCATAATATCTTATCTCTTACGGCGTCAGGATAGCTGTTGATTACATCTGCAACTTTAGCCTCGGAATTAAGCTTCATTGGATTAAGGCTATATCAGGTAAATTAGCTGCAACATCATCGTATGTATTATATTTTTCCAATACAGCAATAATATTAGGCAATGGCTCTGCCCATATCTCAGGCAGGTCAGCTTCACCTTCGCAAACAAGAGGATAGGCTAATTGTTCTCGAGGAGGTGTGAATTGGGCATCTACACCTGTTTTATTGCCCCGAGCATCAATACGATACCAACCATAAGGTTCGATAAAGACAGCATTTAAGCCATGTAAACAAAAGGGTGATTTATCATTTTCAATAGTTAATCGCTGATAACACATGCCTGCAGGAATACCATTCGCCCTGAGTAATGCTGCCAACAAGTGACTTTTGGCATAACAATAACCTGTGCTGTGTTTTAGAACATCAGATGCTTTGCAGGTGATGGGATTAAGCTTGAAATCCATGCTATGTTTAATATGATCACGTACAAACTGAAAGCAAGCAGCAGCTATTTCAGTTTTGTCACTAAGACCGAGAGCCAATTGTTGTGCTTTAGCTTTGACTTCATCTGTTTGCCAATCGATATACTGTGTTGAAGCTAAATATTGTTTCATATTTAAATAAGCTTTCTTAAGCCAATTAACTGTGTTTGCTGCCAGTCCATTTTGTCATAAAATATTAATGCATGTTGATTGTTGCGATCAGCCAATAATTGAAGACGTG
>JBJPGB010000039.1:0-10247 GCA_048595405.1 Methylophagaceae bacterium
TGCCGCTATGCATGATGTGCGTTCACAAGGTTCAGCTGAAGTACCGATGCATTTACGTAATGCTCCAACTAAACTAATGGATGAGTTAGGTTATGGCAAAGAGTATCGCTATGCTCATGATGAACCAGATGCTTATGCTGCCGGAGAAAATTACTTTCCAGATAATATGGAACAGAGAGAATATTACAAGCCGGTCAATCGGGGGTTGGAGATTCAAATTTCTGACAAGTTGGAGCGGTTGAAGGTTTTAGATAAACAAGCTAAAAATAGTGATTAATCGCTACAGTCGTTAGCATTAGATATTTTCTTTCTTTTCTACGTAACCACGAAATCTATAAACAGGCTTACCAAAAAACAATGGCTCCTGTTTTTCTAATTTAACTTGTCTGTCTTTTTTATAAAATGATGAGTTGCTGATAAATGACCTCACGTTATGACCATTTTTTAACCTAACTAGTAGATACAGATTGTGACCTTCGTCAGTTGGAAAACCAATTAACCTTGTTACAGTTCCTGTAGTTTGTGATGTTGCTCCCATGTTTGGGAGAAAGAATACCGAGAATATTGGAATCGCAATAAGTACACATACAATTGTATAGATAGTAGTATTGCATCTTTTTTTCTTAAGATAATTATCTATTTTGTCATTGAGTCCATTCATAATTTACAAGCATAACCTGTTTTTAAGAGATAAGAAAAATGGTTATTGTCTTTTTCCTGTTAATCGTCGCTGCCGCTGGGCATTCATTTCTTTTGCGTGCCCAAAAGAAACAGAACCAAAGAAAAAGGCACCCGATATCGCCTTATTCCAAAAACCAAGCTAATTTTGTGGCGTAGTCGCAAACTCGATACGCTCAAACACGCGACCACTTCTCCCACAAAACTAGCTTGGTTTTTGGCGGCGATAAACGGGGGGGTAAAGGCTAGAATCACTATTTTAGTTAAGTTCACGTTGCATCTGAGCAAGTAATTTAGCTTTTTCACTTCGAAATTCATCACCAGTAATTTCTTCGCCTAATGCTCGCTTTCTGACAAGTTCAAATACATTGTTAATGAGGGATGTAGCAGCATTACTTGAACATAATGTTGCACTAGAAAAGCTACTTATTAGTTCTGACATAGCTTCCTTGTCGGCCTTGACATGCATATCGACGGCTTTAAAAAACCTGATATAGGCTGTGCGTCGCTCAGTGAAAAGTTCATGTTGAGTTTTATGTTCTAGTTCAAGCTTTTTTAAAGATTCGGAATTTTTTGATTTCTTGTCTTCCAAAAAGTAATTAGATGCTTGAGTAATTACAACTCCCCCAAGAGCACCAAATAAAGCGTAGATAGCTGCGTCCATATTTCCTCCAAAACTTAACTTAAATAAACATCATAACGGGTATTTTTACGTTCAATAATGATATCGGCATTGCACGATAATAATGGTCTGATTTGATACTTTATAAACCAGTCGATGTTGACGATCAATTCGTCTTGACCAATAGCCTGACCAGTTGTGTTTTAAGGGTTCGGGGTCTCCTAACCCTTCAAATGGTTGGCGTTTAATGTCCTTGATAAGAGTGTTGATGCGTTTGAGTATTTTTTTATTAGTCTGTTGCCAGTATAAATAATCATCCCACGCGAGATCCGCCCACGATAAAATCATTCTTCAATTAGTGCATGTTCAGTGGTGTTATCCGCTTCAACTTGTGCAATGGATTGATTTAGTCGTGCTGCATTTTTAGGACTTGCCATTAAATAGGCTGTTTCTTCATAAGACTGAAAGTCTTCCAAACTTATGATAACAGCAGGTTTACCATTTTG
Source organism: Methylophagaceae bacterium (assembly GCA_048595405.1). Lineage (GTDB taxonomy): Bacteria > Pseudomonadota > Gammaproteobacteria > Nitrosococcales > Methylophagaceae. The sequence goes on from JBJPGB010000039.1 coordinate 1,807, forward strand.
CCGCGTAATGATGACCGGTTTATGATTTTCATTAACTTTATCTAGGGTGCCTGCTAGTTGACTTCGAAATGATGAATAGCTCATTGTTTCCATCGTGATTTACCTTTCTTTATACATTGTACCTATAATTGTACTTGTACTTATATTGGTACGCAATATTTATTTTCAAGAGCATGATTTTGTAAGATAAATATCATAACGGGTATTTTTACTTTCGATACTGGTATCGGGTTTTTGATTACCAACAAAAGGTGCGGATTTAGGGCGCTTTACTACCACTCTTTTTAGGGCTGTTTTTTGTGCAATAGTGAGTAGTTGTTCGCTATTTGTATCGGGGCCTGCTAGTTGATGTAATAGACGCATATCTTTTTTAACCAACGCTGATTTATCTCGGCTAGGGTACATGGGGTCTATATAAGCAACATCAGGGTGGTGTTGAACTTCAAGATTACTCAGATATTCAATGGCATCATCGTTGATGACTGCCATACGAGTTATTACATCACTGATATCGTGCTCATCTTTGGCTCGATCAAGTGCATCTTCAAGTAATGTTGCAATCAAAGGATTTCGTTCTATCAACGTAATCTGACAACCTAAATTAGCCAATACAAAAGCATCACGACCAAAACCTGCGGTAGCATCAATTATTGTTGGTGTGGCACCTTTTTTTAAACCGATAGCTTTAGCTAACGGTTGACCTCGACCGCCACCAAATTGTCTACGATGGGCATTTTTACCTGCCACAAAATCAATAAAAATAGCATTACCAAGATTGGGAGCTCGTATTTCAATATGCTGTTCAGTTATAACAAGTTGGATTTGGTCTTGGTTTAGAGATGTGAAGGGTAAGTCTAATTTTATGGCTAACCGTTTGGCAGGTTCAATCAGTTCATTTGAATCGCTACTAATAGAATAAGAATTTTCCACGATAAATATTTTTTCTTAGTACAAGGCAAAAATAGTGGGAAAAGCACAGTTTACAAGTGTAAATGAGCATTTTGAGACTATTTGTAACGTAGACATAGGGGGAAAGATGACTCGTGGCATTATTGGATAAATTGCCCAAAAGCACGACTACCCTTGCCTGTTTCAAGTGTTTTTTCGACTTTATAATTATCGGCATTGATAATAGAAACAGTGCCATCGCCCCAGTTGGCGACATAAACAAATTTGCCATCAGTTGTGATATCGATCCCTTCAGGAGAGTCGCCAACATCAATGGTGCTAATGATGGAGGGGTTTTCAGTATCAATTACAGAAACTGTATTGTCATCTTGATTGGTGACATACACATGCTTGCCATCAGGGCTGACCACAGCACAATACGGCCATTCGCCGACATTAATTGTGCTAGTTACTTTAGCTAACTTGATATCAATAACACTGACATCACTAGAACGAACATTAACACTATATAAAGTATTGCCATCCGGTGATAAGGCTAGTCCAAAAGGTGCGATACCGACAGCAATGGTATGTAAAATTTGTTGAGAGTTGGAATCAATAATCATCACGGTATTATCGTCACGATTAGCGACATAGAGAAGATTATTGTCATTGTCGACAACCATGCCAGCAGGAGATTTTCCCACGGGAATAGTTGAGATTATTTTTGCTTGATGACCATCAATGACATTTATTTTATGCTGGTACCAGTCAGCAACATACACTTTAGAGCCATCATGGTTAGTAGCAATACCAACTGGGCTCCCACCAACGGCAATTTGAGCAGTGATTCGCATGGTATCGGTATTTAGAATACTAATGTCTTGGCCTTCGGAGTTACTAATAAATGCTTTATTACCTATTTGGCTGACGGCGATTCCAACCGGTCGATTGCCAGCAGGTATAGTATTGATAACTTCATGGGTAGCGGTATCAACCACACTAATATCATCATTGAGTTGGTTGGTGATATAGGCGTAGTGTGATGTTTGTTCAGTTTGACATGCGGTGATGAATAAACTGAAGACAACAAAAAAGGCGACCTTTTTCAAGGCCGCCTTCCAAAATGCTAAGCAAAGATGCTTTGACATTTATTTTTCCATAATTGTTTTCAGGTTTTCTAGACCTGCAGTGAAAACACCTTTGATAGTGTTTGCAGCGTCTTTATCACTTTGACCTTCTGGTACTGGTGGGTTATCCATAAATGAACGGTAGAATTTAGCTTTCCACTGTACTTCACTGCCACCCTCAACTTCTTTAACTGTTAACCATGCTTTGTATGTTGAAACAGGCAATGTGTAGTAAGGAGTATCTTTGCTGTTGAAGGTAATTGTTTTAACAACTGTCATACCGGTAATTTTGTAAGTCAGAGCCATTTTTTCATCATCAGACTTAATTAATTCTTCCGTAATGGTTGGGCTACCTTCTGATGCTAAAGTCAAAACACGAGTTGTATCACCTGTTAATTCAGTGCTGGCGACGGCTGGATGCCAGTTGTGTAAACCGCCAAAATCTTTGACCATTGCCCATACTTTATCTGGTGAGGCATTAATTGTGACTTTTTCAAGAACTTGTTGGCGTGTTGGCCCATGAGCTGACGTAATCATAGGCAGTGCAATTAATGCTACGGCAATTAGTTGTAAAAACTTCTTCATCATTTTTCTCCGTTAAATCGGTAATGTTAGTTGAGAACCTACACCATTTGAGAGTGTTAAATCGTGTTGGAAGTTCCCACAACCAGAAACTGGTGGCTGTATAATAGTGGAATAGGGCAATGTTTTCCAGAAGCAGATTTGACTTAGTAGTCCATATTATTGAAAATTAACCTCCTTTTTGTATGTATTCTTAAGCTGGAGTCGAAAGTGCCACTGATAAAAATCAGGGATTTACACTTCTATCGTGGCGATAGGGCGATTTTTGAAGGGGTGAACATTGATATTCACCGTGGAAAAATCACCGCCATCATGGGGCCAAGTGGAACCGGTAAGACAACTTTGTTGCGCTTAATAGGCGGACAATTGCGCCCAGACCAAGGAACAATTGAAGTTGATGGCCAAGATGTACATAAGCTATCTCATTCCGCTCTGTATGCATTGCGTAAGCGTATGGGCATGCTATTCCAAAGCGGTGCATTGTTGACGGATATTTCGGTATTTGACAATGTGGCGTTCCCATTGCGAGAGCATACCGGCTTACCAGAAAGCATGATTCGTGATTTGGTGATCTTAAAATTACAGGCGGTTGGCTTACGTTGTGCTCGTGATTTAATGCCAAGCGAGTTGTCAGGTGGTATGGCAAGACGTGTTGCATTGGCAAGAGCAGTGACACTTGATCCGATGATGATTATGTACGATGAACCGTTTACTGGCCAAGATCCAATATCAATGGGCACATTGGTTAATTTGATTCATCGGATGAATAAAGCAATGGGCTTAACAAGTATTGTTGTATCGCATGATGTGGCAGAAGCTTCCGAAATTGCCGATCATATTTATCTGCTGTCGGGAGGTAAAGTGATAGAGCAAGGTTCGCCAGTACAAATTAAGCGGTCACCGTCACTATGGACGCAACAATTTATGCAAGGGTTACCTGATGGCCCAGTGCCATTCCACTATCCAGGCGATGATTTTGCTGAGGATTTGTTCAATGTGGAGATGTCAGTATGATTGAAGCAATTCGTAGCCTTGGACGTTGGGGGCTTGGTACCTTTGAACGCTTGGGCCGAGGCCACTTGTTTTTGTTGCAGATCTTAGCTGGAATCCCTGGGTTATTTTTACGTTTCTCACTGGTTATTCAGCAATTATTCTCGGTGGGCGTGTTATCTGTTTTCTTGATTCTTATTTCTGGCTTATTTGTAGGTATGGTATTGGGTCTGCAAGGCTACAATACGTTGGTTGATTTTGGTGCTGAGGAATCATTAGGTGTTTTAGTTTCCTTATCGTTAGTACGAGAACTTGGGCCGGTAGTGAGTGCCTTGTTATTTGCGGGACGTGCTGGTTCAGCATTGACGGCTGAAATTGGTTTGATGAAGAGTACTGAGCAATTATCAGGGATGGAAATGATGGCAGTTGATCCTATTCGACGTGTTATCGCCCCTCGTTTTTTGGCAGGTGTAATTTCGATGCCATTATTAGCTGCTTTATTTAGTGCAATAGGGATTTATGGTGGTTTTCTAGTAGGTCATGGTCTACTAGGTGTAGATGATGGTGCTTTTTGGTCACAAATGCAGGTGAAGACGGATTGGTATGGTGATGTGGTCAACGGTATTATTAAAAGTATCGTGTTTGGTTTTGTCATCACATGGATTGCACTATTTGAAGGTTATGATGCAACCCCCACTTCTGAAGGGGTTGGACGAGCAACGACACGCACGGTTGTGCATTCGGCGTTTGCTATTTTAGGGTTAGACTTTGTGTTAACTGCGCTGATGTTTGGAGAGTAAATAAATGATGCAAAATAAAAGTACAGAAATTACTGTTGGAATGTTTGTTGCCGCGGGGATCGTCGCATTGTTTGTATTGGCGATGAAAGTGAGTAATTTGGCTGAGTTTACCGATGAAACGGGATATCAAGTCATTGCTGAATTTGAAAATATTGGTGGGTTGAAAGTCCGGTCTCCCGTCACCATGGCTGGTGTACGTGTTGGGCGAGTGGCTGATATTAGTCTTAATTCAGACAGCTATAATGCACAAGTTGTCTTAAATTTATATTCAAATTTTGACAATATTCCAACAGATTCTTCAGCCAGTATTTTTACTGCAGGCTTACTTGGTGAGCAATATATTGGATTAGAGGCCGGAGCTGAAGAAGAATTTTTACAAGAAGGTGATGTCATAGACTTAACCCAACCGGCACTTGTATTGGAACAACTTATTGGACAATTCCTATTTAGCAAGTCAGAAGGTGATGAGGAATAATAATGAGAACAATAATAAATAAAGCGTTCATTGCCATATCAATGATCTTCATGGTGTTGCCTCTAATGGTTCAGGCAGATGATGCTATGGCAGAGCCTCAAGTGATTATTAAAGATGCTACGGATAGAATGTTGCAATCTTTGAAAGATAACAAAGCTCAATTGGAAGAAGACTCAAGTCTTATTTATGGTTTGGTCCAAGATATTTTAATTCCAAATTTCGACTTTAATAAAATGTCGAAACTAGCGCTCGGAAAAAACTGGCGTAAAGCGACAGTAGAACAGCGGGAAAATTTTACTGAAGAGTTTCGCTGGTTAATTATCAGAACATATTCAACAGCGATGTTGGAATATTCTGATGAGACGATTGAGATGTTACCTTTTCATGATGATGTGGCTAAAAAGAAAGTCAAAGTGCATATGGAAATTTTACAATCAGGTGGCCCCTCTATTCCGATGACGTTGGCTATGTATTTAAACAAAGAAGAGTCATGGAAAGTTTACGATGTTAAAATTGATGGCATTAGCTTGGTAACGAATTATCGTTCAGCATATGCAAAAGAAATCCGCATTGATGGAATGGACAAGTTAATCGAAAGATTGGCAAGCCGAAATGAAAAAGCGAAGACATGAGCCAAGGCTATACTTTAAATCTTGATCGCGAGTCTCAATGTATTAGAGTTGGTGGAGAATTGTCTTTTACTACCGTGAATAATGTCCTAGTAGAAATGGCGTCTTTGCTTGAAAATGTAACGTCTATTGATATCGATTTGGCCGAAGTAACGCGTAGTGATAGTGCTGGATTAGCTCTGTTAATTGAATGGATGCGATCAGCTGATAAAGAGAGTAAAGAAATTGTCTTTCATAATATTCCTGAGCAGATGTTAGCAATAGCAGGTGCTAGCGGCTTGGATGAAATATTACCTTTACAATAAATATAGATAGGCAACGACTGAACAATGATGGAAGCTTCAGAGATTAAAAAACTAATTGAGACCGGTTTGCCGGATGCTACGGTTAAAGTGTTAGGTGATGACGGCCAACATTTTGATGCAAGTGTTGTGAGCCCTTCATTTGAAGGAAAAACACGCATTCAACAACATCGAATGGTTTATGCCTCATTAGGAGATAGCTTCGAAGGTGCATTACATGCACTGTCTTTAAAAACAACTGCGCCGAGTTAGAGTTCAAGCGCAAAACTAATCTGGATAACATGGATAAATTAATTATCAATGGCGGCACTGTTCTTGATGGAGAGATCCGTATATCAGGTGCTAAAAATGCTGCATTACCTATTTTAATGGGTGCATTGTTAGCTGATACGCCGGTACGTATTGGTAATGTTCCTCATTTGCATGATATTACGACCACTTTGGAGTTGCTGGGTCGAATGGGCGTGTCTTTGACGGTGGATGAAAAGTCAGGAGTGGTGATTGACCCATCTACTCTCACCGAAACAGAAGCACCCTATGATTTAGTTAAAACCATGCGTGCATCAATCCTGGTTCTTGGGCCTTTGCTAAGCCGTTTTGGTGAAGCCCATGTTTCATTTCCTGGAGGCTGTGCCATAGGTACTCGTCCTGTCGACATTCATCTTGATGCGCTGATAAAAATGGGGGCAAATATTCAAATTGAATCTGGCTACATCCATGCCAAAGCCAGTCGATTGAAAGGCTGTAAACTGGTATTAGAAAAAGTAACCGTTACCGTGACAGAAAACCTGTTGATGGCTGCTGTATTAGCTGATGGAACTACTATTATAGAAAATGCAGCTAAAGAACCCGAAGTATCAGACCTTGCACACTTTCTAAATGCAATGGGCGCTAAAATAACAGGAATAGATACTGATATTCTCACTATTGAAGGTGAGCAAAAACTGGATGCAAAAAACATTCATTATAATATTCTTCCAGACCGGATTGAAACCGGCACTTACTTAGTAGCAGCGGCTATCACGCGCGGCAAAGTCAAACTCAAAGACACACGACCCGACACACTGGATGCAGTACTGGACAAATTAAAAGAAGCAGGGGCTGAAATTACCACTGGAGAAAACTGGATAGAACTAGACATGCAGGGTAAACAACCCAAAGCTGTCAACATCCGCACAGCTCCTTATCCCGCTTTCCCTACCGACATGCAAGCTCAATTTACGGCAATGAATAGCGTCGCAGAAGGCGTTGGAGTCATTACCGAAACAGTGTTTGAAAACCGCTTTATGCACGTTCAGGAAATGCAGCGAATGGGCGCCGACATTCAACTGGAATCTAATACTGCAATCTGTAAGGGGACTAATCAATTAACGGCTGCTCCTGTCATGGCAACCGATCTTCGCGCTTCCGCCAGCCTGGTATTAGCGGGTCTGGTCGCCATCGGTGACACATTGGTCGATCGCATCTATCATATTGATCGAGGCTACGATCATATTGAAGAAAAACTGGCACAACTCGGCGCAACGATTCGTCGAATTCCAAGGTAATACTGTTATGCTTACAATTGCTGTATCAAAAGGCCGTATCTACGACGATGCACTTCCCTTATTAGAAGAAGCCGGCATCGTACCGATTGATGATCCTAAAAAAAGTCGTAAACTAATTTTGCGTACTACAAAAGATGATGTTCAACTGGTTATTATCAGAGCAACCGACGTACCGACCTTTGTTGAATATGGTGCTGCCGATATGGGTATTGCCGGAAAAGATGTGTTATTGGAGCATGGCGCTGAAAGCTTATATGAACCTCTGGACCTGGGCATTGCAAAATGCAGATTAATGACCGCTACACCTGTTAATGCGCCTGAAATAAAGGGCAGAATCAGAGTTGCGACCAAATATGTAAAGACAGCCCAGCGTTATTTTGCAGATATAGGTGTTCAGGCCGAAATCATCAAACTCTATGGAGCAATGGAATTAGCACCTCTGGTCGGTTTGGCTGATTGCATCGTCGATGTTGTTGATACTGGCAACACACTGAAAGCCAATGGTCTTGAAGCAAAAGAATTAATTACCCATATTAGTTCTCGCCTGGTGGTCAACAAAGCCTCAATGAAAATGAAGCACCAGGTCATCCAGACTCTATTAGATCAATTTGAAAAAACCTTAGCCAAACGCCAGTAAAACGCTTATGACTGCTATAAAAATCACTCGACTTGACCGTTCTGAACTACATTTCAACGAACAATTAAAAACCTTACTCAACTGGGATGAATCAGACAATATTGAAGTTCAACAGCAAGTGTTAGATATTATTGCAAAAGTAAGAAAAGAGGGCGACAAGGCCGTATTAGAATATACCAATCAATTTGACCAGACCCATTTCAAAAAAGCAGCGGATTTTGAATATCCCTTCGCTACTTTAAAGCAAGCCTGGGATGAATTGTCTGCAGAAAAATCCAGTGCTTTACAAACAGCTGCCAACCGCATAAGAGCCTATGCGGAAGAACAGAAATTACAATCCTGGCAATATACTGAAGATGACGGCACGATACTGGGGCAAAAAATAACAGCATTGGATAAAGTAGGACTCTACGTTCCAGGTGGCAAAGCCGCTTATCCTTCTTCTGTTTTAATGAATGCTA
>JBJPGB010000040.1:0-22921 GCA_048595405.1 Methylophagaceae bacterium
AACTTCTAATTCTCCAGACTTCTCAAATTCGAATAACACCGTTATTTCAGCACCCTCTTCAAACATCACCTCTGACATGCCCATAAACATTAAATGGAATGACATAGGCTCTAATACTAGCTCAGAGTTCGGCTCAATAACGGTATTTGTCATATGTACCATTTTTGCCATGCCTGATACTATTTTTGTTTGATGGAGCATTACATTTGCGGCGTCGCTACACACTCTAATCAGCGTGTCAGCTTCATCACCCGTATTTTTGATAATACCATAGCCCGCCGTGCTTCTCGCTACACTTGGCGGCGGCACTACCCAAAAGTTTTCAAACTGGATATCAGGACCACTCTCAGCATAAGTACTCGTTATCCAAGACAATAATACTAATAAAACAATAACACTCTTTTTGAATCCATTATTCATCTATCAGTGTCCGTATTTTGCTAGAAAATTCATCTTTGGGCGTACCTGTATATTCTAAACTTCGCGTAAAACTATCTTTATCTATCAGATACAGCGTAACAGTATGGCTGTAGAGAGAAGTCTTGTCTTCTGACGTGTCCACACTTTCTTTTGGATTGACTCTTCTTACGTAATCTGTGAGTACTGTCGCAGATGAAAGCTTATTGTCGTGCGCCTGATAAAGTGACACGATGTAATCTATTTGCTCTTGCGTTCCAGAAAGGCCTATAAAATCTTCATTAAAATGACCAATAAACGATTATAAGTGTCCCGGCGTATCGTATTCTGGAACAACCGTAACAAATATGACGCGTATATTTTTCATTCTAATCTCGCAAATGGGATGATGATGTTAATTGGTCGGAACAGCAAGATTCGAACTTGCGACCCCTTGTCCCCCAGACAAGTGCGCTACCAGGCTGCGCCATGCCCCGACACATTGATTTTGCATAAATTTAAGTGTTTGAGGATTGGTCACTTAATTGTTGAGCCATGCACTAAATCAAGACAGAGATAATACCAAACTAAAAAGCGAGAATCGAGTATTTATTTAAGGCAGTATTTTAAAATGAATTAATATATTTACTATTAACATACCCTAATTGGCCGCTTGCAGCTTTGACTTGAACCCAAGGAGAATATGTATTATCTAAAACCTCTAATTGATCTTTTTGTTTTAATACACCTTTTCGTGAAAATTTTCTACCGGGCCCAGAGCGCAACCACAAGCTATGCACTGAAACATAAGATAGTAACAATTGCTCTTTATTTTGCTGTACGTTCTCTGTTTCTGACTCCACTACCTGAATAGCTGCATCAATTAATTCATCATCAACATCCCATGTTGATAATAATCGTCTAAATACATCGTCTTTTACACGCACTAGTTGTTCATCACTCATATTCTCTTTAGCAGAATAAAGACCTTCTACCAAGCCAATTGGTGAAAGAGGAATACTCCCACCATGACTTTTAGCAACATGACTACCTTCCCATAATACTTCTTCATTTTCAGATCTAATTAGCTTCATCTTAATACCAATAGAGTTTTGAGAATATACTCCAAAAAATCCTGATTGATAATCAGTAACTTCACTCAACAACAATGCATCACAGTCCATAGTTTTGCCAATTTCAGCATAATTTGTTGCATTTCCAACAGATTTTAATGCTTTATTCACATTGGCTAATTCAACATCACGGAATGAATATGGGGCAAGTTGAGAATAAAGGCTCCAACGCAATTGCTCTAATCTCTCTTCTGTTAATTGTGGGTTTTTGCTATTAGGGGGTTTTTCTGAATGATGTATTAATGGCAAAATAGCAATACATTGTGGAGGTGTGGTTCTAAAGCTTTCTTGCATCTTATAATGAACAGGATTTAGGTGCGCGCTATCCGTTCCACCTTCGGATAAGTTAGCATCATTAATATATGTAGGAGAGACTGCACAACCCGTTATTGAAACCAATAGGAGTGATTGGAATAGTAAGATATAAATTCGTTGAGACATAGTATTATCCTTTTCTTTTTATTAATTCTAGTAGGTCCACTGGCAAGCAACTACACCTCATATCGGCAGCTACATCAAAAATTCATACCACCTCTAATTTTGCACCATCTTGACCGCTTCTTGTGCAGCTTTGAGATCAGCCTGCACTGTAGGGTCATTAGGCATTAATTTCACCGCATTTTGATATGCAATAACAGCATCATTATGTAACCCTAGTGTTGAATATGATCTACCCAACATCATCCAACCTTGAGGGTTATCAGGATTTGCATCAAGCTTGGCCTTTAATCTCATCACCATTGCACCTACATCTATTGTCTGTCCATTGGGTGCAACCATTTTCTTTTCAATAATATTAGCAGCCGTTGAGCTAGTAACTTCACTTGCACCCGCTTGAGCTTTTTTAGCTAGATTGAGACCTTTTACTGCATCGCTGTCATCTGGTAATAAAGCTACAGCTTTAGTATAGGCATCTACCGCTTCATTAAATTGTTCAAAATGCATATAGGTCAAACCCATCATTTTCCAGCCTTGCCCATCATCAGGATTGTTATCAAGACGTTGCTTTAGCTTGTCAAACATAGATCGTACATCCGAAACTTGTCCACTTGTGTCGGTATTTGTATTTGGGGCAGTTGTCATTTGTACAGGTTCGGTGCTTGCCACTGGTTTATCAACCATGCCTGGGCTGCCCAATGAAAAATAAAGCGCAACAACAATTGCTGTAATCGACACAACTAGTGCTAGACTTGTTTTGTATGCTGGCTTATTGTTCAGCACCGCTTCAGTGCTTTGATTGTCTAGATCGTTGTGAAGAATTTTCTCTAAGTCATCTTGTGCCATTTTATACTCCTCCTCCGAAATCAGCCCTTGTCGCTGTTCATCTTTAAGTTTTTTAAGTTGCTCTTGAGCAATTTGGATATTTTGTTGATATCGATCCTCAAGTTGAGATTTAGCTGTTCGCAATAACGGCAACACAACAATAGCGAGTGCGATGATAATCATCACGGCGATTGCAATCCAAAGCATTATGTTTCTCCATTCTCTAATAACTGTTTAATATGTGCATGCTGCTCATCACTAAGCGGTTTTCCAGCCTCACCTTTTTCTTTTTTTAGCGTAGTAATCAATACCCATATGCTTATAAATAATAAAAGAAGTGGTCCCAGCCATAACAGAGCAGTCATCAATTTAAAGGGCGGTCTATAGAGCACAAAGTCACCGTAACGCTGAGTCATATACGCCACGATTTCATCATGGGATTGCCCTCTTAAAATCATTTCATAGGTTTGCTGCCGTAAGTCTTGAGCTAATGCGGCATTTGATGCAGATAAATTTTGATTCTGGCAGACTAGACAGCGTAGCTCATCTATCATCTGCTTATACAGTTCTTCATGAGCTGGATTTTCAAATTGATAAATTTCGATTGCTGCCTGTGTTGGCATTGAAAACATCATTACTAATAGTAATATCCATTTTTTCATGAAACTGACTCCTGCTGAAGCAGTGTAATCAACGGCATAATCGTTTCATCAATAATCTGTTGCGTTACTGGCCCGATATTTTTATAACGAATAATGCCTTTCTTATCGACAACAAATGTTTCAGGTACACCATATACGCCCCAATCAATGCCCGTTCGCCCATCATAATCAACGGCAATAACAGCGTATGGATTACCATAATCATCAAGCCATTGTTTCGCTTGCTCACTGCCATCTTTGTAATTCAAACCGACAATTTCAATTTGATGATTCTTTACCAAGCGATTAATTACCTGATGTTCAGCCCGACAAGCGCCACACCATGATGCCCATACATTGAGTAACCAAACTTTGCCTTGCATATCTTCGGGGCGGATATTGCTAGCGTTCTGATACAGTTTAGGTAAATCAAAACTTGGTGCAGGCTTCCCGATATAAGGTGAAGGTACTTCTCGTGGATCTAAGCTCAAGCCCACACCCAGCAGAATAATTAATAGGCCAAACATCACTAGTGGAATACTATTTTTCAGCATTATGCTACCTTCACTTTTGTTTTTCTCAAGCGACGGTAGCGTTTATCAGCAGCAGCTAACAAACCACCAAAAGCCATTATTAATGCGCCCATCCATATCCAGCGAACAAAAGGTTTATGGTAAATTCGCAAACTCCAGCTACCTTGACCTAGTGGTTCACCCAGAGCTACAAATAAGTCTCTAAATAGTCCCGCATCGATTGCAGCCTCAGTCATTGGCATTGAAGATTGACCATAAGTACGTTTTTCAGGATGCATTAATGCGACATGCTGACCATCCTGACTAGCTTCGACAATCCCTTGATAAGCAATATAGTTATCTCGACGAATTTCTTTCACACCAATCAATCTAAACTGGTAATCCCCTACTTGATACGATTCGCCAGGCGCAAGGCGTACATCTTTTTCGTGGCTATAAACTGAGGTTAAGGTGATCCCTGTTACCGTTACTGCCATGCCAATATGAGCAATTACTGCTCCCCAAGTAGAAGCAGGTAATTTGAAAGGAGAGATCTTAGAATTAAGAATCCACAATAGTGCTGCTAATGCTACCCAGCTGGCAAGTATCAAACCAATAAAAGTTAAGCCTTGTTGTTCTGGTGCAAATAACAGCGGTAATAACACGGCAAAAACAAGTACTATTGCAAACGGCACAACAATCTTAGATTGTATTCTCGCGACTGAATCTTTTTTCCAACGAAGAAAGAAACCTAATCCCATAGCCAAATAGAGTGGTATCGCCAACCAAAGCATTACTTGATTGAAGTACGGAGGGCCCACAGAAATTTTACCTACACCAAAGGCATCAAGTACTAGAGGATAAAGTGTGCCTAATAGCACCGTGCCAGCCATCGTCACTAGAACGACATTATTCAGCAATAAGCCTGTTTCTCGAGAGACCACCGAAAACTGCCCAACCGATCGCAATGCTGGTGCCCGCCATGCATATAGTACTAATGAACCACCTACTACGATAATGAGAAATACTAGTATAAAAACTCCGCGCGCTGGGTCTGTTGCAAAAGCATGTACCGAGGTTAATACTCCTGAACGAACTAAGAATGTGCCCAATAAACTCAATGAGAAAGCAAATATTGCTAATAATACCGTCCATGATTTAAAGGCTGCTCGTTTCTCAGTAACCGCAAGAGAATGAATTAAAGCCGTGCCTACTAACCAAGGCATTAGTGAAGCATTTTCTACAGGATCCCAGAACCACCATCCGCCCCAACCTAATTCGTAATAGGCCCACCAACTACCAAGAGCAATACCTAGCGTCATAAATACCCAGGCAATATTAGTCCATGGTCGAACCCATCGAGCCCAAGCGGCATCCAACTTACCATCAATCATGGCCGCTATTGCAAATGCAAATGCAACAGAAAAACCAACATAACCCATATAAAGCATTGGTGGGTGTATCGCTAAACCAGGATCTTGTAACAGAGGATTAAGGCTACGGCCATCAACTGGCGCTGGAAATAATCGTACAAATGGATTGGAGGTGAACAGCATAAATGAAATAAATCCAACACTGACCATTCCCATAACGCTAAGCACTCGAGCCAACATTATCTTTGGAATACTTTTGCTAAAAATACTTACAACAAATGTCCATGATGACAACAACAAAGCCCAAAGCAATAAAGAGCCTTCATGCGCTCCCCATACCCCTGAAATTTTATACAATAAAGGCAACTGTGTATTTGATGTCGAGGCGACATAACGAACAGAGAAATCATTAACCAAAAACGAATACGTTAAACAGGCATAAGAAATAGCAATAAATAACCATTGACCGCGTGCTAACGGTGTTGCCAGGTTTATCCAACGACCATTACCTAACTGTGCTCCTACTAAAGGTAACAATGCTTGAAATACCGCCAAAGTAAAGGCGATAATAAGTGCTGCATGGCCTATTTCAGGGATCATTTGTCTGCACCTGCACTTTTCTCTAAAGCATCACTCACTTCTGGTGGCATATAGTTTTCATCATGTTTTGCTAATACTTCAGAGGCATTAATCACACCGTTTTCATTAAGTTGGCCTCTAGCAATAATACCTTGGCCTTCTCTAAATAAATCAGGAAGAATACCGTCATAACTAACCGTGATCGTTTCAGCGTTATCAGTAAGGTCAAACATAACAGTTAGACTATTAGGCTCTCTTCTCACACTGCCTTCAACCACCAAACCACCTAAGCGAAAATCATGATTAATGGGGGCCTTGCCAGCATTTACCTCGGTGGGAGAATAAAAGAACATCATATTTTCATTAAATGCCATTAATACTAAGGCTGTAGTCACGCTTAAACCTACCAGCATAAAAACAACAATTATCAATCTTTTTTTACGTCTAGGTGTCATCAGATTTAGTCTCATTAAATTGTTGAATATCGCTGGCTTTCAGTAAATTTCTTTTGTGTCTTAAACTGGGGCTAACAATATTCACGCTTAACACTAACAATGCCAAAGCGTAAGACATCCACACATTGAAGGCATAACCGCCCATATATAAAAATTCAGTCATGATTATTTTCCTCCATAATCTGTTTCACCCATTTGCTATTAGGCTCTCTCTCAACTAGCTCCGCACGTGCTCGTATCAGCAGAGAAATGGCGTAGTAAACTTTAAAAGCCGTTGCCATAACCAGTAATGGAATCAACATGTCAATATGCATGTTGGGTTTATCAGTAACGGTAACTGTTGAGCCTTGATGCAAAGTGTTCCACCATTTCACCGAGTAATGAATAATCGGTATATTGACCACACCAACTAAAGCCAAAATAGAAACAGCTTTAGATGCCATTCTCTTGTCTTCCATGGCGGCATATAAACCAATCACACCTAAGTATAAAAACAACAGCAAAAGTTCAGATGTAAGTCGTGCGTCCCAACTCCACCATGTGCCCCACATAGGTTTTCCCCATAGCGAGCCGGTAACTAACGCTAATATTGTAAAAGCCGCTCCAATAGGAGCGCTACTGATAAGTAAAACCTCAGCTAGTTTTATCCGCCAAACTAATGCAATAAAGCCATATATTGCCATCACTACATAGACAAATAATGACATCCACGCAGCCGGTACATGAATATAGATAATACGAAAAGCATCACCTTGTTGATAATCTGCAGGAGCCGTTACCAACCCACCATATAAGCCATATAAAAATAGCACCGCGAAGATAGCTATTAACCATGGAATCAGTATTCCTGAAAACCGATAAAACCAGGCCGATGATGCCATCGTGTGTAACCATTTCATCATTGTGAAACCCCTGTTTTTAAAGCAGAAACAATTGCAAGAGGAGATAGAGTCAAACTCAAAACTAATATCGCAGCCATTAAATAAATAGGCCCCGCAGCAGACAGGCTTGATGCTGTAGCATCAACGGCACTCGTACCAAAAATTAAAATTGGTACGTATAGAGGCAAAACCAGTAATGCTAATAACATTCCATTCTGGGGAATAACCAATGTTAGCGTGGCGACAATTGCACCTATTAATATAAGTGCAGGTGTACCCAAAAGTAATGTGAGTAATAAGGTGCCCTGAACAGTAAGAGTCATGCCTAATGCAGAAGCAATAATCGGAGAAAGCACGATTAATGGCAAAATATTTATCGCCCAATGTGCCAACAGTTTAATAATGACTAATACCACTAATGGATGACTTGCCAACACCATCAATTCAAGTGTGCCATCTTCATATTCAGCTCTGAATATATTGGTTAAAGACATTAAGGTAGCCAACAAAACTGCAGTCCAAATTATGCCAGCAGATATATCGCTTAATAATTTTGACGATGGCCCTACGGCAAGTGGAAATAATAAACATACTAAGACAAAAAATAGCAGTGGGTTAAGCGCTTCATGCCTATTTCTAAAGGCAATCAAAAACTCTCTACGTATTAGAATAAAATTCATCATTACGCTTAAAGAACCAATGTTGTAATAGGTACGTTTTTAACTAAAACATCATGATGTGACGACATAACTACCATTCCATCATTTGCTACATGCTGTTCAATTAATCCTTCTAACAACGCTATGCCGATTTTATCGAGCGCACTTTGTGGCTCATCTAAAATCCACAACTTCGACTTATTAACCAACAATCGCGACAGTGCTAACCTTCTTTTCATTCCGGCTGAAAATTTCCTAACAGGTGTATTCGCATAAGGCTTTAAACCAACACGTTCTAAAATTGAATTTATGTCTGTTAATTTCGACTTACTTAGACTTGCTGTGACTTGTATATTTTCTTTTGCCGTTAATGAAGCATTAACGCCATTACGATGACTTAGCCATACAATTTGCTTAGAATAATTTGTCGATGCAAAGGTTACTTCATCACCATTCCAATACATTTTTCCATTATCAGGTTGGCGCAGTCCCGACAATATTTTTAAAAGGGTACTCTTACCACTGCCATTTTCACCTTCAACAAGCAGAAGCTGACCTGATTTCAAATCAAAGCTTAGATCCTTAAACAAATCTCTATAGCCTCTAGAACAAGTTAATTTTTTCGCTTCAAGCATCATGAAAAAGATGAATCTCCTGCACATATATGGCATGGTTGTCTATATACTAGGTGGATAAATATACACTAAATCCATATATATGTGGTAAAATTTACCACGTATTTTTGATAAGTAGGCCACAGTATTGTCAACTGAATCAGCTCAACCGAAAAAATCATTAGTTAAAGCACTGCGTTGGCAGCTTCGCCCATTGGTTAAGCTTTTGCTAAAAAGTGGGATTACTTTTCCATTTTTAGCTGAACTATTAAAAGAAGTATTTGTTGAAGTAGCTGAAAATGATTTTAAACTTCAAAATAAAGAGCAAACTGACAGTCGCATTAACTTCCTAACCGGCATACACCGTAAAGATGTTAAAAGGCTTCGAAATACTGAATCTGATAATCAAGCCCCTGAATCCGTATCACTCGGTGCACAGTTAGCAGCACGTTGGATTGGTTCTAAAATCTATTTAGACGATAAGAAAAAACCTCTCCCTCTGCCACGCTTAATTAAACACGGTGGTGAGCAATCATTCGAGGCCCTAGTTATTTCAGTCAATAAAGATATTCGTTCTAGAGCAGTACTTGATGAGTGGCTGAGTCTAGGCATTGTGTCTATCGATGAACAAGATCGAATTTGCCTTAATACTAGTGCTTTTGTGCCTGAACAGGGTTATGACGAAAAAGCATGGTTCTTCGGTGAAAATATTCATGATCATATTGCTGCCGGTGCTCATAATATGCTCGGAGAACAGCCGCCTTTTCTTGAACGCGCTGTTTTTTATGATCAATTAAGTCAAGAATCAATTAATGACTTGCGAGCTATAGCTGAAAAAAGTGGCATGCGTTTACTAAGAAAATTGAATCGTCACGCTATCGAACTTCAGTCTGCAGATAAAGATTCTAGCGAGGAAAATAATTCACGAATGCGCTTCGGTATTTATTTCTTCGATGAAACAGAACAATCTTCTGGAAATGATGCTAATGACTAGTCGGTATCACAACAATCTCTTGTCTAAAACGGTACTAATCGTACTTAGCCTCTTATGTCTAACATTTAATAATATTGCAGTTGCTGGCATCTGCGATATCTCTAATGGCAGTGGGATTGGTGGTACAGGTTATCCTATGCATGGCAGTGGTATTGGCGGCACAGGTGATGTCGCACGAGATAGTGGAAGTGGAATTGGTGGCACAGGTAAGCCGATACAAAAACAGATTCGTACAAACAATAATTCTATTGTCTTTAATGGTAGTGGCATTGGTGGAACAGGTACGCCAATACAACACACTGGCGTTGTTATCGGTACAATCACTGGGTTTGGCAGCATTTGCGTCAACGGCATAGAAATCCATTACACCTCAGATACCCCTCTGCAACGTGATGACCAATTCGTTAAAACTGACAATTCATTTGCTATTGGTCAGGTTGTTGCCGTGAGCGTATCTGGCAGTGGCAATGAAGTAACAGCTAAAGAAATGCATATTCTACATACTGCTATCGGCCCCGTATCATCTATCAATATTGCAAACAATGAGATAGAAATGCTTGGTCAATCAATACAGTTACCTGTTAATTCAGACCGTATTAATGCCAATAGCGGTATTCAAATTGGTGACTATATTGAAGTGAGTGGACTACGTAATCATCAGGGTAATATTGTCGCTTCGCGAATTGATGAAATTTCGCCAAGTCCAATAGTATCAATTCGAGGCCCTATCTCAGAAATTTCTGCTACGACCTTTAAGATTCAAGGTTTAACTGTCAATTCAGCCGCCCCGCAAGGCATTAGTCTAGGCCAAGAAGTGCGGGCGACTGGTGTGTTTAACGGTGATGAATTAATACCCAAGAATATTTCTTTAGCTAAAGAAAATGAGTTAACAACAAATATTGGTGGGTTAGTCAGCATTGAAGGTTATATTAATAAAATGGCTAATACCTTGGAAATTTCTGGCAGAGTTATTGATGTGCCAAGCTCGTTACAAGGTGACACAGATAAAATTGCAGATCATCAGAGGGTAATCGTAACAGGGCAACTTGGTGAAAATAATGTAATCATCCTAGATCATCTATTGGTCGATATGCCTAATATTGATAATGCTGACTTTCATGAGCCACAAGAACATGAAAATGAAGATACTCACGATCAGGACAAGCATCAAGAAGACGAGCATGAACAACATAAGTCTGAATCAGTAGAAAGAGAAGATGATCATCACCTTGATGATATTGAGAAAGTTGAGCATGAGGAGCACGAGGACAAATCTCCTGAGATTCATGAGTTTGAAGCTCCAGAACAAGGTGAGCATGAAGAACATGAATCTCATGAATATGAGGCACCTGAAGCACCTGAATATGAGGCACCTGAAGCACCTGAATATGAGGCGCCTGAAGCACCTGAATATGAGGCACCGGAAGCACCTGAATATGAGGCGCCTGAAGCACCTGAATATGAGGCACCGGAAGTACCAGAGTACGAAGCGCCTGAAGTACCAGAGTACGAAGCTCCTGAAGTACCAGAGTACGAAGCGCCTGAGTTGCCAGAATTTGAAGATCATGACGACTAATTAAGTTAATATAACGTTCAAAGCTGTTATTTCAGGGATAAAAAATTGCCAAAATCATATTTATCAATCTTCATCTTGATCGTATTTTCACAAGCTAGCTATGCAGATAGCAGTAAAGGGAAATATACGCTTTCTGCAGGCACCACATTTACATCAGGTGATTATGGCAGCTCCGACACTACAGAAATCTACTACGCACCACTATCACTAAAATACAAAACAGATAAATGGTATCTAAAGCTGACAGTTCCCTATTTAAGAATAAAGGGACCTCAAAATGTTATTCGTGATATTGGTCAAGTAACACAATCAAGTACCACTGTGATTGGTACTAACGATGGACTTGGAGATATTGTATTTACAACTGGCTACCGACTTTTTTATCTACCTAAATCAAAAATATTACTCAATATAGATGGCAAAATAAAATTTGGAACTGCTGATGAAGACAAAAGTCTTGGTACGGGGAAAAATGATTATTCATTATCTTTAGGCTTGTACAAACTAATGGGGAAATTTACACCCTACGCAACCTTGGGTAGAAGATTTTATGGACAGCCTTCCACAACGGAGTTAGATGATGTTTTCTTTGGTTCAGTTGGACTAGGATATAAAATCTCACCAAAAACAAGCACAGGGATTAATCTCTACCTTAAAGAAGCAACAGCAAGCACTCGGCCTTATACTCGGCAACTTTCAGCTTATCTTAGCTATAAGCTAGATCAGAACTGGAAAATACAAGGTTATCTAATCCAAGGACTCAGTGATAATACGCCTGATCTTGGTGGTGGTTTTTCTTTAGCTTATCAATTTAATTAACTGAGCTAGACTCAGGAAAATTACTCTAAAACTTTCTTTAACCAAACTTTTCCTACACTAAATTCATCAACCAATTTAATCAGTTCTGCATTGGCTGATGCTTCTGCCAAAATAGTAGCATTTTGCTTTTGATAGTTGCGTAGTAATGTATTAGCGCCTTTATTAAGCAACTGTTTTGTAATAACCATATTCTGCTTTCTAACAGCAAATATCAAAGCTGTATCACCATTGCCGTTCTGACGATCTACTAATACTTTTTTTGCCAACAATTGTTTAATACATTGATTGCACTCCGATAGAACTGCCAGCATAAGTGGTGTATTACCATTGTCTATTACAATATTTGTATTAGCACCTTTTTTAAGAAGTAATCCTAGTAATTTGCTATTGCCATGATAAGCCGCTCGAGCTAAAGCTGTGAAACCTGATTTATCTGATAAATCTACCTTAGCACCACTATTTAATAATAATTCAGCGCCAGAATACCATGATGCTTCAACAACATACCAAAGCACAGAGTGATTTTTGTTATCAATGCTATTTACCTGCACTTTTTTGGATAATAACAACTTCATCAATTTCTGTGATCGCTGTTTAACACTCAACATTAACAAGGTTTGTTGCTTGTTATTTTGAAGGTTGAGTTCAGCATTATGTTTTAATAGCACACCAACAACTGGCCAATGTGCATTGATCATTGCCCAAAATATAGGGCTATTACCCGTTTTATCTTGAACATTAACCGATGCTTTTCGTTGAACAAGTTGACTTACCGTTGCTGTATCGCCATTCTTCGCTGCCAGTATTAATGCAGTTTCCCTTTGTTTATTTTGCAGGCCAATATTGGCTCCTGCTTTCAACAAATCATTAATAATATCTTTATGTCCCCTAGCAATAGCCAATAATAGTGCAGTGTTACCCTGTTTATTTTGCACATTTAACTCAGAACCTGCAGCCAATAACTTTCTAACAGAAACGGTTTCTCCATGTTCTGCAGCAATCATTAGCGGTGACCAGCCTTTAAAGAGATCTTGCTCATTTCCAGTTGATTTAAGCACCGACAAAGGCACCGATTTATCACGTGGTTTATATTTTGTTTGTGTTGCATTATGCTGCTTAAGTAATTGGCTATTTTGTACTGATTTTCGGCCTTGTGCTATATCAAGTGCCGTTCTGCCTTTACTATTTCGTAGGTTAATTTCTGGCTTATAGGCCAACACTTGTTGCAAAATAACTAACTCTTTTAGTGCTGCTGCAATATGTAACGGGGCATTACCCTGCTTATCGGTTACGTTTACGCTAGAACCCTGCTTTAATAAAATCGGTACGACATTATTTTGCTCATTCTTTATAGCTATCAACAATGCATTTTCACCATACTGATCTTTAATATCAGTATTTGCACCTTTTGATAACAACCACGTAGTCATATCAGATAGCCCTCGCTCACTGGCATCCATCAAGGCCGTTTTTCCGAAACCATCTTGATGATCAATTTTTGCACCTTTGGTAAGTGCTACTGAAGTTAAATCAACATCATTTTTATTTACGTTATGCCGAAAAAAATTCTGTACAGAGTCTGACTCAGAACGACCATCAGTCGATAGTGATTCAGCAAGACTAGTTCCTAACTTCTTCTGTGCAAGTTTATGGCCACTACTAGCGGCTTTAGCAAACCACTGTGTTGCCAGTTGTCTATCTTTATCAATACCCCAGCCTCTCTCATACATCATTCCTAGGTTATATTGTGCTTTGACATGTTCGGCTTTGGCTGCTTGTTCAAATAAACTAAATGCCTTTTTATCATCTCGCTTAATCCCCCTACCATTTCGGTAAAATGCCGCTAGTTCATACTGTGCTTGCGAGTCTCCTTTATTAGCAATAGGCTCTAATAAAGCAATAGCATGTTGATAATCACGCTCTCTTACCGCCTGCTTTACTTCTTTAAAAACAGCTTCATTTTGCTGTTCAGCATAAACAGTAAACGTTAACAGCTGGCACAGAATAATTATAATTATGGATTTTTTCATTAGGTGGTATGAGCTCAAAAGTAAATGATAAGGTCAGGCTGTGCCATGCTTTGTTTCTACGCTGATACCTATTTCTTTGAGAAATCCTGTTGGTAATATACCGCCGGCACATATAATAACGGCTTGATTATCAATGGTGACATTATTTTCTTTACACTTGATTATGACATCATGTTCACCGATAGTATCAATGGTCGATTCAAGTAAAACTTGTAAGCGATTCTGGTCCTCTAAAGTCCGTACCTTCTGACGATTTTTTTCTTTTGCTCGAGAAAAACTTGGGCTTCGATACGATAACGTTACGGTGGTATTCGGTTGTTCAGCAATACTTACAGCAGCTTCCAATGCACTATCACCACCACCGACAACCAATACATGCTGGTCAATATATTGTTCAGGATCGATAAGGCGGTATACAACCTTGTTCTGTTCCTCACCCTTCGCACCTAATTTACGCGGTGTGCCTCTTCTTCCTATGGCCAATAATACAGAATGGGTTAAATACTCAGCCTTATTAGTTAGTACTTTAAAGCCATATTTAGCCACTTCAATCGACTCAACACGTTCTTTAAAGTTAATCATTAACCCTGTTGTATCAACGACCTTTTCCCATAATTCAAGTAACTTTTCTTTGGTCGTTTCTTTAAAATTAACCTTGCCATAAATAGGCAAATTTACTGGTGCAGTCATCACTAATTTACCACGAGGAAAATGAGCTACAGTTCCACCCAATGAATCCTGCTCAATAGTTACAAATGGTAATCCATGGTCCATAGCTGCTAATGATGCTGCTATACCTGCAGGGCCGGCTCCTATGATCACCGCCCCCATATAGTTTTCCTTGATCTTATGTTTTTTCTTAATAATAGAGGTCATTGCTTGCTTGCCTTGCTCAACAGCATTTCTGATTAAGCCCATTCCTCCTAATTCACCAGCAATAAAGATACCTTTAATATTTGTTTCAAAATTTGGCTGTACATGTGGAATATCAATGCCACGCTTTTCAGTACCAAAAACTAAGGTAATAGCAGCTACTGGACATGTTGTTTTACATGCACCATGGCCGATGCAATGCGTCGGGTTAATTAACTCGGCTTTGCCATGAATAATGCCTAGCACATTATTTTTAGCTTCAGGGCAGGCGCTTACACATGTTGCACAACCAATACATTGAGATGGGTTAATGACAGGATGCAATGAAGCTGGTTCTGTCATTCCAGTTGAAATGGACTCTTTTTTTATACGCGTATTTTTGGTTGTTTTTGTGTTGGAGAAGTAGTAATACAATTTCCAAATAATCAGCATTGGAAATAAATATATCATCCATTGCATTTGATTTATTACATAAGAAACTGCAGACATATTTCACCTTCAATATTTTCATTTTTTAAAAATGTTTATCAATCTGTGATCTAGTTCAAGAAAGCCCTAAACCTAGACTTAAATGTCCTTCATATCGATTGACGTGGGAAATTATACCACGTATTATTTATTGAACAGTGATTACCCTCTCAAAATTTGAGTAATGATTATTTATGGAACAACGGTTGAATAAGCTTTCCAATATTACACAGCGGTATTTACCCGCAGTAAATAGGATCCCTATAGTTGTATTTTCTTTGTTGGTCATATGTGCTCTTGGTTTTGGCTGGCAGGCCCAGTTACAAAATTACATAATTGCTGAATCAGGAATTGGCTATTTCTTAGGAATTATTGGCGGTTCTATGATGTTAATTATGTTGCTATACAGCTTAAGAAAACGGGTTAGGTTTATGCGCGGCTGGTTTGCCACCAAATATTGGTTCCGCATGCATATGATGTTTGGCGTCTTGGGCCCAACACTGATTCTCTATCATAGTGCCTTTAAATTAGGTTCAACTAATAGCAATGTGGCTTTATTTTGTATGTTGGTTGTGGCAGCTAGTGGCTTAGTAGGTCGTTATATTTATCGCCAAATTCATTATGGTTTATATGGTAGTAAAACGACTGCAGCACAATTAAAAGAAGATTTTATTAGTTCTCGAGATGAAATGAAATCTCTGTTTAAACTTCATCCTGATCTAGAACAAAAGCTATTTGTTATTGATATCGACGATTTAGAACATACGCAAAACGTGATTAAACAGCTGGCTAATTTAGTCATTTACTCTGTTAAAGGTCGTCTCGCATTTTATAAAGCATCAAGAAATTTAATTAAGGCAAGGAGACTGCTCAAAATTCATCAGAAATGGGATAAGAAACAAACTAGACAATTTTACGCTGAGGCTAAAAAATCATTAACAATCTATTACGCAACTATTAGGAAAATTGTTGGATTTCAGTTTTATGAACGCATGTTCGCACTTTGGCATGTATTGCATATACCTCTTTTTATCATGATGATTCTTTCAGGCATTACACATGTATTTGCGGTCCACCTTTACTAAGTCACTGCTGTCGATTATGTCAATTATGATTCTATCTTCAGCATATAACTTCAGCATAGCGAATCGCTTTGAGAAGTTATTAATGCCAGGACCTGTTATCAGTGGGCATCAGAAACTTGAAGATGATTGTGGTAATTGTCATCAACCGCTTGGCGATGTTAGTCAGAGAACATTATGTTTGGACTGCCACAAAGAAGTTAAAAAAGACTTCGCAACTAAAAAAGGTTTCCATGGCCGCAAAATTGCCAGAAACGTTGATTGTAAAACCTGTCATACCGATCACAAAGGGCGTGATGCAAAAATAGTGTTATTGAATAAACAAGATTTTAATCATAAAGACACTGATTTTCTGCTTAAAGACAGCCATCAGGGCGTTGAATGTTCTGCTTGTCATGCAACTGATAAGAAATTCCGTGATGCCAAACATGAATGTATTGATTGTCATAAAGAAACCGATGTACACGATGGAGAGCTTGGCAAAGAGTGTGACGATTGTCATTCACAAAAGACATGGATAAAAACACGTTTTAATCATAATGAAACTAAATTCAAACTCAAAGGTGAACACAAAGAAGTAGCCTGTTTAAGTTGTCACGTTACTGAAACCTATACAGACGCACCGACAAAATGTTATTCCTGTCATCAAATTAACGACATCCACAATAACCGATTTGGGCAAGACTGCAATGATTGTCATAATGAAAGCAAGTGGAAAACCATTGGATTTAATCATAGTAAAACTGACTATCCATTAACCGGTCGTCATAAAAGTGTCGGTTGTAATAGCTGCCATACAGTATCATCTCGAAACAAAAAGCTACCCATCACTTGTATTGGCTGTCATCGTCGGGATGATACCCACAGCGGGCGTAACGGCAGTAAATGTAAAAGCTGCCATACAACTAGAAACTGGGAAACTAAATTTGACCATAAGAAAACTGATTTTCCTCTACATGGTCAGCACCAAGACCTAGCCTGCACGACATGCCATAAAGGTGATGTTTACAAAGACGAATTACCTACCCAGTGTTTTGATTGTCATAAACAAGATGATGTGCATCAACAAAGCCAAGGTGAATCTTGCTCTAACTGCCATAACGAAGATGATTGGCAAGCTCAAATAGTATTTGATCATGATGTTACTCATTTCCCATTAGCTGGTCTCCATGCATCAGTTTCATGTGACGATTGCCATGCTTCAGGCAACTTTAAAGATACAGAATCAAAATGTATCAGCTGCCATGAATCTGATGATGAACACAAAAATACTCTCGGAAAAAATTGTCAGCAATGCCACACCCCTAGTAGCTGGAATTTTTGGTTATTTGAGCATGACGAAACCAAATTCAAATTAGAAGGCAAGCATAGTGGACTAGTTTGTGACGCTTGCCATACAAAACCCGTAGTAAAAGATGAGTTAAAACTTCCATCTGATTGTAATGACTGTCACCAAGATGATGACATACACGATGGCCGATTTGGTAGTAAATGTGACAAATGCCATGACAACGAATCATTTGAAAATTTCACTTTCGAAAAATCTCAATGATGGAGATGCCACATGAATAAAAGAACGTTATTAATCCCAATAATAAGCATTCTAATTACTTTTATGTTTGCATCTCCGGCGTTCGCATTTGATGTCCTTCAATCACAGAAACTCGTTGAAATTCAAAATAAACAAAAGCAACTAAAAGAATCGCCTGTAAAGGTTGCAGATACTGTAGTTACTACTGAAAATTCTCCTAAACAAGTTACAAAAACTAAATCTTCTTTTGATCATGACTTGACTGGATTCCCTTTATCACGCTCTCATAAGCCAGTTAGTTGTGAAAGCTGTCATTCCAAAGGAATATTTACTGGTACACCAAAATCATGCTCGTCTTGTCATGTTAGTGGTAGCACTGTTACCGCATCCGTTAAATCTCCTTCTCATATAAACACAACAAATGATTGCTCTAGTTGTCATAAAGAAACATCCTCTGGCTGGGAAGATGTAAATCGTATTGATCACGCAGCGGTCATTGGCAGCTGTGCTACATGCCACAATGGAACTAAAGCTTTAGGCAAATCAACAGATCATGTTCAAAGTAGTGAAAATTGTGAAAACTGCCACAATACTGCTTCTTTTTCAGGGTCTAGATTTAATCATAACAATATCACCGGAAACTGTTCATCATGTCATAACGGAACAATTGCTCGCGGGAAAGACCATGGCCATATTCAAAGTAGCAATAATTGTGAAGATTGCCATACTACCAACTCTTTTTCTGGAACCAAGTTCGATCACAGTAATGTAACGGGTAGTTGTTCTTCTTGTCATAATGGTTCTACTGCTGTTGGCAAAAATCCAACTCATGTTCAAAGCAGTAATAGCTGTGATGATTGTCATAACACCTCATCATTTACTGGAGCGATATTCCCTCATACAAATATTTCGAGTAACTGTACTTCATGCCATAATGGTTCTACAGCAAAAGGTAAAAACTCTAGCCATATTCCAAGTAACAATACCTGTGAAGATTGTCATAATATTCGCTCATTCTCAGAAGCTACATTTGATCATAATGGCGTAACAGCTAGTTGTTCTAGTTGCCATAATGGCACTACGGCTCCGGGTAAAAACAATAGTCATATTGCGACTAATTCAGTCTGTGAAGACTGTCACCGCACTAGTGGCTGGTTACCTGTCACCCAAGTAATCCATGCCAATGTAATAGGTAGTTGTTCGTCGTGTCATAACGGCACCACAGCACAAGGTAAATCGCCGACCCATATTCAATCCGCTAATACCTGTGAAGATTGTCATAATACCAATGGCTGGACAGGAGCTACATTTGACCATAGTAATGTAACAGGCAGTTGTTCGTCATGTCACAATGGCACCACGGCGCCGGGTAAAAATACCACTCATATTGCTACCAATACACTTTGTGAAGACTGTCACCGGACAGGTGGTTGGAGCCCTGCTACCCGTGTCGATCATGCCGATGTTTTAGGCAGCTGTTCGTCATGTCATAACGGCACCACAGCGCAAGGCAAATCGCCGATTCATATTCAATCAGGTAATACTTGTGATGATTGCCATAATACCAATGGCTGGACTGGTGCCGTATTTGATCATAGCGGAGTGACAGGCAGTTGTTCTTCTTGCCATAATGGCACTACGGCAACGGGCAAAAATACTACTCATATTGCCACCAATACACTCTGTGAAGATTGTCACCGCACTAGTGGCTGGAGCCCTGCAACCCGTGTTGATCATGCCAATGTTCTAGGTAGTTGTTCGTCATGTCATAATGGCACCACGGCACAGGGTAAATCGCCGACCCATATTCAATCCGCTAATACTTGTGATGATTGTCATAATACCAATGGCTGGTCAGGCGCAGTTTTCGATCACAGCAATGTCACGGGCAGTTGTTCATCTTGTCACAATGGCACTACGGCGCCGGGTAAAAATACCACTCATATTGCCACTAATTCACTCTGTGAAGACTGTCATCGTACTGGTAGTTGGATCCCTGTGACACGTGTTGATCATGCTGATGTTTTAGGCAGTTGTTCGTCTTGTCATAATGGCACTACGGCGCAAGGTAAATCACCGACGCATATTCAGTCTGGCAATATTTGTGATGATTGTCATAATACCAATGGCTGGTCAGGCGCAGTGTTCGATCACAGCAATGTCACTGGCAGCTGTTCATCTTGTCACAATGGCACTACGGCGCCGGGTAAAAATACCACTCATATTGCTACCAATACACTTTGTGAAGACTGTCACCGTACCAGTGGCTGGATCCCAGTGACACGTGTTGATCATGCCGATGTTTTAGGCAGTTGTTCATCATGTCATAACGGCACCACCGCACAGGGCAAGTCACCGACCCATATTCTATCAGGCAATACTTGTGATGATTGTCATACTACTAATGGCTGGTTACCAGCGGTGTTTGATCATAATAGTGTAACGGCCAGTTGTGTTACCTGCCACAACGGCACAACGGCAACGGGCAAAAACACTACACATATTTCAACAACTAATCTTTGTGATGATTGCCATAGAACTGTTGCATGGTCACCTTTAACACGTATGGACCATAATGCTGCCCTAGGTAGTTGTTCAAGTTGCCATAACGGTACATCTGCTGAAGGTAAGCCAGGCGCTCATGTATCCACAACAAATGAATGTGATGCTTGTCATCGAACAGGTAACTGGACTAATTTGAAAGTTAACCACAGTGTAATCACTTCAGGCTGTTTTGGCTGTCACAATAATAATATTGAAGACGGAAAAGAAAATGACCATCCTCCTTCAGGCAATAATTGTGAGTCTTGTCATACTACTCGTGACTGGGATGATGGTGTTGATGATTAATAATTATCTTTCTACCCTATTCAGTAAAAAAATAGTAATCAAGTCTTTAAGGGCCGTTGGATGCGCACTACTGTGTCTATCAATTATTTACTCCATTGAATCTAAAGCAGTGAACAACGTTCTAGATCAAATTGAAATTCACAGTAATCAAAATGACTCGATTATTACGATTTCATATACCAAACCTTTAATTTATCGTTCACATGTGCCGAGTAGTAACGGTTCTTTACTTAATATAAATGTAGGCTTTCAGAATAGAGCTGACGCTAATAATTTAGAATCAGAATTTCTCACATGGCAGCCTACAGATTTGGTCCCTTTATTCGAAGTATCACTTGAACCTAACAATTCGATTCATGCAGACATTGTACTAAGGTTCGATCATACAGTTGAATATGAAGTTTTAAATAATGCAGATTTGTATAAATTAACAATCAAGCTACATCATTCACAATTAGAACCTAAATTATAAATATTTTATTACTATGAGAGAACTTACTATGAAAAAAAATATTGCTTCGTTAATGCAGTATATAACGATACTATTATTTATATTCTTTTCTACGCAATCGTTAGCTAGGAATAATATTCTAGATCATATTGAAGTTCAGGATAGTCGCGATCAATCCGTTATTAAAATAACGTTCATTGAACGCTTAATCTACCGTTCTCATGCACCAAAAGATAACGGTGACTTGATCAATATTCACCTCAATTCACAAAGTAATCAAAATACTCTTACGCTTGAGTCTGAGCTCCTAGTATGGACCCCAACTTCCACTGTTCCTCTGTTTGAGGTCGCTTTAGATCCCATTAATGATCAGCAGGCTGACTTAGTACTTAGATTTAACAAAGAAGTTGATTTCGAGTTACAACCTAGTTCAGACTCATATAGCATTATTATCACCATTTACCACCCGCAAAGCGATCAAGGCCAAGCTATAGTATTACCTAATATTACGGTCACAGAGACAGTGCCAGACCTACCTGAATTCCAGAAAAATGCAGAAAATGAACTATTAGCAAAACTGATGGAAGAAGCTCGACAAGCAATGGCAAAAGGCGAATATGTTTCTGCGATTAAGCTTTATACAAAGGTGTTAGGTAAGGACCAATCTGTTTTTGCTAAGCAAGCATTAGAATATCTCGGTGTAGCTAGAGAGAAAAGAAAACAAACAGCACATGCGAAAAGTATTTATGATCAATATCTTAAACGTTATCCTGAAGGAGATGATGCAGATCGTGTTCGCCAACGTTTGCTTGCAATGATATCGGCCAGTGATGTTCCAAAAGACAAATTACGTGAAGTAGCCAAAACCAGTAGAGATGCACCTCAATGGCAAATATTTGGTGGTGTTTCACAGAATTATAATAAAAATGTCACGATTTCAGATATTAGTGGACGAGATGAAACCCAAGATGAATTACGCTCCGATTTAGATGTTTCTACACGACTTCAAACCGAAAATCATGATTTACGTGCAAGGTTCACAGGGGGCTACACCAATAGCTTCTTAGGAGGAGAACGTGACGATAAACGATTAAGCAGTTTTTATGTTGAGGCTAAAGATAAAATTCGTGGTGCTTCGGTACGATTGGGAAGACAATCTAGAACAACTGGTGGTGTATTAGGTAGATTCGATGGGGTATTCGGAGATTACCAACTTAGAGAAAAGCTTAAACTTAATTTTGTAGCAGGTTACCCTGTTGATTCATCAAGAGATGTGCAAGTTGAAACCGAACGTCATTTCTACGGTGTAAGTGCTGATATAGGTACAATCAATAACGCATGGGATTTTAATGTTTTTGCTATTAATCAAGAAAATGACGGATTGACTGATCGTCAAGCTTTTGGTGGTGAGGTTAGATATTTTGATGCTGAAAAGTCATTTTTTACACTTATTGACTACGACGTACATTTTGATGAACTAAATCTATTTATATTCAACAGCAGATGGACTATTTCAGAGAAAACAACTGCAAATATTAACTACGATTATAGAACCAGTCCGATTTTAACGACTCGCAATGCGTTAATAGGGCAAACAACGGTTACCCACCTACAGGATTTGCTCAATATTTTCCCAAGAAATACTATTATTGATCTCGCAGAGGATAGAACAGCTGAAAGCCAATCCCTGTTTGCAGGTATTACTCATCAACTTAATCAACAGTTTCAGTTAAATGGTGAT
>JBJPGB010000041.1:0-3995 GCA_048595405.1 Methylophagaceae bacterium
AGCAGGGGAAGTATTAATCCAAACCAGCCAGCCACACCATGAGTTTTGGCGAGATTTAATTGAACAGGGTTATCCAGCAACTGCTAAAAAATTATTAGAACAACGACAATTAATGACTATGCCGCCAATAGGATCGTTATGTGTGATTAGGGCGGAAGATAAACAACAGCCATTGGCAATGGCATTTTTAGCAGAAGTCTTGGCAATATTAAATCAATATGCACAAACACAGGTCATGATATTAGGGCCTGTTCCGGCGATTATGGAAAAACGAGCAGGCCGCTATCGAGCACAATTATTATTATCTAGCCAACAACGTAAACCATTACATCAATTATTAGATCATTATATTGATGAAATATCGGTATTGAAATTAGCCAGAAAAGTCAGGTGGTCGATTGATATTGATCCGGTTGATTTGCTTTAAGCTTAATTATTTATGATAGTGTTAACTCTTAACTAAATTAATACGTTAGCCCCCATTGAATTCACAATCAAAAGAGGCTATCAAGATGAATGAAAATAATATTTAAGCGAATAAGTTCTTACCAGTTTGGGTTTGGGGAGTCATACTGCTTATTATTCCTGCACTCATCGCTATGGGTTATTTATGGAAGCAGGTTAACCAAATAAGGCACACAATAGTTCATTAATTAAAAAGTTACGCCTCACGAAAAACAGGAGAAAGGAATGCTTCAATTAAAACCAAACTGTGAATGCTGTAATAGAGATTTACCAGCTGAATCAACTAAACGTATATACAAACCAGAAGGTTGTAGTAATGCAGCTTAACAGCAGCAATCAACCAAACCTCGGCGTCTCATAATATGGGAATTACTTTCTTGCTCCTCGACGAGCATTATAAAAAACCAATAAGGTGCCCCTTGGCAAAGGATCGGTTAAAATAGTCGGATTAATTTTCGTAAGGTTCCAGCCATCTTGAAAGACCAGCTAAAAAAACTGATTCAACAATCATTAGTAGATTTAATGGCTAATGATTCACTACCTAAAATAGATTTTCCTGAAGTACAAATTGATCGTACCAAAGATAAAGCTCACGGGGATTTTGCTTGTAATATTGCAATGATGTTGGCGCGACCAGCGAAAATGAATCCGCGCCAGATAGCGACATTAATTATTAATGTTTTAGCTGATGTCGACTTTATTACTAAAGTCGATATTGCCGGCCCCGGTTTTATTAATTTCACTTTATCGGCAGATTCAGCGCAACAAATTATTAAAGATGTGCTTATGGCTGGTGATCAGTTTGGTCGCAGTCAACT
This sequence comes from Methylophagaceae bacterium, assembly GCA_048595405.1. Taxonomy (GTDB): domain Bacteria; phylum Pseudomonadota; class Gammaproteobacteria; order Nitrosococcales; family Methylophagaceae. The sequence goes on from JBJPGB010000041.1 coordinate 1,284, forward strand.
TGGTGCTGGCAAAAAAGTGCAGGTGGAATTTGTTTCTGCTAATCCTACAGGGCCATTACATGTTGGCCATGGACGAGGCGCAGCATATGGATCAGTGGTCAGCAGTTTATTAAAGACGGTCGGTTTTGATGTGCATCGTGAATATTATGTTAATGATGCCGGTCGCCAGATGGATATTTTAGCCACCAGTGTCTGGTTACGTTATTTAGAAACTTGTGGCGAACGGCTTACCTTTCCAAGTAATGGTTATAAGGGCGCTTATGTTAATGATATTGCTGCAATATTAAAGTCCAATCAGGGTGATGACTTTCGCCATCTGGCAGCGGTAGTATTTGCTGATATTCCAGTAGATGAGCCGGATGGTGGTGATAAAGAACAACATATTGATGCTCTGATTCAACAAGCTAAAACCTTGTTAGGTGAGACTGATTATCGACAGGTATTTGATGCTGGATTAAAGTCGATTATTGCTGATATTCGTGATGATCTGGCTGACTTTGGTACCGAGTATGATGAGTGGTTTTCAGAGCGTTCATTAATGGATTCTGGCGCGGTAGAGCAAGTAATTAAGCAGCTAAAATCATCGAATACGCTATATGAAAAAGAAGGTGCATGGTGGTTTAAGTCGACTGATTTTGGTGATGAAAAAGATCGGGTAGTGGTGCGGGATAATGGCCAAACCACCTATTTTGCATCGGATATTGCTTATCACCTTAATAAATATCAACGTGGTTTTGATACGGTGATTGATATTTGGGGTAGTGATCATCATGGCTATATCTCTCGGGTAAAAGCCTCTTTAACGGCGATGAATCAGGACCAAGAGAAGCTTAAAGTTTTGTTGGTTCAGTTTGCAGTACTTTATCGCGGCGCTGAAAAAGTAGCGATGTCGACGCGAAGCGGTCAATTTGTCACCTTGAAAGCATTACGCAAAGAAATTGGCAAAGAGGCGGCGCGTTTTTTCTATGTGATGCGGGGTGCCGATCAGCATATGGATTTTGATTTGGAATTGGCAAAATCACAAAGCAATGATAATCCTGTTTATTATGTGCAGTATGCACATGCTAGGGTGTGCAGTGTGTTGAGACAATTATCTGATCGCGGATTAAGCTGGGATAAAGAGGTGGGTGAGCAGAATTTAAATCGTTTATCTGAAGATCACGAACAGGCACTATTGACAGCTTTGGCACGTTATCCTGAATTATTGCAATCAGCGGCACTGAGTTATTCTCCACATCTTTTGGCGCATTACTTAACTGATTTGGCACGTGATTTTCATACTTATTACAATGCTCACCACTTTATTGTTGATGATGTTGAGCTTAGCCAGGCTCGATTAACACTTATCGTTGCCGTTAGACAGGTTATTTCAAATGGTTTGGGTGTTATTGGTATTTCAGCGCCGGAGACAATGTAATGGCAGAAAGAAAGGGCAACAATAGACGTAAAGTCCAACAGCAGAAAACATTACCGTGGGGGGCGATGGTGATAAGTTTTGCCGTTGGGGTATTTGCAATGTTTTTATTGCATCTCAAAGATAATGTGCCGGCTGAGGGACAAGGTAAAGTCGTTGCAAAAAAAGTTGAAAAAAAATCAAAAATAGTCGAACCGACGTTTGATTTTTACACGCTGCTTCCAGAAATGGAGGTGGTCGTTGATATTCCTAAGAAATCACAAACAAAAATTGTGACGGCACCACCACAACAGCAGCCCCAGCAAACAACGACAACTCAAACAGTTGTGAAAACAAGTTATTTGTTGCAGGTAGGATCATTTAGAAAATTGTCCGATGCCGATGGCTTTAAAGCGCGACTAGCATTCTTGGGAATTGAATCAAAAGTGCAAACAGTGACGATTGATAATAAAGATACATGGCATCGTGTTCAGGTGGGCCCCATTATTGGCCGAGATAAAGTAGATGCCTTACAAAAACAATTAAAACACAATGGGATTGATACGCTATTAATGCGCGCTAAACATGGCTAGAAAATCAAGACTGTAGTATGCTCAAGCAGTCTACTATTAAGGTTGGTTTTTATGTCTTCCTCTTCTGAAAACACCTATTCATTAGTTGAAATTGCTGAAAAATTAACAGCTGAATTGCCCCATTGGTATTTTGAAAAGGGTTGGATCAGACGAAAATATAAAACCAGTGGCTGGAAAGGTACGCTGATGGTGATTAATACGGTTGGCCATTTGGCAGAAGCGGCTTGGCATCATCCAGACATTACCGCTTCCTATGCTTTTGTGATTGTAAAATTAACAACACATAGCGCCAAAGGCATTACCGATAAAGATTTTGAGTTGGCAAAAAAAATAGAACAAGTGGTGCAGTGGCAACCCGGAGCAGAAGAGGGCCCTTTTGAAGGCACTCCTTCGGATCAGCGCTTTAAATATATGAAGTACGATTGAGGTTGATATGACAGAAATGACAGAACCGGGAATTTGGCAAGAGGTCCCTAGCCCTTTTTGCGGTATTGCTGTTGATGATCTGACGATTAAGGTGGAAGGTAATACGGTATCGGTGTTGGATAATGGCGACGCGGTAACGAAGGCAGGATTTGAAACGCCAATTACGGACACATCGCCTCGAGTAAACGGCAAAGAGGTTTCACTTGATCAAGCGGTTTCTCATGTGGCTGATTTACTACGCCAAAGTAAGCAGCCTGTTATTGCCGGCATGGCAACAGATTTGAATGGTGCAAGATCGGC
>JBJPGB010000042.1:0-46479 GCA_048595405.1 Methylophagaceae bacterium
GCAAGTTCGAATCTTGCTGTTCCGACCAATAACTTCAATTAGCAATTTTCAAAAATAATATCTATGCGCTATAACAGCTTAGCTAAAACAGATCTGAACGTGAGTTCCATTTGCTTGGGTACAATGACGTTTGGTGAGCAAAATACTGAAAAGCAAGGTCATCAACAATTAGATTTTGCTGTCGAGAAAGGCATCAATTTTATTGATACTGCTGAGTTATATGCCATTCCACCAACGGCGGAAAGCTATGGTCGAACCGAGAAAATTATAGGTTCTTGGCTAGCTAAGCGAGGCAGACGTGATGATGTTGTTATTGCCAGTAAAATAGCCGGCCCCGGCTTTGAATGGGTATCACATATTCGTGCAGCAAAAACACGTTTTAATGACCAACATATTTCACAAGCCTTAGATGCCAGCCTTAGTCGATTACAGACTGATTATATTGATCTTTATCAATTGCATTGGCCAGAAAGGAGTACTAATTTCTTTGGGGAATTAGGCTATCTAGGCAGTGCTGATGAAGAAAACCTCACCCCAATTCATCAAACTCTGGAGGCACTGCAAAAGCAAATAAAAGCAGGCAAAATCCGTTATATTGGTTTATCCAATGAAACACCTTGGGGAATGATGCGATTTTTAGACATTGCCAAACAATATAACTTGCCGACTATTGTATCCATCCAAAATCCCTATAGTTTGATTAACCGTAGTTATGAAATTGGCTGTGCTGAAATAAGTCATCGTGAATGTGTCGGTCTATTAGCGTACTCTCCCTTAGGCTTTGGTGTGCTAACGGGGAAATATCTTAATAGTACGCCCAAGGATGCCAGAATGACCTTGTGGCCACATTATGAGCGATATAATAATGCACAATCAATTCTGGCAACACAAGCTTATGTTGCACTAGCTAAACAACACGGTTTAGATCCTGCTCAAATGGCACTAGCATTTGTGAATGCTCAAGCCTTTGTCACGAGCAATATTATTGGTGCGACCACTGTTGAGCAGTTAAAAAGCAATATTGAGAGCATTGATATGGTATTAGAGGCCGAGGTACTGGCAGGTATTGAACAAGTACATCAGCAATATCCTAATCCAGCCCCGTAACTTACTATTCAGGAAAGTGCTGTTCAAATATTATTATTTCAATTGTATTATCAATAAAAACAGAAGGTTGTTGGCTAGCAAGCTTGAGACTAAGGAGTAGTGAAATAGTTGTTGTATCTTTATATTGGGCTCGTACAATATGGCCTGCGACGCTGCCATCTTCAGTCGTAACTTCTTGGCCAATCTTAGGGAGACTATTGCTATTCGCTTGTGCAATAAACATTCGGCGACTTGCTTTGCCAAGATAATGTAATCGGGCAACGACTTCTTGGCCGGGGTAACAGCCTTTTTTGAAACTGACACCACCAATTAAATCAAAATTGACTTGTTGAGGAGTAAATTTCTCCTGAGTATCGGGATAGATTGATGGTAACCCTTGCTCAATTTCGAATTGCTGCCATTGCTTTTCAGTCGCCATTTCCCAAGCATCTTGTTGTAGCGACTGAATAAATGTTGCTGCTTTTCCCTGAGTAGAAACACATAAAAAATAGGGCTTTGAATCAGAATATTTGATGAAAATAACCTCATCAGATTCAACCACTTGATAATGTGCCGTAGGTAGGGTTATGGTATTCAAACTGCGGGTAAGTCCCATACAAGCAACGGCATCGCTAACATCAGAAATGAGGACGTTTGAACGTAATATATACATGCTTAAACGTTGTAGTAACGGTGTGCACATAACTTTAGGCAAGATGAGTTGAAAGCCATCATCACGACGAACAAGTATAAATACCGCAAATAGTCGTCCTTTAGCATTACAGAAACCATTCAACTGGGCTTGGTTTATACTTAAAAGATCGACATCATTTGTAAATAAGTTTTGTAAAAAACGTTGGCCATCATCGCCCGTTATTTGCAAGACTCCCAACTCATTTAAGGGGATAAAACAAGGCGTTGTTTGCAGATCGCTAGCTGTCATGTCAGCAGCTTGTTGTTCAATAATCGCTTGCCAAGAATCGGTCATAATGTATTTGCAGTGAGATAAAACAGCTATTGTATAGTAGTTAAATAACAATTAATAAACGGAATTATTAAATGCCACCGATCATATTTAGCCTTAAGATCTCTCGTTCTAATAGACTGTTGATATATTTAGTATTGATTCATATGTTGATGTTAGTAACGTTGATCAGCCTATTGGCGTTATCGTGGTGGTCATTAGTTGTGACGATACTGCTGGGGGTGAGTTTTATTTATTGTTGCCAACAACAGCAATGGCTAAAATCGACCAAATCAATCATTAAGATTGAGCGTACGATAAATCAACAGTGGTCGTTACTATTTTTGGATAATAGCCAATCTTCGGACTTAATGCTCATAAAAAGCCTTGTCACACCACAGCTTGTTATTTTATATTTTAAAGGCTCAACATGGTGGAACACTAGGTCAGTGACCATTATAGCGGATGCTGTAGATGCTGAATTGTTTAGACAGTTAAGAGTATATTGCCGTGATCCTAAGACTTTCCAGCAATGATAGTATTGCTAGGCGGCTGATCATTACTGGTAGTGGGATAATCTAAAGTGTAATGCAGGCCACGACTTTCTTTACGCTGTAATGCTGAAGTAATGATTAACTCAGCCACATCCGCGAGATTACGTAATTCGAGTAAGTCACCACTGATCCGATGTTGGCTGTAATACTCATCTATTTCCTGTTGCAATAGTTGTAGACGTTGTTGGGCTTTATGTAAACGCTCATTACTGCGCACTATGCCGACATAGTCCCACATAAAACGCCGTAATTCATCCCAGTTATGACTGACAGAAATAGCTTCTTTTGCAGGTTCCACACGGCTAGCATCCCACGCTGGAATGGTTTCGAACTCTTTTGATAATGGCAACTGTTGTGTTATATGTTTGGCAGCAGAGTGAGCAAATACCAGACATTCTAAAATTGAATTGCTGGCCATACGATTAGCCCCATGTAAACCAGTATGTGCGGTTTCACCAATGGCATATAATCCGACAATATTAGTTTGGCCATAGATATCTGTTATTAAACCACCACAGGTATAATGCGCTGCAGGTACCACAGGAATAGGCTCTTGAGTCATATCAATGCCAAAGCTAAGGCAACGCTGATGAATTGTCGGGAAATGTTCCTCAATAAATTCCTTCGATTGATGGCTAATATCCAGATAAACACAATCATCACCTGATCGTTTCATTTCATGATCAATAGCCCGTGCTACGATATCCCTAGGAGCGAGCTCTGCTTGAGGATGGAAACGTTTCATAAACTCGCTGCCATCCGCCAATAATAATTTAGCTCCCTCTCCGCGAAGTGCTTCACTGATTAAAAAAGACTTCGCTTTATAGTGATAAAGGCAAGTAGGATGAAACTGGATAAATTCCATATTGGCAACATCACAACCAGCACGCCAACCCATAGCAATGCCATCGCCAGTAGAAACATCAGGGTTACTAGTGTAAAGATATGCCTTACCAGCACCACCAGTGGCCATCACCGTAATGGGAGCGGTAAACATTAGCGGTGTATCAGTTTTAATATCGAGTACATAACAACCAAGACAATGATTATCTTGTTGGTTTAATTGTTTGCGACTAGTAATCAGATCAATACCAATATGATATGGAAATAAATGAATGTTTGGATGCGTTTGAGCTTTGCCAAGCAATGTTGTTTCGACCTCACGGCCGGTGGCATCTGCTGAATGAATAATTCGGCGATGGCTATGACCGCCTTCTTGAGTGAGATGGTATGTTTCAGACTTAATGCCATCTTTGGTGAAGGATACGCCTTGATCGATTAACCATTCAATGCTGTCACGGGCATGTTCGACCGTAAAACGAACGACTTCTTCATCACATAAACCTGCACCAGCTAGCAAGGTATCATCAATATGAGATTGTAATGAATCTGACTGATCCAGCACAACTGAAATACCACCTTGTGCGTAGAAGGAAGCACCCTCTTCAAGTTGGTCTTTTGACAATACGGCCACTTGAGCATGATCAGCTAATTGCAGTGCCAGTGTTAAACCAGCTGCGCCGCTGCCAATAATAAGAACGTCAAAGTGATGAGTTTCGGTCATTAAAATAGTTTAAAAGTTTAGTTATTTTGAACAACACGCTATTTTGGCGCGATCTCTTGTAAGCTTCCAGATGCATACTTATGCAAGATGCTCGAGACTAATGTTTGATAAGGTAGACCTTCTTTTATTGCGCGTCGTTGAATGGCAAATAAATCTCTACTTGATAGCCGAATATTGATGCGTTTATCTTTTTTTTGCGAGGCAGTTGCTGTTTGTGAAAGCAGTGTTTTTCGCTTATCGCTTAAGTCTGATTCAAACTCACCTACATCAAAAGCATCGGATAGTGCTTGCTCTTCTTTGTCTAATTGCATTTTAGTCATGATGTTTATCTCCAAGATAATGTTTTGTTGCTTTCCTGCTTGGAATAATGGTTTTAAGAAATATCTCATCTGGGGATTCAACGTATGGCACTAAATAGGCGTAATCATCAATATTGATAACAAATATTCGCTGATGCCTATACTTACCAATGTTAGGATGAGATAGATCATCTAGCAAACCATTTGATTGAAGACAAAGTACAATATCTTCAAAAGATATATTTCTTTCTTTCAAAAGTTGACTGTTTTTATCTGGATTCCAGTTAATTTCTTTCATACTTTAATATGTATTGTATCTTTGTGTGTGCCTATTGTCATCATTATTTTGATGGTATATTTATACTACCCTTGGGAACAAAGTTAAATCATTATGGTCAATCAGACTACAAACAAATATATTCTCCGGCAAGTTGGAGAGAGCCGGACGATAGGATGAGTGTGGATTTAGAGTTAGTGCAACGTGTGCAAGCGGGTGATAAAAAGGCATTTGATGTGTTGGTAATGAAGTATCAACAGCGAATTGTGCACGTTATTACGGGCTTTGTTCATGATCCAGTTGAAGCCTTAGATGTTGCGCAAGAGGCCTTTATCAAAGCCTATCGTGCGATTCCAAATTTTCGAGGTGACAGTGCATTTTATACTTGGCTATATCGTATTGCGATTAATACCTCCAAAAATTATTTAACATCGAGAGCCAGAAGACCGCCAGCGGTGGATGTTGATGCGATGGATGCGACAAATTATTACGATGCACCAGAGCTAAAAGAATTTGAAACACCAGAGAGTAGCTTGATGAGCGATGAGCTCGAACAAACTATTCATAAAGCTATTCAAGCCTTACCCGAAGATACCGCAACAGCGATTAAACTGCGGGAATTTGAAGGCATGAGTTATGAAGAAATTGCACAAGTGATGGAATGCCCAATCGGCACAGTACGATCGAGAATTTTTCGTGCACGTGAAGCAATTGATAAACAAATACAAGAAACAATGAGTGAAGGGGAGTGATAATGACAGCCAATCGAAATGAATTATTGTCTGCATTAGTTGATGGCGAATTGCAAGCCGATGAATTAGAGCAAGCTTTGCAGATATTAACCACCGATCAACAAGCCAAACAGCAGTTGCAGCGTTATCAATGCTCAAGTGATGTATTGCATGGTTATGGTTCGATGGGTCAAACTATTAATCTAACGGAGCGCATTGCATCGGCACTTGCTAATGAGCCTAGCTTATCGAACGTTTCACCGAGCAAACAAAAAGCGCAAGTGCTGACATTCCCACAGCAATTTTGGAAGCAAACTGCGAGCTTGGCGATTGCAGCTTCCGTGGGTGCATTAGCAGTCATGGGCGTGATGACACAACCGCAAAGTCAATTGGTGCCTGCGCCACAGTTAGCAGCTGTTGAACAAGCTGCAGAAATAATGATGACTGCTCAGTCGGCAAACCGGTGGACAGTTTCTGAAGCAGAGGTAGAAGAAAGGTTGAATACTTATCTACTCGATCATAATGAATATACCGGCGCATCGAATGTATTTTCATATGCACGTGTTGTTTCTTACGGTGCGGGGCAATAATTGATGCCGTTCTTATACAAATTGTGTTTGAGTTTATGTTGCTTATTATTAGTCACAAACAGCTATGCAGATAATGATGCAATAAAATTACTTGAGCGAACTCAATTGGCAGCACAACAACTTAATTATGACGGTGTGTTTGCTTTTCAAACAGGCAATAATCTGCAATCTATTCGAATTATTCATCGTGCCAATATGCAAGGTGAAGTTGAACGATTAATTTCATTAAATGGTGTTGAAAGAGAGGTAATACGTACCAATGACCTCGTGACCTGCATTTATCCTGAGGGCGAATCGGTACAAGCAGACCGCCGTCCTTTGGGGCGCGGTTTTCCGAGTGATTTACTGACGCGACTAAAAGCGGCATCCTCATTATATAACTTAACCTTGGGCAAGCAGAACCGAATTGCAGCTCATCAGGCACAAGAGCTATTGATAAATCCAATGGATAATTATCGCTATGGTTATCGCTTATGGATCGCTAAAGATAATGATTTGTTACTACAATCAGATTTGGTGGACGATAAGGGCCAAGTGCTAGAAAAGTTTTCTTTTTCATCAGTAGATATGGGTATTGATATTCCTGAAAAATCATTGATTCCTCAAATGAGTGGTAATGCAATGACCTGGAATCGCACTGAGGCAAGGATGGCCAATAAAACACCATCCAATAAGAATGTTTCTTTATGGCAAGTGGCGTGGTTGCCAGAAGGTTTTTCCTTGGAGCTACAACAAAATCGATATAAGGCAAAGAATGGCGCAGTCGTTGAACAGCGAGTTTACAGTGATGGTTTAAGTTCAATATCGGTATTTATTGAAAAAATACGGGCACGGCATGGTCATTTGCATGGCGGCTCAAATATGGGCGCAGTCAATGCCTTTGGTACGATTATGAATGCTCATTTCATCACAGTTGTGGGGGAAGTGCCTGCCCGAACAGTTGAGAAGGTAGGAAGTTCAATTAGCTTCAGTACAGGCGAATAGCATTGATAAAACAACAAGCGACAGTAGTAAGTTATGATGAAAATACGGTTTGGCTCGAAGCTGAGCGGCAATCAACTTGTGATGGATGCCAAGTAAAAAAAGGTTGTGGAACTGGGCTACTTGCAAAACATGTCGGAAAACGATTTTCCCGTATTGCGGTTGCAAAAACAATGGATGTTCATATTGGCCAGCAAGTTCAATTGGCGATTCCCGAAGAGTCTTTATTGCAAGGTGCATTGTTAATGTACATTTTGCCATTAGTCATGATGTTTGCATTTTCAGCAATTGCACAAACTTTAAATATTAATGAAGCCTTAGAAATTATTGCTGGAATAAGTGGTCTATTGATTGGGTTTTATTGGGTAAGAAATCGGCTGCAAGGTCAAACTGATGGTTTGCAAGCCAAGATAGTAGAGGAATAAAAATGAAGCATCAACAAATGTGGACCAGCGTTAGTATTTTATTGGTGAGTTTATTGCTAAGCATCAATGTTCACGCTCGTGGTGGTTTGCCTGAATTTACTGATTTAGTAGCTGAAAATGGGCCCGCGGTAGTGAATATCAGCACCACTATCAAAATAAATAACAAGCGAACGATGCCTAGGTTACCGCCGAATATGCCGAATCCAGAAGGCACACCTTTTGAGGACCTTTTTAAGCACTTTTTCGATCAGCCCGGCCAACAGAGACCGCAACCACGTAGAGCTAACTCACTAGGTTCAGGTTTTGTATTGTCATCTGATGGCTATATTTTGACCAATCATCATGTTATTGCCGATGCCGATGAAATTATTGTACGTTTTAGTGACCGAAATGAACTGGTCGCCAAAGTATTAGGCAGTGATGAGCGTAGTGATGTGGCACTTTTAAAAGTTGATGCAACAGGCTTAAAGGCAGTCAAGCTTGGTGATTCAAAAGAATCGCAAGTCGGTGAATGGGTCTTAGCAATAGGTTCACCTTTTGGATTTGATCATTCAGCCACGGCAGGTATCATTAGTGCGTTGGGTCGTAGTCTGCCAAGCGATAGTTATGTTCCCTTCATTCAAACAGACGTAGCGATAAATCCAGGCAACTCGGGTGGACCATTATTCAATTTGAAGGGTGAAGTGATTGGTATAAATTCACAAATATATAGTCGAACAGGTGGCTTTATGGGTGTGTCATTTGCAATCCCTATGGACGTGGTTATGAATGTAGTTGCACAGATAAAGTCCCAAGGCTATGTCAGTCGTGGCTGGCTAGGAGTGGTGATTCAGGATGTCACTCGTGAACTGGCGGAATCATTCGGTTTAAAGAAACCCCATGGTGCATTGATATCACGAGTATTACCGAATAGTCCGGCGGCAAAAGCAGGTTTTGAACCGGGTGATGTTATTTTGAAATTCAATGGTAAAAAAGTAGCAAGTTCATCAGCATTACCGCCAATTGTGGGTAGAACAAGCATTGGTAAATCAGTACCCGTTGAAATCATGAGGTATAACGAGCGTCAAACTATTTTTGTTGAGGTTGAGCAATTACCTGAAGATGAAGATATCGTTAAGGCCAATAATGATACTGGCCGCTTGATTGATGAACGTTTAGCAATCGAAGTATCGAGCTTAGATGATAAGCAACGTGAACAATATGCTGTTGAAGGTGGTGTTGTGGTTGTATCGGTAGAACAAGGCGCAGCTTCCGAAGCCGGTATACGCCGTGGTGATGTCATCTTAAGCATTAATAATCAAAAAGTTGAAGGTGCTAAACAGTTTTTGGATATTGCCAAAGATTTACCTGCAAATAAGGCTATTCCGGTATTAGTGCAACGTGGCGGTAGTGCAAGCTTCTTGGCCTTACGTCTGCCAGCCGATGATAAATCATAAGGTAGATCTATCTATCTATTGCTAGTAACGAGGTGAGTTGATATTTCTTTTATGGAAAAAGAATGTTGGATGATTCTTTTTCGCTATGTATCTTAGCTTTGACAGCATATATAATGTGCAGCATTAAATTTATGTGGTTCATTAAAAGTACAAAATAAAATATAAGTTAAAAGCATTTATTTTGTAATAAGGATACAAAATCAAAAATATAAGAAATTTTTCGATCATTGCTCATATTGATCATGGTAAATCTACAATTGCTGATCGATTCATTCAAATATGTGGCGGTTTAAGCGACCGTGAAATGTCTGCGCAAGTACTTGATTCAATGGATATTGAGAAAGAGCGTGGCATCACTATTAAAGCACAGTGTGTTTCATTAGATTACACAGCGCGTGACGGCGAAACCTATCATTTAAATTTTATTGATACGCCTGGACATGTCGATTTTTCATATGAAGTATCGCGATCATTAGCGGCATGTGAAGGTGCGTTATTAGTCGTCGATGCGGCGCAAGGTGTTGAAGCACAAAGTGTAGCTAACTGTTATACCGCTATTGATTTAGGCCTAGAAGTCTTACCGGTACTTAATAAAATTGATTTACCGTCAGCTGAACCCGAACAAGTGGCCCAAGAAATTGAAGACATTATTGGTGTCGATGCTATGGATGCCGTTCGCTGTAGTGCTAAAACAGGCATTGGAATTGAAGATTTATTAGAGGCGCTGGTTGATCGTATTCCCGCACCCATTGGCAAAGTTGATGGTGAACTAAAAGCGCTAATTATTGATTCATGGTTCGATAGCTATGTGGGTGTTATTTCACTGGTTAGAATCATGCAAGGTTCGATTAAAAAGCGTGACAAAATTAAAGTGATGTCGACCGGACAAGAATATCAGGTTGAACAAGTGGGTGTATTTACACCTAAGCGTAGTGAACGTGATGGACTTCATTGTGGTGAGGTTGGTTATGTTATCTCGGGTGTTAAAGACATTGATGGTGCACCGGTAGGGGATACCTTAACTCATGTACATCATGGAGCAGTTGACGCATTGCCCGGATTTAAAGCAGCAACACCGCAAGTCTATGCCGGCATGTTCCCTGTAAGCTCGGAAGATTTTGAAGCCTTCCGTGAAGCCTTAGCCAAGCTAAGATTAAATGATGCTTCCTTATTCTTTGAACCGGAAAGTTCACAAGCCTTAGGTTTTGGTTTTCGTTGTGGTTTTCTGGGCTTATTGCATATGGAGATCATTCAAGAGCGTCTGGAACGCGAATATGATCTTGATTTGATTACCACCGCACCAACGGTTGTATTTGAGGTGCTCACCCGCAAAGGTGACATTCTCAATATTGAAAACCCAGCTTTATTGCCAGATATTGGCTCGATTGATGAGATCCGTGAACCGATTGTAATTGCTGATATTTTGGTGCCGCAAGAGCATTTAGGGGCGGTGATTACGCTTTGTATTGAAAAGCGTGGTGTTCAAAAGAATATGCAATACATGGGTAAACAAGTGGCGCTAAGTTATGAATTACCGATGAATGAGGTGGTGATAGATTTCTTTGATCGAGTGAAGTCGGTTAGCCGAGGCTATGCTTCATTGGATTATCATTTCACGCGATTTCAAGAGGCCAAGCTAGTTAAACTCGACATTCTCATTAATGGTGAACGTATTGATGCTTTATCAATGATAGTTCACAGTGAAAATAGTGTGTCACGTGGACGGCAATTAGTCGAAAAAATGAAAGAACTCATTCCAAGGCAGATGTTTGACATTGCAATTCAGGCAGCCGTGGGTGGACATATTATTTCACGATCAACAGTTAAGGCTTTACGTAAAAATGTTATCGCCAAATGTTATGGTGGCGATGTGTCGCGCAAACGTAAGTTATTGGATAAACAAAAGAAAGGTAAAAAGCGGATGAAATCAATTGGTAAGGTTGATGTGCCGCAAGAGGCTTTCTTGGCTGTTTTGCAGTTATCAAAAAAATAAAAGGATATTCTAAGTGAGTTTTCCAGCAATAATGGTCACCCTAGTAGTGGTCACCGGAATAATTTGGTTGATTGATAGTTTGTTGTGGGCGCCACAACGCGAAAAAGAATCGAAAGAGCCGCTGGTTGTGGAATATGCTCGTTCTTTCTTTCCGATTATTCTAGTAGTGTTAATTATCCGGTCATTTATTGTCGAGCCTTTTCGGATACCATCGGCATCAATGCTACCAACCCTACATATAGGTGATTTTATTCTAGTGAATAAGTTTACTTATGGCATTCGCTTACCGGTGTTAAATAAAAAAGTCATTTCCATCGGAGAGCCAGCGCGTGGTGACGTAGTAGTCTTTCGCTATCCGAAAAACCCGAATATTGATTATATTAAACGGGTGATTGGTTTGCCTGGAGATAAGGTCGGTTACTTTAATAAAGTTATCTACATCAATGGCCAAGCGATTACCCAAGATGCCAAGAAAAAAGATGTCGTTTTATTAGCGATAGCACCGGCAAGCAGCGAATTACGTTTTGAACAAATGGGCGAACTAGGCCACGATATATTAATTGATCCAGAACGCATATTGGTCGAAGGGGAGACCATCGTGCCCGAAGGTGAATATTTTGTGATGGGCGATAATCGTGATAATAGTAATGACAGTCGGTTTTGGGGAACAGTGCCTGAACAAAACTTAGTCGGTAAAGCATTTTTTATTTGGATGAGTTGGGATTGGAATTCAGGTGGTATAGTATGGCATCGGTTAGGCGATTCAATTAACTAAAGTAAGGAAATAACTATGCAAAAACAACGTGGGATGACATTGATTGGATGGGTGCTTGTGCTCGGGATTATTGCTTTTTTTGCCACAGTAGTCATGCGTTTATTACCCATGTACCAAGAGTATTATGGTGTATTGCAAATTATGGATGGTATGGAAATTGAAATTACTAATAATAAATTAACAAAAAAACAAGTGATGACTTTGTTAGAAAAACGATTTGATACTGGTTATATATTCAGCGTCAAAAGAGATAATATTGAACTGCTCCGAGGCAAAAATAATGTGCATGTCAGTAAGATTGTTATTGATTATGAAGTACGCAAACCGTTTATGGCACAGATTGATTTGGTTGGGCATTTTCACACAGAAGTTGATGTTGAAAATAAGCGAAAATAAACACGTAAATGATCACTAATCGGCAGCAGTCATTATGTACACAATTACAAGTCAGCTTCACTGATACTGCATTATTACAACAAGCACTAACACATCGAAGTGCAGATCCTGTCAATAATGAGCGATTAGAATATTTAGGCGATGCTATTTTAAGTTTTGTGATTGCAGAAGAATTGTTTAAACGTTTTCCCCAAGTAAAAGAAGGTAAATTAAGCCGATTAAGAGCTTCCTTAGTGAAAGGGGTGACATTGGCTGAAATTGGTCGTGAACTCAATTTAGGTGAAGTACTTATCCTTGGGCCTGGCGAATTAAAAAGTGGGGGTTATCGGCGAGAATCTATCCTGGCAGATACTGTGGAAGCTTTATTTGGCGCCGTATATTTGGATAGTGGTTTAGAAGCGGTGAAAGACTTAATTCTGAACCTATTTAATGAACGGTTAATGTCAATTGATGTAAATGAAGTGATAAAAGATCCTAAAACACGGCTACAAGAGCTATTGCAAAGTCGCAAACAACCGCTACCACTTTATAGTGTTCGTGAAATAAAAACAGATGATAAGCAACCAAAGTTTGAAGCATCATGCCAAGTTGCATTGCTTAATAAACTGATTGTGGCACAAGGCAGCAGCCACCGCAAAGCAGAACAAAAAGCAGCAGAGCGAGCACTGACATTAATTGAGGCAACACTATGACAGATAGTATTTTCAAGTCTGGTTATATCGCCATTATTGGTCGGCCTAATGTTGGTAAATCAACATTAATTAATCGGGTTTTGGGGCAAAAGCTATGCATTACATCGCGTCGGCCACAAACAACACGACACCGTATTTTAGGTATTAAAACATCAGCGGACAGCCAGCTTATCTATGTTGATACGCCGGGACTCCATATCGACGATAAACGGGCAATGAACCGGTATATGAACCGAGCTGCAGCATCATCAATTGATGATGTAGATGTTATTTTATTTGTTGTTGACGGCATGAATTGGACCGATGAAGATGAGCGTGTTTTAGAACGACTAAAAGAAAATGCGAAAGTCCCTGTTATTCTGGTGATCAATAAAATGGATAAATTGGCAGACAAAGATGCCATGTTGCCCCATATCGAAAAGTTGTCAGCACAATTTGATTATTCCAATGTGATACCCATCTCCGCTCGAAAAGGCGTCAATGTTGATCAATTAGAAACAGAAATAAAAGCATTAATGCCAGCAGGGGAATTAATTTTTCCTGAAGATCAATTAACTGACCGGAGTTCACGATTTTTAGCGGCTGAATTAGTGAGAGAAAAATTATTTCGTCACTTAGGACAAGAGCTGCCTTATTCGATAACCGTTGAAATTGAACAATTCGATGATGAAAAAAATTTGTATCGTATTGGTGCGGTTATTTATGTTGAACGTGATGGTCAAAAATCAATTGTCATTGGTAAAAAAGGTGAGCTATTAAAATCAGTGGGTAAAGATGCTCGACTTGAAATGCAAAGCCTATTTGGTCGAAAAGTATTTTTACGATTATGGGTTAAAGTACGTGAAGGCTGGGGAGATAATGAGCGCATGTTGAAGAACCTAGGTTATAACGACAGTTTATAGCAGGCACTGCCTATGAATGCTGAATTAGCGCCAGCTTTTGTATTACATCAGCGGCCCTACCGTGAAACAAGTTTATTATTAGACGTGCTGACAGAACATTATGGTCGCGTGAGTCTTGTCGCAAAAGGAGTTAGGGGTAAAAAGCGCAGTCAGGCCGGTATTTTGCAACTTTATCAACCCTTATTAATATCTTGGTCTGGGCGAGGTGAACTGCAGACTTTAACAACAGTTGAAACGGTTTCTCCACAATATAATTTAAGATCTGAAGCGGCATTATGTGGTTTGTATCTTAATGAATTATTGGTAAAACTGCTGCCGTTACATGCGGGTGAGCCAGAGATATTTCAAGCCTACCAACAAGCATTAATAGGGTTGCACCAGACAGAAACTACTGAGATAGTACTGCGCTTATTTGAGAAACATTTGCTAAGTCATTTAGGCTATGGATTAGTGCTTGATCGTGAATTTGAAAGTGGTCAAGCGATTGATCAACATAAGCAATATACTTATCAGGCTGATGCAGGTTTATCGGTTTGGCAATCTGGACATTCTATTGCAATTTCTGGGCGTAGCTTGCAACATTTAATGACTGAGCGTGATTTTGATCAGCAAAGTTTGAATGAAATTAAAAAGCTGATGCGATCAGTGATACATTTCTATTTGGGTGGAAAGCCACTGCAGAGCAGAAAATTATTTGCTCAATTACAGCAATATGCTGACAAGAATCAATGATAAGGTTAAATAATTAAATGGCAATTTTATTAGGCGTAAATATCGATCATATCGCGACATTAAGACAAGCGCGAGGTACACGCTACCCAGATCCAATTCAAGCTGCAATAGAGGCTGAACAAGCTGGAGCAGATGGTATTACACTTCATTTACGAGAAGATAGGCGCCATATTCAAGAGCGTGATGTTGCAATGTTAGCGGATATTTTACAAACCAAAATGAACCTTGAAATGGCGGTCACTGAGGAAATGTTGGCAATGGCTGAGAAGTATCGGCCTTCGGATTGCTGTTTAGTGCCTGAAAAACGTGAAGAATTAACAACCGAAGGTGGTCTTGAAATAGCCGGTCAGGTATCAAAAATGAAAGATGCTTGTCAAAGAATGGCAGCATCAAATGTTATTGTTTCACTATTTATAGATCCAGATTTCGCCCAAATTGATGCCTCAGTTGAATGTGGTGCACCTGTTATAGAGTTACATACCGGCCGTTATGCTGATGCGGAAACACTCGCTGAAGCTGAACATGAATTACAAATTATCATTAATGCCGCTGAATATGCCCATAATTTAGGTTTACAAGTGAATGCCGGCCATGGTCTTAATTACCACAATGTTGATAAGCTTGCCGAAATCCCTAATATTGTGGAACTTAATATAGGCCATGCTATCGTGGCTCGCAGTGTATTCACGGGATTTCAATCTGCGGTAAGAGAGATGAAACAATTAATGTTGGAAGCTCGTCACAGATGATATTCGGTATCGGAACTGATCTAGTGCATATTCCACGGATGCAGGGATTATTAGATAAACATGGTGATAAGATTGCCTTTAGAATATTAAGTGCTGCCGAGTTTATTGAGTTTCAAAATGCAACTAACCCAGCGTCTTTTTTAGCCAAGCGGTTTGCTGCTAAAGAAGCCGTTGCTAAAGCATTAGGTACGGGGTTTCGAGATGGTTTAAGCTTACGCCATATTGGCGTGTCCAATAATGAATTAGGTAAACCGGAATTAACGTTTTCTCAACGTGGCCAAAGTTTGATAGATGAAAATAATATTGGTCGTAGTCAGATCAGTCTAAGTGATGAGAATGAGTATGCCATTGCCTTTGTGATGTTAATGGAACGATAAAATGAAACAGTATCCAACAATTGAAGCCTTTGTCGGCAATACACCATTAGTTAAATTGCAGCGCTTACCCGGTAAGACAAGCAATACTATTTTAGTGAAACTAGAAGGTAATAATCCAGCAGGATCGGTTAAAGATAGACCGGTGATGAGTATGATTCGTGAAGCTCAAATGCGAGGTGATATTAAGCCTGGTGATACTTTAATTGAAGCAACCAGTGGCAATACCGGCATCGCCTTGGCAATGGTCGCTGCTATTTTGGGTTATACAATGATACTCATCATGCCTAAAAATATGAGCTCTGAACGTCGCGCATCGATGAAAGCCTATGGTGCCGAGCTGGTATTAACAGAAAGTATGGAAATAGCCCGCGACTTAGCCTTGGAAATGCAGGAGCAGGGCAAAGGCAAAGTATTAAATCAGTTTGGTAATTTTGATAATCCATTAGCGCATTATGAAACAACGGGGCCAGAGATCTGGCGAGATACTGATGGTGAAGTGACTCACTTTGTCAGTGCAATGGGTACAACCGGCACTATTATGGGTGTATCGCGGTACTTAAAACAGCAGAACAGCAATATTCAAATTGTAGGTGTTCAGCCTGTCGATGGCGCTAGTATTCCCGGTATACGTCGTTGGCCAGAACAATATTTACCCACCATTTTTGAAGCAGAACGTGTCGATTTAACCTTGGATATGGAACAAGATGTTGCCGAAGATACTATGCGTCGATTAGCAACAGATGAAGGCATATTCTGTGGGGTATCATCAGGCGGTGCCGTAGCGGCGGCGTTGAGATTGTCTGAACAAGTCTCCAATGCCGTGATTGTGAGCATTATTTGTGATCGTGGTGATAGATACCTGTCCACAGGCGTTTTCCCTGCACAATAACCGTTAATCTCGATTCCCTATGCTTATTGCCCGTTTTCTCTTTTGTACGTGGCTTATCTTGCCCGCGATGGCGATTGCCAGTGACACGATTAAATTATCGATTGGTAGTTGGTCTTTTGACGATCTACAAGCACAAAATATACAGTTCGATTTAGCATTAACATCAAAAGGCTTAGGTTTAATTGGATCTGCTGATAGCATTGTTCTAGCGGCACCAATAGGATTAGTCCAAGAGGTAAAGTTGCAATGCCATGAATTATTATTTAAGCCTGAAAATATTATCTGTTCGCAAGGAGAAATTGATTTTCATCAACAAGAACTAGGTACGCAATCGCTAGCATTCAGCATCATTGCTAGCCCTAACAAAAATAATTATCAACTCGCAATCACCGGCCTAAAGCTAGCGTCATCGACAATAGAGCTTAAGACTCAATTTGATGAAAATAGTTGGCAGGCAACCATTAATACGCCAAGACTCTCTCTAATACCGTTAATTGAATTTATAACACCTTATCTGCAAAATGAGCAGCTTGAAATGCTATCAGAATGGGATATTGAGGGCGATATAACGCTATCTTCAGTAGTGCATAGCGGATCTAACGGGATCAATAAAGTAGATTTGCAGTTATCAGGATCGGGCCTCAATTTGAGTGATGCCCAAACACAATATGTGATGGAAGATGTTAAACATTCTTTACAAGTGAACCTTGAGCGAAAGCAACAAATATGGCTATGGCAATCGAAACTTCATCTTGATGGTGGTCAAGGCTATGGTGAACCGGTTTTTATTGATTTTGAAACCACAGCAGTGAATATTCAGGCCAACGGTCTTTGGCAACAAGGTAGTAATAACTTTGAAGTCAGTAATGCCAAATTTGAACATCATAATGTAGTACAAGCCCAAGGCAGTTTTAAAGGAAATCTCGATCAGATAGATCAACTGAATATTGAGCTAATCGAAACAGATATAGCCAGCTTATATGAAATATGGCTACAACCATTTGCCGTTGGTACAGCTGCAGACAATATCGAACTTGCGGGCACGTTAAGCATGAAATACAAGCAACAGGCCAAGGACTATCAATTGTCGTTGAATTTAGACAAGGTATTTGTCGATGATAATGCCAGTCGATTTGGTTTAAACGAGCTGTCTGGAACGATGGCTTGGACAAATCATGACCAGCCTGTAATGTCAGATATACAGTGGGACAGTGGCTATTTATACGCGATACCTTTGGGTTCGTCACGAATAAAGGCCCAAGCAGAATCTTCTTCTTTAATGTTAACACAAGCGATGAGTTTACCGATTTTAGATGGTGAATTACAGGTCAATGAATTTAGCCTTCAACGACCTGGTGACGAACATTCGAAATGGACATTTGCTGGGTTACTGACGCCCATTTCTATGGAAAGTTTGAGTGCAAGTTTAAGCTGGCCTTTATTACATGGCAAAATATCAGGCGTGATCCCACGAGTGAGTTATGCGAATCAATATATCCAAGTGGATGGGGAGTTATCGGTCAATTTATTTGAAGGAACCACTGTTATCCGCGATCTAAAACTGGAGAAGCCCTTTGGTTCATTGCCGCAACTCTATGCCAATATTGATCTGAAAGGGCTAAATTTAGAAACACTTACGCGAACATTTGATTTTGGTAAAATTACCGGTAAATTAGATGGCGAAGTAAATAATTTACGATTATCAAATTGGCAACCGGTACAATTCAACGCTAATTTTGCGACTCCAGATGGTGATAAAAGTCGCCGTCGAATCAGTCAAAAAGCAGTAGATAACCTGTCCCAGATTGGCGGAGGGGCAAGTGGCTTATTGCAACGTAGTTTTTTACGATTCTTTGAGGATTTTTCTTATCAAAAACTAGGTCTAAGTTGTATCTTACGTAATGAAGTGTGTGAGATGTCGGGTGTTGATGAGGCAGAACAGGGTTATTACATTGTCAAAGGTGGTGGTTTGCCCCCGCGGATTAATGTAGTGGGCTATACTCGACGGGTAGACTGGCCGGACTTGATTGCCCGCTTAAAAGCAGTGAATCAAAGTTCGGGGCCAGTAGTACAATAATGTAGGGAAAGGAGAGTTTATGACGTTTTTAAAATGGTTAACGGGTAGTACCGCAGGACTCATGTTAGTGTCATGTGTCACTATCAATATTTATTTCCCCGCTGCTGCAGCTGAGAAAGCCGCCGATCGAATTATTGAAGATGTATGGGGTACCGAAACAGCACCGGAAGCTTCTGCACCAGAGGATCAGCAGAGTTTACTGAATCAGCCTAAATATAGTGTTGTCTTAACCGTATTGAATTGGATAGTCGATCCTGTTGAAGCGGCTGAAGTTAACCTCAATATCAATTCACCGGCGATTAATAAAATTCAGGCTAATATGAAAAAACGTCATGCTAGTTTAAAACCCTATTATAAAAGTGGTGCTATTGGTTTGACAGAGCAAGGTCTTATTACAGTGCGTGATGCCAAAGCAATTGCTTTAAAAGAGAGAAATAAAGCGAAAGGTTTAGTGGCTGATGAAAATAAAGACCGTAATGCCTTATATGCTGAAATTGCTCGGGCAAATGGGCATCCTGAATGGAAAGCTGATATTCAATCTACTTTTGCACGACGTTGGGTGAAAAAAGCTTCCGCAGGTTGGTGGTATCAAAATGAAGGTAGTTGGAAAACGAAATAAGCTATAATAGTTACATCAAAGGATCCAGTGATGTTGGTACATCGCTGGATTTTTTTATTTTAGACTTTAGAGATTGATACATGGCAAGACGACACCGTAGACGGAAATTACCACAAGATCCAGTGCAAACACAGATAGAATCGCTATCACATGAAGGCCGTGGTATTGCTCGAATTGAGGGCAAAACAGTTTTTATTGATGGCGCGCTTGTAGGCGAAACAGTTCAGTTTCTTTATACCAAAAAAAACAGTAAATACGATGAGGGTAAAACGGTTGAGGTCGTTGCTTCAGCCAGCCCTGATCGTATTGAAGCAAAATGCCAGCACTTTGGCATCTGTGGTGGCTGTAGTTTGATGCATATGGCTCCTGAGGCACAGTTAGCACTTAAACAAAAAACCTTGGAAGATCATTTAACTCACTTTGGTAACTTAGCGCCTCAATCTTGGTTACCACCATTGACTGGCCCCCTATTTGGCTATCGTCGTAAAGCACGTTTAGGTGTTAAACATGTCCCTAAAAAAGAACGCGTATTGGTTGGTTTTAGAGAAAAAGGCACACCGTATTTAGCCTTGCTAGATCGTTGTGAAGTATTAGACCAACGAGTAGGTGCACGTTTAGCAGAATTAGGTGAGATGATTGCCAAATTAGCAGCCTACAATCGCATTGCTCAAATTGAAGTGGCGATGGATGATGATAATGTCGCATTAATCTTTAGAAATCTCGATCCCTTATCTGAGCCAGATCAGCAAATGTTAATTGCTTATGGCCAAGCTAACGATTTGTGGATTTATTTACAATCAGGTGGCCCAGATACCGTTACCGCCATCTGGCCTGAAAATCCACAATTAAGTTATGCACCTGAACAAGGCTTACAACTGGATTTTGAGCCCAGTGATTTCACCCAAGTGAATGCGAGTATTAACCAGAAAATGATCCAATACGCGATAGAGCTATTAGATATTTCTGCAGACGATCGTATTTTGGATTTATTCTGTGGTTTAGGTAATTTCAGTCTGCCATTAGCAAAACGTGTTACAGAAGTGGTTGGAGTTGAAGGTGATGAAGCACTCGTTCGTCATGCGCGTAATAATGCGACTAAAAACAACTTAAACAATGCCGTTTTTGAACAAGCAGATTTAACAAAAACACAATTAAAAGATTACCCTTGGGCAAAAGCGGGTTTTAATAAAATCTTACTTGATCCTCCCCGTAGTGGGGCACTTGAAGTTTTGGAACAATTAGCCGATTTAGGTGCAGAAAGACTTGTTTATGTATCATGTAACCCAGCAACCTTAGCGCGTGATGCTGGTGAATTAGTCAATCAGTATGGCTATACTTTAGTTTCTACTGGCGTTATGGATATGTTTCCACATACCAAACATGTTGAATCAATAGCCTTGTTTATTAAACGTTAAACTTATTCATAATGAAGCCAATGAAATTGGGTTTGGATATCGATGCTATTGGTCGAATAAGTGATGTCTTAGTAGCAATTGATAGTGACTTTCCATCGCAAGACTTCATCAAAGATGCCTTAACGGGATTAGATGATTTAGAACTCAAGCAGCGAGTTGATCATCTGATAGCTATTTTAGCTAAATATTTACCAACAGATTTTGCACAAGCAGCTGCTATTTTATTGCAAGTGAAGCAATATTGGGATTGGGGTGATGATAACGATGCATTAAGCAGTTTTGCTGCATGGCCACTAACAGATTATGTTGCTGTATATGGTATTAACCAGCCAGAAATAGCTTTAACAGTATTGCCAGAAGTAACCGCATTATTTACAGCAGAGTTTGCGATTAGACCGTTTATTGAGCAACATTTTGATCTGACATATCGACAACTATTAGTATGGTCTCAAAATGATGATGAACATATCAGACGGTTGGCTTCAGAAGGTATTCGACCTCGTCTACCTTGGGGAAAACGGCTATCACAGCTGTGTGATGATCCCGATGTTATTTTTCCCTTACTCGACCAATTAAAAGATGATACGAGTCTTTATGTTCGAAAATCAGTAGCAAACAACTTAAATGATATTGCCAAAGATCATCCTAATAAAGTCATTGAAAAGTGCCAACAATGGATGATTGATGCACCAGTAGAAAGACAATGGCTTATTCGTCATGCTCTACGAGGTTTAATTAAAGCGGGCAATGCAAAAGTGTTTCCATTGCTAGGTTATACACAAGTGCCACAGCTTAAAGTTATGGGATTTGACTTAGCAGAAACGTCAATAACACTCGGTCAAAGTCTGGCCCTATCGCTCACACTATTATCACAATCATCAGAAGTACAAACTTTAGTAGTGGATTATAAAATTCATCATGTAAAAGCCAATGGAACAACGAGCGGCAAAGTTTTTAAATGGAAAAATATCACCTTATTACCACAGCAATCATTATCACTAGAGAAGCAACATTCATTTAAAAAGATCAGAACTCGAAAATATTACTCTGGTGTTCATGGTATAGAATTATTAATTAATGGCGTGCCTCGATTTCAGGCTGAATTCCACTTGATGATGGAAGATTAAACTGGCTTAATTTCAATGGGAATGGTATTGTTTGACTATATTTCAACCCGTTTTGTGAGAGAGACATGAAAAAACTAGAAGCAGCTATTGTAGAAAATTTCCCGCAAATTATTTTTGTATTTGCTCTTTCTTGGTTCTCTTTAATTGCCTATGGTTTATTAAATCAATAAGCTAAGCTTACAAACCACCTAAAAAGGCTAGTCAGATGACTGGCCTTTTTTATATCTAAAACAACGGTTTGATATATTGTTGATCTAGATCAAGGTCATTTTTGACTAGTCAGATTAAATTCTCCTTTTAGATTTTTAGGAGAAAACTGATGGAAAAATTAGAAAAACTTATTATCAAATACTTTACTGAAATCATTTTTTCTTTTGCTGTGTCATGGTTGGTACTGGTTGCTTATGGTTTGATTATGTCCTAAGGCTTTTCAAGGAGGAAGAGCTCAAGTAAAGCACACGCTAATACAGAATTAGATGATGAAAACAGTAGTAGGAAGAAGTGAAAAAGAATCTTTAGGATTCAGTCAAACGGATAGGTGGCAGAAAAGTAAGGTGGATATCTACATGAAACCAGAGAGTATCAAGCCGTTACAGTAAACACAATCCGTACGCATGGCAAAAGAGTGCGGACCGAATAATATTTTCGGCATTTTTGAAAGGATACTGCGAGCAGAGTAGTACTAAGATATGATTGGTACCGGAGGGGGGAACCTTTTCATAAATAAATTGTCTATATAAATCAGATAGATAAGGTGTATTTCGGGCTTGAAAATGGCCTTAAATACGTAGCTTCTTAAGTAGGTTTATATGGGTAAAATATCAATGATAGGATTGACGCAAAATAATAGTACATATGCGTATGTTAGGACAGTACCAAGAGCAGTAGCCAACCACCCCATGTTCAAGGGGACAACGAATTACCGAAAACAACTAATAGGCATTTCATCCAGCGATGACGAGATCTATCAGGCTTGGAAACAAGCTCATGATGACTTTCAACAATGCATAGAGACGATTAAACAAGTCAATATCGACATTATTGAGAGGAATGAGCTCATCAATCGAGCTGAGGGTTATCTCCGAGTTAATAAACTCAAAGCTGGTATGTTGGTGGCAGATGATCGTTTAACTGATCAAGAGAATTATCAATACCACTTAGCCCAAAAAGACATGTTGGAACAATCTGGTATTTTTGATGAGTTGTTTGATAATGCAGCTAAAGATCATTACGAGGGAATGGGGAGCTTCGTTGATATAGACAACCGGCCGTCTGCTCATTTGGAAGTGCAGCATTATGCCTGGAAGCTTATTAGCGAACCAGTAAATAACAATAAGACACGCTACCTATTCTCAGACTGCTGGCCTGTTTATGCTGCTAAGAAAGGCTTGGATGAGGCCAAGCGTAATACTAAACGCATTAAAGCGTGCTTCTTTAAGTTCATCGCTATTGCGGGTGATCACATTATTAATGAGCATACAGTTGATGATGCATTAGTTAGTTATGTCGCACATCGTGAAGCAGAGCGTGATTTGAATAGTGAGAGGGGTAATAAACCATCACCTTCACCATCATCTATCGAGCGTGAGCTGAATACGATCCTTGCAATTCTAAGGGTGGGCATTAAGAAATATCGTTTGAAGGTGACGATTGAGCGACCTGAAATAAGAGAAGATCTTAGTCCAATAGTACGTCACACCTTCTCAGCTGATGAACTCATTGAATTAGTGAATATAGCATCAGATCAAGATCGTCGGGATTATCAATCCTATAAAGAATTAATGATGTTGTTAATGGTACAAACTGGCACACACATCACCGAGTTGCTTAGGCTGACTCGCGACAGAGTGATACTTGAACATAGCATCCCCCATATCATTCTTGATGGTGAGTTAAAGACAGCTCAACGTAAGCGAGTTATTCCGTTAGTATTCAAAGTGGAAAGAATCAAGGGTTTATCAGCTCTGTTTGAGGATGATTCGGTGTATTTCTTTGGTGAGATTAATGCTAAACGTACGGCTGATAATTACTCAAATCAACTTAATAAAATTTGTAAGCAAGTTAACCCTAATGGCACATCATACAGCTGTCGGCATTCATTCAAACATCATGCACTCGCTAGGGGTATTGATGCCCAAGTGATGGCGATACTGGGAGGGTGGTCAGGCAAGGATATGAGCTTATCTAGGCAAATGTTGGGTTATGCTTCTTCTGGCTTACTTAATGAAGAATCATTGTTGAGGTTGCAAGATGCCATGCTACAAATTAATCAACATTTCATTAATGAAGAAGTTGTTTAGTTCTATGCTTGGAATACTCTCTCAGAGGTCATCAGATCCATCCTAAGCGGCTTTCACCTTTGACTGATCCAATGGTAGCTCAAAGCACATTAAATGATCTCGGGGATCACACAGGATCATCTCTGGAATTGAAGGTATGGGGGGTATGTTAAGACCAGGTACCCGATGCTATGTGCCATAGATATATCTAGCCCACCTTGACGTACAACTTTACTCTTGAAATGGCAATAAATCTTGCCTTCTATCAGCACTGCAAGTCCACGATTTTCTCATGATGTATTTATGAATTGCTATATCCTCACAGTCATAATGAGCATTACTTGGTGCAGCATCGATGTCACTTGGCTAATCTTAAAGTAACATGGCTGAGGTCTTTGATAGCGCAATACAATGTATCATTAGGAGACAAAAGAGGAATTCCTAAAACAAGAATGTAAGCGCCTGAAAGCTCTTCATCCTCCTCGATACCATATTTTTTAAATAGGTGTCCGATCAATCTATTATCTAAACAAAAGTTTATTGTGTTTTGTCCACTACCGTTTAACCATAAACTCCCACGTGGTTTTGTATTGGCACAAGAAAGCATACCCCACAATCCTCTAAAACTTCCTACATCTTCATTTGATATCTTTTCTATTGGGACAAAGAAATCTTTCACAGTCATATCAGGATACCCTTCAATTTCCAAAATTTGATTAGACTCATGGAAATTAGTGCCTCCAGTGAGGTTTAGAAGCAGTGAACTTAAACGCCTATGCATCTTACTTTCAGGTCTAGAACCGTCACCCAAGAAGCTACCTAGTCGTCTTCTACTAGAAGGTGTTCCATCAATATTCTTAGCTTTAGTCTGAGATTCGGAAGTCGACTCAAAATTAAGGTCTATAACGATCGTCTCACCAGAATTTATAAGCCGATCTTGCTCATCACCTTGTCCGTCATCACTCAGAGAATGCTCAGGAGTAGCAAAGCTACAGCCTGGTTTATGAGGCCTAGCACCAAAGCATGCTGCTTGCCCACTTCTGGACGCTTTTCGAAAGTACGCCGGACCTCCACATTCAGCGCATTGTAGAAATCGACGTTTTTGGGCTAATTCTTCAGAGGGAAGGTGCGCGAATCCTTCGATATAATATACGTCACCATCTTCAGTGTACCTAGCAATATCCATTTCTTCCTCACTTAAAGTTTGTATCGAGAAGGCAGGTCCATCAAGTTAAGGTTCGGGATTAGATGAATGGAGCTTGCCTACTTATTAAACAATGCTTTAGGTGATTCTACTACAGGTTAATAACGGTATAAACTGTCTGCCTAAATTGATATTTCCATAGCCACGAGCATATTCTTAGACTTAACTAGCAGTGGGGCACGCATATTTAACCTGTTTGTTAAGTGATTGATTAGCAAAGAGAATACGCAGTAATATACAATTAGATCAATAAGTTACAACTGTTTCACCTGAATAATTCATTCAAGCAGTATGACTATATAACGCGTAAACCACAGTAGTAGCATCTATAACCATATGATTTAATTGGTTTATATCATCAGATCGGGTCAGTAATCAGGACTAATCAAACTCAGCGTTTATTACGTATTAAGAAATATGACTAAATCACCGTAAACCCTTATTCAGCATTACTAGTGGGAGGGGTGTACATGCTAGTGTCTATGGAGATTGCTCCTCATGTTCTCTCCTCTTCTTTAGTTATAAGACTAAATAGTCTTCTTACGTCCAATAACAAGTGGTACCGTGTATTCAGTGTTCTTTAAGAATTCATCAAGATCAGCCATCATGACCACTTGGTTCCAATAGGCCTTCATTTGGTGATATGTTGCTTCTTCATCACATTCTCTCACGGCAAAAGCATCATGAACCGCTAACAGTGGTATTTGTTCATTCACCGCCCAATCCATCATCTGTAACCCAATTTCACCCTCAAGATATTGCAATCTGGTACCCATATCATTGAAGAAGATGTCCTTAGTCCAAGAATAATGATGTTCAAGTGATGAAAGTGCTGCTCTAAAGCCATCAGCATGTAGTGGAACTTTAGCTAGATGTGCAGTGGCGATTAAATAACCTTTTGGGGCTTTACTGCTTGCTCCCATGCATTTGGTAACAACGGACTTTATTTGTTCTCTAGTGAGTCCTGTTTCATCACCGATAATAGTGTATGGATCCGCTGGTAATTCTTCACCCACTAAATATGAAGCCATTCGTAGGTGATTAGCTGAGAAGTCAGGTTCAGCTATTTTCTCACCGTCTAATAAAGTGTTTGTTCTAATCGGTACTCGACGTTGAGCAATATTCTGATAGTAGTTGGTAACGCGACCACTACGACCATCAAAGTCTTTAACACTAATATGATTAGGATTCTTCATTGCCCAGCTATGATCACGCATAAAGGCGTTATAGCGTCTTATGATGTCAATTTTATACTGGTACGTCTGATAGTCAGGAATATCTTCAGGGAGAAATCGTTTGAATCGATACAAGTCATCATCTTTGTTAGCATCAAAATTACCATATTCCATGTACAAGCTTTCGCACATATCTTGGATGAAGGTAGGAGTAGAATAATACTGTGATGCTTTGGGTCTAGTACCATATGTATTACCTGCTTTGAAGCCTTTACGACCAAAGATCATCACACCATTTTTAAGAAGAACATCAACACATCGTTGCATGATTCTACGACTGAACCCTAGCCAGTGTAGATATTCTCCTTTGATAAAATTGGGTTCATTGGTGGGTAGTGACACCCATTCAAAGCGAAAGATGCACAGTGTTAAAGTGTTGAGGATGATATTGAGGCATTTTCTATGATTGTCGATATCAACCTGATTAGTTGACTTGGTTACCTTGGCGGTGAGTTCGTCTAATAGAGCTATGAAGCGTGGTGAACTTGCCCCTATGCTTCGTCCTGATAGACGGAGTAGTCTTGTTGATGAGTTTTTATCTGGTTGTCCATTAGCAATAATCATTTCTGCTAGTTGAGCTGCATTGTCCTTTTGAGCTTGATCCAATCGTCTACCTCTCTCTGTCAATTAATAATCACCTATATATGACAAGGGTATTGGGAGAAAGTTCATTCGAAATGTTAGATATGGTGAGTTGCTATTGTGTTCCCGTAAGTCTCCTGTATGAAATTGTAATAGATCATCGACAATGAGCAGCAATTATTGGAAATCTTTTTCATAACATTTATTTGGGAGAATATATGTCAAACATAAAATCTGTATGTAAAGCCTGTGGTGACGAACTTAAGGGAAGCTCTCTACAAGGAGTATTAGCATTGTCTACCGGCGGAGTATTAGGTGGGTTTTTTGGTAAAACACTCGGTATAGCATGGGCTATGGAACCTATATTTGGTATAGGAGCTATGGCAGGGACAATACCTGCAGCAATAATTGGTAGTACTATTATTTTCCTTACATCAAAACAATTCCTCAGATGTGTTAAATGTAAAAAATACTTAAAATTATGATAAAAATGTTCATCGTTTCCGTGCTTGTCATAACTCATCTATTTACATCAGTTGGTCACACAGACATCATCCATGGGAAAGTCATTAGCATAATAGATGGCGATACTTTTACCGTGCTGACTTCATCTAATCAACAAGTGAAAATTCGGTTATCAGGAATTGATGCACCTGAAAAATCACAACCTTTCGGCTCAAAAGCAAAACACTTTTTGTCATTACTCACGTACAACAAGAATGTAAGAGTTGATGTTGAAACTAAGGACCGTTATGGGCGTTCTGTATGTGATGTTTATGCTAGTAACAGAAATGTAAATGCTGAACTGGTAAAAAATGGCATGGCATGGGTGTATCGAAAATATACTAATGATCAAACTCTCATCAGTCTAGAGGACGAAGCAAGAGAATCTAGGACTGGTTTATGGGCTGTTGAATACCCTATGGCACCATGGATGTGGCGAAAAGGAAGCCGAACAAAAATAGATAATGCACCAACAACTGTTTCGACCATTATAGTTGGGAATAAAAGCAGTATGATTTATCACCTTTCTATTTGTCCAAGTTATAGTTATGTACATCAGAATAATCGTGTACTCTTTACGAGTGAGTCAGATGCGTCAGAAAAGGGGTATCAGAGAGCTGGAAATTGCCCGTAAATTGGATAAGAATGATATAAGCGTTCATTAGATAATGCGTAAAGGAATAAGACTATGTCCACACCCACACACCACATGTTCAAAGTGTTGTATACATGTTTACCGGCATGTAGTGAAGAAGGTGATCTGACATTTGAAATTCAATTAGAGGAAATTGACGCGAAGTTAATTGAGAATACCGATGTTGATCAATATATGGTTTCAGGTTTTACGGCTACAATTGGTGCAATATTCAACTCTTTAGGTATTCTTGATAGTCAGCTATATTCAGATGGGATTTGGCGGTTTGTTTCATTTCCTGCCTCGTTATTTGCACGAAGCTTAATTATCACTCTATCAGAAGAAGATGGCGGGTTTTTTCAAAAGGGCTACTGGGAACAAGGGCATCATCGACCATCAAAAGATATTGAGAAGCAACGTGAATTACTGGCTTACTTAGAAAGTTATAGAGTCCAAAATAGTCAGAATTCTGAAATTATTCCTATTAGAAATGTGCACGTTGCATGGGGTGTAATAAAGATAGGGGACGATTATTTGCTGCATCACCGTGAAGATGGTGCGAGAAAAATAACAAATACACGGGGTAACTATGTATTCCCTGGTGGAAGAACAAACCATTTAGATGGTCCCGAGCATTTAGAGCAAACTCTTGGAGAAAGGCTGCCTGAGCAGTTCTATCAAAATGCACTTGAGAGAGAGATTTTTGAGGAACTTGCTTTGCAACTGAAAGAAGATTATACATTTCAGACATGGAGAGAGCTTACTCCTTACTGTCAGGTTGAAGGAGCTCGAAATAACCATGCATATACGGAATATTTCATAAACATGTACTCGGTCAACTTAACGAATCGTGGAGAGATAAAAGTATTTGAAAGACTCTCTTCTGAAACTGATAATCTGACATTGTTTTCTCGTGAAGAGCTATATAAGCAAAAAAGAAGTGATGGAAAAACGGCTTTTATACAAGCATTAAAAGATGATCTCAAAGAAGATTTTAATACGGTTATGGACCAAGTAGCTACTTCAATCATAGACACAAGAAAAAATTTGGAAATTGACTCAATCAACCTTCCCGTTATCAAGGGTGAGAAGATATCACAGGGTAAAACAGGTAAAGAAAAAGAAGTACCTGTGATTATCAGTGAAATGGAACGAGTTATTCTTTTGATGCTCGGCTTCCATGCGAAACAGTTACCGGTCAATTGCAGTGAACAAATCAAGACCCTGCCACTTGGCTGGTTGCTAATTGATGATAGTGAGTTATTAGGAACAATTGCAGCATTAAATGAGAAGCTTAATGGCAAGAATACTCCATTATTAGATATTCGTGATGACAATGCCGTCCGCATTAATATTGTTCCAGAGCGGATTTATTTTTCAGACAAGCTTTTTTCTTATGAAGCTATAGAAAAAGGAAATAAATGGCAATTAAAAGTTACAAGAGATTCATTAGAAATGGCCTTTTTTTCAGTTGACAAGAATCATATAACTATCGATGTACCCAGAAATGTATTCAGAGTAATTCGGTGTATTGAAGCTGGCAGTGACCCTTTAGTTGAAGTAGGAATAATGAGTGGGGACATCCCTAAATCACTTAGAGTACAGGTTGATAAGCACTTAAAAAATTATGGCTTAAGAAAGTTAGTTAGAGATAGTAATCATGTTTTTCACATTAATGTAAAACAATATACATCAGTTTGATTACCTTTCCTCTAGCTATCCTCTACCGAATTCAACTGTTAGTTCACAATACAGCAAACTGAAATATAGGAAGCACATAATGAAACTGAATGAAAAACAACGTGCTAAACGTTTAGCTGAAAATAAAAAAATTAGAAACAGAGCTCAAGCCGAGGAAGCTAAATCTTTCCCACCGGAGGAAAGCATTGGGGACTCGATT
Organism: Methylophagaceae bacterium; assembly: GCA_048595405.1. Lineage (GTDB taxonomy): Bacteria > Pseudomonadota > Gammaproteobacteria > Nitrosococcales > Methylophagaceae. The sequence continues at coordinate 29,989 of JBJPGB010000042.1, forward strand.
ATGCGAGACAAGATAATAGCAAGACTTGAATTAGAGACCGAAGATGTTAATTTATGGATGTCACCAGATGAGCAGCGAAGCCGATATTCTCCTGCCTCAGCAACTATATTAGGAAAAATGTATCTGAGAGGGTGGTTTGGTATAGAAAAAGATATAGAAAAAGCTGAACATTGGTTAACGATTGCTATGAACAAAAATGATGGCGGTGAGGCTGCAAGATTATTAGCGGAGAAAAGTCATTCGTACAATCGTTCAAAAGAACTAATTTCTTTATCAACAAAACAAGGTGATCCTTATGGGGGCATGACCAAAACTAACGATCTTTTCGATATGAACGAGTTTAACTCTCTACTTAATCAGGCTGAGAACTTTCATAATATCTGGCCTGTAATTGCTGAAGAAATTGAACGGTTTTTAGCGAAAGCAGATTTGTTGGTTCAGGGTGATACTGTTAATTCGATTAGCCTAATAAATGAGATAGAGTCTGTTGAATATGCATTAAGAACAAGTTCAAAAGGCGCATTAAAACGTGAAGTAGACATTGTTGAGCAATATTCTGAAAAGTGTAAGGATAAAGTTAAGCAGATTTCAGAGGATATAGCTCACAAAAGTTCATATGCTGGATATAAACTAGTTCAATTTGAAAAAAACGAAATAAAAAAAATTGAGTTATTAAAGGATGTAAGCTTTCTTCACGGAGACATAATGCCATCAATTTGTGCTGCTGATGAGCTTCTTGTTAAATATCAGGCTTGCAGAACATCAGAGCAAGGAAGCAAAAAATATATACAACATCTTACCTATTTAACGGACCTTTGCGAGACAACTCAGTATGAGGAATACTTTTCTAACACCCCGGTATATATCGATACAGAGAGGTATTATCTGGAGCTTGCTAAAGAATATTATTCTGGTCTTTATATAAAACAAGACCATGAGAAAGCAAGACAATTATTTTTTAGCCTTTTGGAAAATAAAAGCCGTCTCCAAGATAAAGGATATGAAAATATACGTAATTCTATTCGGACTGAAGACCAAACTAGGTTTCCTTTTAAAAGTTATGGCTTTGATGTGCTTTCTCGAGCTAGATTATTTTTTACATCAATGAGTGAAGAAAGAAAGAAAACACTTAATATAGCTAAATGTTGGCTTGCCTATATGTATATGAATGGAAAAGGGGGAGAGCAGGATATTTCAAAAGCAAGAGATTTATTACTTTCTGTCGATGAACGCGTATTGACAGACTGTGATACTAGCTTTATACAAGAAATAATTAATGGAGCAGAAGAGTCTTGGGAGAAATGTGTAGGAAAGTATTTTAATTTATCTGAAGTATGGGGAAAAAAGATCGATTTGTTTCCCGAAGAATTCTCCCCAAAAGATTTGGATATATTATTCTCGATGAATACAAGTTATGCATCTACGGAAGAATATACGCCATCATCTAGTCTTCCGGAACAGGTAGAAGCCGACTTCAAGGAACGTTTCGATTTTGATGAACAAGTTGCTGATAAAATCGATTTGTATGTGATTCAGGCTCTATTTTTTTCTATGGTTAAATCTTTTGAAAGTATTAAAACTGAACAAGTAAAAGCAATTCTTAAATATGAAGACTTGTTGGCACATGACCGCCACGGAGCAGAGTTTTTATTCTATTTAAGTGCAAAATTTCTCATGAGCATCAATTCTACTGAAAGGAAATACAATGACATATTAAACATTCTGTCGAGAGTTGAGAAGGATTCATTATCAAAGGAAACATTGAATTTTAATGGCGGTCGCTTCCCCCAAGATTTTAACCGTAATTTATCGAGAGAAGTTCAAAACCTTATCGTTGACACTGAAAGGGAGATGCATGCTGTTGATATTGAAAAAACAAAATCGCAACAATTAGAAGATCTGATGGGATTGTTCCATCATAAGTTCAGAGGTCCATTATCATCAATAATTTTCAATGCAGAACATCATAATTATGATGAAAATGTCTATTTAGATGCTGCTAGAACAATGAATGGAATGCTCGATGTTTTCGGTTTCATCTCAACATCGTCCGATCGACTGCTACCAGAATTAGAAAAGGATTTATCAGGAGCTGGTAACTTTGAGACACTTTTGAATGAATCATTAGGACTTGCTGTAATTCAGTTGTTATCACGAAATGCAGTGAGTAACATTTCCAGATATCTTCATAATTGTGCCATCAAAAACTCGCTTGTTGATGATGTTGTTTCACTTGCATCTTGGCGAGATGACTTTGAAGATGAGCAGGAAAAGCTTAGACAAATGTGGGAAGAAGAAATAGCCGAGATAATGAAGGAGTCTCCTAATGCCATAATTGACTGGGTTAATGGACATCTATTCCCTGTGACTTTCATAGGCATATATGTAGAAGATATATCATTTAAAAAATATGGCATTAAAGAATCGATATTAAAGATTCTATTCACCGAACTTTTCGTTAATATGATCAAATATACAGACATATCATCCGAACAAAAAATGGCGTGCCAGATACAGATTACTGAAGAATATTTATCGTTGAACTTTTCTAATCCTAGCTCTATATCTTCCCGTCGCCCTGGTCAGGGAAGTGGTCGAGGTCTAAAATTTATTCAACTTATTTGCAATAACATTCAGGCTGATTTGGCGGTGAATGTGCGACAGAATTTAAGCTCAGTAATCATTGATTTACCCAAGTCTCTTTTCATGAGATCATACATTTTATAATTCAAGGAAATAGTTATGTCAGCCATTTTATGGATAGAAGATAGTGACGAGGATTTGCCACGACTAACACATAATCTATTTTCTATTGCGTTTAATGGGGAGAACCTTGAGTTCCAGTCTTTAAGAAAAACAAAGAGTTTCCTTTACACTCGACAAGTTTTTATATTAAGAACATTTTTGGATGCCTATGACGTTATTTTACGTACTAATGGCTTAAACGATTATGATTATGTTGTTTTAGATATAGATTTACAGGTTTATGATGATGATTTTTCAGAAGATAGCATCACTAAACTTTTAGAACTGTTAAGTCGTTGGTATGGCTATAATCATACTGATTTTCATGAAGAAGATTTTATTGAATGTTGCAATGCATTAAGGCCTATTGCTGGTTATCAATTATTTATCTGCTTAGTAATTCTAAAGAATTTCCCCATTGAGAGGGTATTGTTTTTTTCAGCTCATGGGGACGTTTTAGAAAATCTAAAAGGTGCTTTTGAGACTGCCAAGATTGCTATACCTAAAGTTTATAGTAAAAAAGAGGAAGATATACCAGAAGTAGCAAAGTGGATTGATGAAAAATACAATAATCCTTATTCCATGCTGCGACGAAATGTTATTAATGCAATTTCTGATATTAAGCGGCTTATAGACGTATCAGATAAATCAAACATTCGGTTTTCTCAAATGCATGGTTCTCTGATAACTGACTATTTAGAGACGCTTCCAAAGGTACTCCCCTTTAGTGTAAATGATTTTGAAGACCAAGACGGTGTCATAGGGAATTTTACCAGAATGCTTTCTCAATATTGGGAGAGCGTAAGCTACTCAGACATAACAGGCCAAGTTGATAAAAATGAAGTTTGCATAAAGTATTTTTCACAAATTCTGAAAGAAATACGTAATTGGACTAGTCATGATGATCGTGCTCGAATGAATGTGAACGCTCAGCTAGCTTCCATTCTATTTATTATTAACATGAGAGCGATGTTCATCTTTCCTACGAAGAAAACTCAAGAATATGAAAAACGTTTTCTTAGGTCGTTTGGCTTCAATGATGGCTTTCCAAGTATGCCGAGGCTTGCTAGTGATTTAAAAAAATCATGGAAGTTACTCTTGTCAAAAAGTAAGGAGATTAAAGTTATTAAAAATGACCTCAGGTTGTGTGCAGATTGCACTTTAAAAAATGGAGAGCATATAACAAATAACAATGGTGAGCTATTGGACAATATTTCACTATATTTTGACAATCATATGAGAGTTGTTTTGCCAGCTACTAATATGTTTGGCTTCCCTGAGTCCATATATCAGGTGCTTTGGCATAAACTGCAGCATTCCACCGGAAAAATTCCAAATAAATCAGAGTTTGTTTCTAATAAAACATCTTATGCTGAGTCGGGCGATGATTATTTGTACGATGTGCTCACTGCTATCTACCCATATACCTTCAATTAATATTATTCCTGTAAGTTTCCTCTAACAAAAAAGGCTTATCTTTCATACTGACCTCAAGTAATTCATAGAGGCAGAGAATGAAGATGCATGAGGATGTAAGATCGATTTTTGATGATTATAAATTACACTTAGATGGGTTTGCTCCTCGGAAGCAACAAATTCATGCTGCAGACTTTGTTTCACAAAGTTTAAATAATAAACAATCAGGACAAGCGATGTGTGTTGTTGAGGCACCTACCGGTGTTGGTAAAACACTGGCGTATCTTGCCGGAGCAATTGATACAGCAATTAATAGCAAGAAAACGTTAATTATTAGCACTGCTACAGTTAATTTACAGCAGCAGTTGATAAATAAAGATCTACCAGAATTTATTGCTGCTACAAATAAGAAAATTAACTTTGTTCAGGCAAAAGGACGTGGGCGTTATGTATGCCTAAGAAACCTTCAGAATGCTACAGAGGGGCTTCAGCAAGAGTCATTAATTGTGGATAATGTCGTCAGTTTAAGAACTGTCAAAACTAGTTCATCTGCTAAACAGTTAAGAAAATCATTTGAGCAAAAATCATGGGACGGTGACCGAGATAATTGGCCAGAGACCATTAATACATCGGTATGGAATGCGATATCTACTGACAGTGCTAGCTGTGCGGGTAAATCATGTAATCATTATAAAGAATGCCCATATTACGCTATGCGTCGTAAAGTAAGTGGTGCCCATATTGTTGTGGCTAATCATGACTTGGTTCTAAGCGACGTTGAGTTAGGTGGAGGCGTAGTATTACCTCATCCTAAAGCAGCAATATATGTCATTGATGAGGCACATATGCTGCCTAATAAGGCTATTGAACATGCCACTAAACAGCTGAGTTTTGCTCAAATAAACCAAACAATTGAAACGGCAGATAACGCTGTAAAACGATTGTCATCCACTCTCCATTCCAGGCGTAATGAACTTCAAAACATAATTCCCGAATTACGCTCTGATTTAAGTGCTGTATCCGAGCATCTACAGCAGCTCGAACTTTTGTTACAGAGTGAATCTTTTGTTTTGGATTTACTTGGTGGAAGAATTAATGAACCAAGACTGCATTGGGGATCACCGTTAGTAAGTGCCATGGTATTACCAATAGAAGCCTTACTGCAAAGAGCGGTCAATATAGTGAAATATTTCTCACTATTTAACAAGTGGTTTATTGATGCATTAGATAAACGACAAATAACACGTCATATAGCAGAGATATGGCTACCTATAGTTGGAACAGTCGAGACAGTTTTTAGTGGTTTAATCGAGTTATCAATGCTTTTTTTGGAAAAGGATATGGATGGGGTTCCTCCGAATGTTAGATGGTTATCAGTCGGTACATCCAGCAAGGAAAAAACATTAATCATTAATGCGGGACCTATTTCTGCTGCTGAATTTCTTGATGAAAACATCTGGAAGAAAGCTCATGGAGTAGTACTAACATCAGCAACACTTCGAGGCTTAGGTGTGTTTAATAAGTTTAGAGGTGAAGCTGGTTTGACAAGCTATGGCAGCTCACATTTTTTATCGGTGGGTTCACCTTTCGACTACCAGAAACAAGCAACACTATCCTTGCCGAGAATGCTATCGACACCTAATGAAGATGCCTGCAGATGGCAAGATGAAGTGGTGAGGAAGTTAGACATTATCATCGATAAATCTGAAGGGAGCCTAGTGCTATTCACATCAAATAAAGTAATGCGATATGTATATCAAAAAATTCCAAATAATTTGCGAAAACAAGTCTTACTGCAGGGGGCGGATTTATCAGCTAAAAAAATGGTAGAGACACATAAAGAACGTATAGATAGTGGAAGGGGAAGTATTATTTTTGGGATGGATCGTTTTGCTGAAGGTGTTGATTTGCCTGGAAGCTATTGTAGTCATGTAGTTGTAACAAAAATACCGTTTCCTGTGTTTATGAGACCAATTGAGCAGGCTAAACGTGAATGGGTGACCAAGTGTGGCGGCAATGCTTTTACTGAGCTTTCACTACCGGCAGCAAGCATCAGAATAATTCAAGCGTGTGGTCGGTTATTACGAAAAGAAACTGACATGGGAAGGATTACTATTTTAGATTCGAGGATGAGTCAGAAGTCTTATGGTAAGACGTTGATGGAATACCTTCCTAATTACCGTGTTGTGGATGAAGATTATGAGGTTAAACAAGTTAGTGTTAGGTGACCGCGCTAAACAACAATGTGCTGTTAACTGCTATTCCTGTAAGTTTCCTCTAGGAAATTAAGAGTGAGGTAGATACTTCAATTATCAAATAAAAAGGAGAACGATTATGTATTCATTAATTACAGCAGAAGATCAAGCTAATGAGGATGGTACCTATATATCTAACTATAGCGGATATAGTTATTCAGGCAGCGAAAATTATGAGCATGATAATAATGCGAGTGCGATTAATTACTCAGGTAGCCAAGATGATGTTTATAACGCTATAGCGATGCATGATGGTTGGCAGGAAGGATTTGATTATTAGAGCTATTAAAAATTTACCAGTATGACAATGCTTGAAAGGAGATGAAGATATGAAAGAAATGAGGATGCATTTGTATGAAATTGTCTTGTTACTATTTCCAGCTATATTTTTGGGAACACCATATTTTGCATATGTAGCATATGCATGTCTTCTATTTTGTTCCTTCTTAGCATTTATGCGCATGAACATAAATCGGGAATTACTAAAATCATTGTGTTCCATAATGGATGAAAATGTAAAACGAGATAACGACCGCTAATAAAAGGAACTATAGTGCTGGATGACTTTGTTTTAAAAGTAAAAGAATTAACAAATGAAATTTCGGATGGAACAACTTCACTTGTTAGTGAAAGTCGTCGTGTTCTAAATCGAGCCTTTGACAAACAGATATGTATTGGAATAACTGGTTTTAGTGGGAGTGGAAAGTCAACATTTATTACCAGCCTAATACATCAACTTCGGTACTCAAATGAAGCTCAGATAAATGGTTTTTTACTTGCCCGCGATCAAAAAATTATTGATATAAAGCTTAGCTCATTGCCTGATTGTGATTTGTTTGATTATGACCAAGGTATTAATGCACTTGCAGGTGAGCCACCTAAATGGCCCATGCCGACATCCACAATAAGTGGCTGTGTTGTAGATATCATTTATAAACGTGATTCTTTACTGAATAGTATTTTAGGAGACACCAGTACTTTTAGAATAGAAATCCGTGATTACCCAGGTGAATGGCTTTTAGATCTGCCTCTACTTGAACAAGACTACTGGTCTTGGTGTCAGGACAATATAGAATTCAATAATCAATCGAATCGTAAACAAATCATGGGGGATTTGCTACAACAGTTACAGTCAGTTAATCCCTTTGATGTGTTAACAGAGCATCAGATAAATATGTTATTTGATAGCTATACAAAATTTCTAAAGCAATGTAAGCAAGAAGGTCTCACTTTTATCCAGCCAGCTAGGTTTTTATTGCCTGATCCTTCACAGTCGGCTATCCCTTTCTTCCCTTTACTTGGGTTGCATCAATATGATGTTGATTCATTAAATAATGCTGATGAAGCTTGCATCTATAAAGTGATGAAAAGACGCTATCAAAGGTACATTAGTAATATAGTCCAACCATTTTTTGATGGTTTATTTAATAAAGTAGATAGACAAATAGTGTTAATTGATGTTCTTAAAGCACTTAGTGATGGTAAGGAGAATTTTGAGGATATGTTGATATCTTTGACGAGGATAATGAATGTTTACAAATATGGATTTAATAGGGTTTTTAATAAGATAAGTTCACCTAGAGTAGAACGCATTATTTTTTTAGCTTCAAAACCTGATCAAGTGCTGTTCAACCAGCATGAAAATCTGAGAAGTCTTGTTAATGACATTATCCTTTACGTGTGCCCACAATCAGTCCGAAATGCTATACCCATTGATACTGAAGTCGTCTGTTCCGTACGGTGTACGAAAGAAGATAATAAGCATCTTGTTGGTGTATTACTTAATGATATTCAACATAGACTAAGCCATCCACAAATACCTGAAACCATCCCCAAAAGTGAAGACTGGGAATTATTTGAAACTTGGCATATGCAACAATTACTACCTCCGAGGATACCTGGGTTAAAACAGGGAGCAAGGCTGGCTTCTATCAGGATGGGTACAGTACTTAAAGATATGATTGGGGATAAATTCTGATGGAGTTTCAAGGTCCTTATTGCCAGCCGATAGATGATGGCACGTCATTTGGTGTGCCGGAAACTATTTCAGAAGATTTAACTGATAAGCCTTCTTATGAGTACCTTTTTGTAGAAGAACCAGCCTCTACAAAATCAATGGGAAAATGGATGTTAACAATATTTACGTTGTTGATTATGGTGATTATTACATGGGAAATATATACAACATTTACCGAGCTTATTGAGATTAGTTTTTTACTAGGAAATATTTTCTTTTTACTATTGGCTATGATTATAAGCTTGGTGTTATTAGAAGGTTATAAGTTTTATAAAGGACAAAACCATTTGGAGCAAGTTGCCATTCTACGTGAACAGGCTGAAATGTTTGTGAATGAACGCAGTCATGGAAAATCATCTTCTTTCATTGAGAGTCTTCGGTATACATATAAAGATTCACCACAAGGGGATATTTTGCATAAGGCTTTAATGGATCGGCCTGATTACTTGAATGATGCTGAGATCATTACGCACCTTTCGGAAAACTTTTTTATTCATCTCGATAAAGAAGCTCAGCGATTAATTGCAGCAGAAAGTTTCAATATTTCTACTTTAGTCGCTTTAAGCCCGCTTGTTGTAGTGGATTCTTTAGTTGTTTTATGGCGAACCACAAAAATGATCAATCAAATAAATCGTATTTATGGTCTGAGATTAACTCAGATAGGACAATGGCAGAACAGTATTAAAATTATTAAGACTACTTTATTAGCTGCAGGGTCTGAAATAGTCATTAGTAGCATTGCAGGCAAAGTAGCAACGGATATGGCTAGTGTCGTTGCTAGTAGTGTGGCTCAAGGTCTTGTGGTGGGGGGCTATGCAGCAAAAGTTGGACTTGAAGCTATGAGGGCTGATAGACCAATTACCTTTACTGAGCTGGAGCAGCCAAATATTAAATTGATTGTAGATGCCATCAAGATAAGATTACTTAAGTTGAAAGAGAACGATGAGTAAGCCATTATGGCCAGGCTATTTAATTGAAGATGAACTTTAATCAGGAGATTAAAATGGCAAAAGATGGTCCATATGTTTACATTAATGTTGAAAGTTATACGGCCATGAATACTTCTGGATTACATGGTGAAATCCATATTCGGCCAATAGAGGGTGAGGATTTTCCACAAGATATACAAGTAGAGTGTTCAAAGGAATTATCTAGGGGGTATCCAGTAGGCACTAGATTTAAGATTAAAGCAAAATTAACAGATCGAGAAGGATCTGGTGATTACTTGTACAGCTATTACAGATGGCCATTTGATGTTATTGAATGAAGTTTCTCAAAGATAAAGAACTTACTTATGAATAATGAGCTGTCATTTTAAGTAGGAATGTACGTAGGATTGTAAAATACAGCCTATTTCTGTATTCTAACTTATTGATAAGGTACTGTTTTATATAGACATGAAAGTAATTTGGTACCGGAGGGGGGAATCGAACCCCCACTACCGAAGTAACTGGATTTTGAATCCAGCGCGTCTACCAGTTCCGCCACTCCGGCCAAATCAAGCGAAGAATTATAACGATAGCGACTATTTTAGGGAAGCATTAATTTGTTATAGAAAGCTTTTATAGTCTCAATGCACGGGGGTTTGTTATCATCCCCCACCATGCAACTTACAGATTTCCAATTTGATTTACCCTCCGAGCTGATTGCTCAATTTCCTGCGGCAGATCGTTCGGCTAGCCGATTACTATCACTTGAAGGTAGTAGCGGTGTATTAAATGATGGGCAATTCACTGATTTACCAGCATTATTACGCCCTGATGACTTATTGGTATTTAATAATACCAAGGTTATTCCGGCACGATTATTAGGCCAAAAAGACAGTGGCGGCAAGGTCGAAGTATTGGTGGAAAGAGTATTGGATGAACATCGTGTATTGGCGCATATTCGTAGTAGTAAGTCACCTAAAGTGGGCCGCTATCTATTACTCGAAGATATAATAGATGTGGAAGTATTAGGGCGGCAAGATACTTTGTTCGAACTAAAGTTTCATGCTGATACGACGGCAATACAATCATTAGAAAGGTTTGGTCGCTTGCCTTTGCCGCCCTATATAGAACGTGAAGTAGAACAAGATGATCTGGACCGTTATCAAACTGTTTATGCACAACATATTGGTGCAGTAGCAGCACCGACCGCTGGATTACACTTTGATCAGCCAATGTTAGATAGGATCGAATGCTTAGGTATTGAAACAGCCCAAGTCACATTGCATGTTGGTGCGGGTACTTTTCAACCCGTTCGTGTTGATGATATTAAAATGCATAAAATGCACTCAGAGCGACTAGAAGTATCAGAAACAGTTTGCCAGCAGGTTAAAGCTACGCAGCAACGCGGTGGCCGAGTGATTGCGGTGGGCACAACCAGTGTTCGAGCACTGGAGAGTGCATCACAAACAGGGAAAGTTGAGCCTTTTGAGGGTGAGACGGATATATTTATCTATCCGGGTTATCAATTTCGCAGTGTCGATGCAATGATAACCAATTTTCATTTGTCAGAATCTACATTATTAATGCTAGTGTCGGCATTTGCCGGTAAAAATAATATGCTGGCAGCATACCAACATGCCATAGAACAGAAATATCGATTTTTTAGCTACGGTGACGCAATGTTCTTGACGAGAAAAGATTCATGAAAACCTTAGATAATATACGTTTTGTATTAGTAGGCACCACGCATCCTGGTAATATTGGGGCAGCAGCCCGTGCAATGAAAACCATGGGGCTATCGAATTTACATTTGGTGAAACCGAAAATATATCCGAGCGCTGAGGCGACAGCTCGTGCTTCTGGAGCGGATGATGTATTGGCAACAGCCATTGTTCATAATAGTCTGGATTTAGCGTTACAAGACTGTCAGCAGGTATATGGGATGAGTGCACGATTACGCCATTTACCCGTACCGGTGCTTAATCCACGTGAGGCAGTGGAGCACATTCAACAATCTGCCGATGAGACTAATATTGCGATAGTATTTGGCCGCGAACATTCAGGCTTATCAAATGAGGAGTTAGATCGCTGCCAGCACTTAATTAATATTCCAGCTAATCCGGATTACAGTTCATTGAACTTAGCCGCTGCAGTGCAAGTCTTAGCCTATGAATTGAAAATGAGTTTTGATCCAGCAATAGAAGTGGGTCGAGTAGGGGAAGATCGAGAGGCGATAGATGCTGGCGATTTAGAACATCTTTATAGCCACTTTGAACAAGCATTAGTGACGATCGGTTTTTTAGATCCAGAGCACCCACGTAATCTAATGCGACGCTTACGACGTTTATTTAATCGTGCAGACTTGGATCGAAATGAATTACAAATTTTGCATGGCATATTACGTGCTTCTGAAACGAAACAACCTCATAAAGGAGGAGAGTAATGGCTGAAAAAGTCACCCTGTGGCAACAAATTAAGGAAGATATCAATTGCGTTTTTGATCGTGATCCTGCTGCGCGTCATATTTTTGAAATTATTACTACCTATCCGGGGGTTCAAGCGATTCAATGGCACCGAATAAGTCATTGGTTATGGACTCATAATTTGAAATGGTTAGCACGATTTTTATCAACCATTAGCCGTTGGTTAACGGGGATTGAGATTCATCCGGCGGTTAAGATAGGTCGTCGTTTTTTTATCGATCATGGTATGGGTGTAGTAATCGGTGAAACCGCAGAAATTGGTGATGATTGCACGCTTTATCATGGCGTTACTCTGGGTGGAACATCATGGAAAGAAGGCAAAAGACACCCCACATTAGCAAACAATGTTGTGGTCGGCGCTGGAGCTAAAGTATTAGGGCCTATTTGCTTACATGAAGGTGCGCGTATTGGTTCTAATGCTGTCGTTGTTAAAGATGTAGTGGCGGGTGAGACTATTATCGGTGTACCTGGCCGTGTTGTCAGAACTGACTTAACAGAAGATAAAAAACAGCAACAAAAACTGGCGGAATCGGTTGGTTTTGATGCTTATGGAGCATCGGGTGAAACACTGGATCCAGTTGCTACTGCCATTCATGGATTGATTGAGCATATTCAGGCATTAGATAAACGAATCAACATGATGACGGACTCAATTCAACAACTGGGTGGTCAAGTACCTGATGTAGAAATGCCTGAATTAGAACAGTGTGAATTGCAGCAAAATCAGGATAACGATAAAGTTGACTAAAATACTAGGTTATGTGAAAATATTTCCATATGATTCTTAAGGTATTTATATGAGATTAACAACGAAGGGACGCTACGCAGTGACGGCCATGCTGGATTTAAGTCTAAATTATGGTGTGGGCACTATTACATTGGCAGATATATCTCAGCGCCAAGGTATTTCTTTATCGTACTTAGAGCAATTGTTTTCACGATTACGAAAACAGGATTTGGTGAGCAGTACTAGAGGCCCAGGCGGTGGATACACGCTAAGTCGCGCAGCCTCTGAAATTACTATCTTGGATGTTATCGCAGCAGTTGATGAAAAAGTGGATAATACGGCATGTGAAGGTAAAGCAAATTGCCATGAAGGAGAACAATGCCTCAGTCATCATTTATGGCAGAGTTTAAGTGACCAAATTCGACAATATTTATCTGGAATCAGCTTAGAGCACGTTGTCCAAATCCATCAGAACAGTAAATCTGATGATAAATTTATTAGCTTTGAAAGTCTTTAATTAGGTAATAATCAATGATCAAATTAACACAGTCAGCAGTCAATCGGGTGCGTGATATGGTCACTAAACGTGGATCAGGTATTGGCTTGCGTATTGGGGTAACGGAAAGTGGTTGTTCAGGTTATAGTTATGCATTAGATTATGCAGAAGTGGTAGCCGATGATGATATTGTTATTGAGCAAGATGGCATTACTGTTGTTGTCGATAAACAAAGCATGCCAATACTGGATGAAATGGAATTGGATTTTGTCAAAGATGGCTTAAATCAGAGCTTCAAATTTAATAATCCAAATGTGGTTTCAGCTTGTGGTTGTGGTGAAAGTTTTAGTGTTACTAAGTAGTAGAAATATATTTAAATAATAGAGAGTGAAACATGGACAATAAAGTTGTATTAATCATCCTTTCCATTTTTTTAGCACCCGTAGCTGTATTCTTAAAGAAGGGCGCAGGAAAGGACCTCATTATTAATATTGTATTGTGTTTTATGCTCTACTTCCCCGCCGTTATCCATGCCTTATTGATTACAACAAAATAGTAATCTCAAAAACACGCATAACAAAGCCCTAAAACTTTTGTTGTGAGTGATCTAATTATTAGCAGCTAAGCGAGCAATAAATTCGATCGTTTTTACGGTCGATGCTGTTATGATCTGCGGATGGAAAAAACAGATAATCTCACCTTTGATGCTGAACATATTTGGCATCCCTATAGTAGTGCCGTTTATCCTCCCAGTATTCATGAAGTTGTCTCTGCTGATGGCGTTTATTTAACACTATCAGATGGTCGTCAAATCATTGATGGCATGTCATCTTGGTGGTCAACGATTCATGGCTATAATCACCCACGGTTAAATCAGGCAGCCAAAGATCAAATTGATCAGATGTCTCATGTGATGTTTGGAGGGCTGACCCACCCACCAGCGATTAATTTAGCACGGAAATTAATTGATATTACGGCTGCGCCATTACAAAAAGTATTTTTTTCCGATTCAGGTTCAATCGCTGTTGAAGTGGCTATTAAAATGGCTATTCAATATTGCTTTGCCCAAGGTCAACCACAAAAACAGAGATTGTTGACTGTTTACAATGGTTACCATGGCGATACCTTTGGAGCGATGGCGGTATGTGACCCCGTAAATGGTATGCACAGTATGTTTGAACAGGTTCTGCCAAAACATTTATTTGCACCAGCACCAACGTGTATCAATGATGAAGATTGGCAAGATAGTGATATTGCACCATTTCGCCAATTAATAAGTGAGAATCATCATGAAATAGCGGCAGTGATATTAGAGCCTATAGTACAAAATACTGGCGGTATCCGCTTGTACTGCCCCGAATATTTACGACAAGTTAGCGCTTTATGCGAGCAGTATAATGTGTTGCTTATTTTAGATGAAATTGCCACTAACTTTGGCCGAACTGGTAGTTTGTTTGCCTATGAACAGGCAGGTATTTGTCCTGATATTTTATGTCTAGGCAAGGCCCTAACAGGTGGGTATATGACCTTAGCAGCAACGTTATGCACCGATAAAGTGGCTCAAGGCATTGCCGCTGATGGTAGCGGGGTATTAATGCATGGCCCAACATTTATGGCCAATCCTTTAGCCTGTCGTATTGCTTGTGAAAGCATTGACTTACTGCTTGAGTCAGACTGGCAACAACAGGTCAATGATATTGAACAACAGTTAATGCATGAACTGATACCTTATAAATCTTTGGAATCAGTTAAAGATGTAAGGGTGAAGGGCGCGATAGGCGTTGTTGAGTTACATCAAACACTCGATGCCCAGATGGGTTGGCTACCAGAATTTATTGTCGATCAAGGTGTCTGGATAAGACCTTTTAGAAATCTGATATATATCATGCCTCCGTATATTATTAATCAGGCTGATTTGACAGCGTTAACACTCGCTATTAGAAATATCATCGAACGTTTATCAAGCGATTAGACTTCAATGAGTTTAATTAGGCCCGGTAATATCCAATAAATTAATAACATTCATCTTTATTGCCAAATGAGTCAGCTCGATATCACTATTGACGGCCAGTTTTCGTTTAATAATATAGTGACTATTGGACACGGTCTTGGGACTGATGTTGAGTGTTTCAGCAATATCCTGTGTTGATTTCGCTTCTACAAGCATACGAAGTATTTCAAATTCGCGGACAGTTAATTGTTCTAAAGCAGTGTTCTCTGCCCCCAGCTTTTCTAATACTAAGGTTTGAGCAATATCAGCACTTAATGTATGTCGATTTTGTTGAACATCATAAATAGCACGAATTAATACTGCTGGATCACTGCTTTTAGTGACATAGCCTAATGCACCAGCTTGTGTTGCTTGACGGGCAAAAGTAGGATTTTGATGCATGCTGAACACTAGGATTTTTGCAGTCGTATCAAATTGTTTAATTCGTAAAATGGTTTCTAAACCACCTTGGCCAGGCATTGAAATATCAATAATGACAATATCGGGTTGATGTTCTTTATATCGTAAATATGCTTGAGCACCATCACTGGCTTCAGCAATAACGGCTAAATTGTCTTGTTTTTGCAATAAAGAACGGTAACCCTCACGAACAACAGCGTGGTCATCGACCAACATAATAGTAATCGTGCCATTGTTCATTAATGAGAATCCTGCTGTGAAACTAGTGGGATAGTGATGAAGACAGTTAATCCATTTGTTTGTTGAGGTGATAATCTTATATCTCCTCCTAGAGCAGTAACGCGTTCCCTGATCCCGAGTAAACCGACCCCCAAAGTGCTATCAAAGTCTTCCGGTTTAGCGATTCCATCATCATTGATTTCTAATTCTACATGCTGTCCATGGTGATAACTAATCATGACATTGGCATCCGTGGCTTGTGCATGTTTGGCAATATTTGTCAGGCATTCTTGTACGATACGATAAATATTAATAGGCAATGGTTCAGGCAAATTATCTAGGTTGTCAGGAATGGATAAGTGATAAGTTGTCTTACCATTAGATCGGTTATTCCAACTGTTAATTAAGTTTTGAAGACTGGTCGCCAAACCGAGATCATCAATCTCGGCAGGTCTTAATCGCGTTAACATGCTTCGTAATACTTCCATTAAATGATTGGTAATAGGACTGATGGTTTTGATTTCAGGGATAAGTTCTGGGCATTGTGTTTGAGCCGTTTGTTGGATAGAGGTTGTCACCGCATTAATA
Organism: Methylophagaceae bacterium; assembly: GCA_048595405.1. Classification (GTDB taxonomy): domain Bacteria; phylum Pseudomonadota; class Gammaproteobacteria; order Nitrosococcales; family Methylophagaceae. The sequence continues at coordinate 46,274 of JBJPGB010000042.1, forward strand.
CCTGCTAAACATTGGCCAAACTCATCATGGAGTTCACGGGCAATATATCGATGATCTTCTTCTTGAATATTCATTAATTTCAGTGCGAGTTGTTTATTGTCGAAAATGATCTGTTCTTGAGTGCTTGCTAAGTTATTAATGGCCTCACTAGTTTGTCGCCATTCTTTAATGTCGAATAATGGTAAACGTGTATTCAACTGACCTTG
>JBJPGB010000043.1:0-14629 GCA_048595405.1 Methylophagaceae bacterium
ACAGGCAATTGGCTCTATCTTGGCATCTTACTGGAATGAATATGTATTAAATAATGAGCATGTCAGCTTACAAGATACCAATGATACTTTCTTAGCCAATGTGCAAAAAGACGGCACTTATTCTGTTGTGCCAAGAATGACGGGCGGTGAAGTATCACCTGAAGGTTTGATTGCTATTGGTCAAATTGCCAAAAAATATGGCTTATATACCAAGGTAACCGGCGGTCAGCGAGTTGATATGTTTGGCGCCCGTGTTGATCAATTACCTTTAATTTGGCAAGAGCTAATTGATGCTGGCTTTGAGAGCGGCCATGCCTACGGTAAATCATTACGTACTGTTAAATCTTGCGTTGGTAGTACATGGTGCCGCTTTGGTGTTGATGACAGCGTTGGTCTTGCTGTTGAACTCGAAAATCGTTAAAAAGGTTTACGCGCACCTCATAAGATTAAATTCGCCGTATCAGGCTGTACTCGTGAATGTGCCGAAGCACAAAGCAAAGATATTGGAGTCATCGCCGTTGAAGGTGGCTGGAATCTTTATGTCTGTGGCAATGGCGGCATGAAGCCTCGCCACGGTGACTTATTTGCCACCAATTTAGATAAAGAAACCCTAATTAAATATATCGACCGTATTTTGACATTCTACGTTCGCACAGCCGATAGATTACAGCGAACATCGGTATGGATGGAAAATATGGAAGGTGGTCTCGACTATCTGAAATCAGTGGTAATTGACGATAAATTAGAAATTTGCCCGCAGTTAGAAACCCAAATGGAACATATTGTTGAAACTTATCAGTGTGAGTGGAAAACCACCATTGCAGATGAAAATAAACTTAAACGTTTCCGTCATTTTGTAAACAGTGACAAAACAGATGAAAATATCATTTTTGTAGAAGAGCGTGGCCAAATCCGCCCTGCGAACCTAGAAGAGCGTGAGCTTGCACTAACGACGGAGAATTCATAATGAGTGAAAAGAATGGCTACGCTCGTCCTGAGCCTGTCGAAGGATGGATAGATGTTTGTAGTATTGATGACCTAATCCCAAACTCAGGTATTTGTGCTTTAATCGAACAGCAACAGGTGGCTATCTTCTATATGCCTAAAGATAAAGCGGTTTATGCTATTAATAATTACGATCCTTTCAGTGACATCAATGTACTGTCTCGAGGCTTAATTGGCGATCTAAAAGGAGAACCAATGGTATCTTCACCCATTTATAAACAACATTTTAGTCTTAAAACAGGCATTTGTTTGGATGATGACAAGATCAAAATAGATGCCTACGATATTCGGGTAGAAAATAGCCGTGTTGAAATTAATTTAGGTGGAGAAAAATAATGAGCCTTAATTATTATATTACTGACGTATTTACCCATCAGATTTTTGCAGGTGCTCAAATTGCTGTTTTTCCACAAGCTGATGACCTGACCGACCAGCAAATGGCTTTAATTGCTAAAGAAATGAATTTATCTGAGACAGTATTTGTTTCAAAACCTGATGCCAACAACAAACGAAAAATGCGCATTTTCTCACCTTTAGCCGAAATAGACTTTGCCGGCCATCCCATCATTGCTGCAGCTTTCATTTTAGCGTCATGTGGCGACCTTGATCTTTCACAAGCAGAAATATCTTTAACCTTTACCCAAAATGTGGGCGATATTGATACCTCTGTATCGGCAATTGATGGCAAGCCAACATTTGTACAATTTTCTCGCAAAGTATCATCAATAATCGATCGATATACGCCTTCTGATATTGAATTAGCTGAATTTTTATCTATTACACCAGATGAAATTGATAAGAAAAAATATACAACACGATTAGTTTCTTGTGGCTTCCCCTATTTGATCGTGCCGGTATGGAATTATGAATCCGTTAGAAATGCCAAATTTAATTTTTCCGCATGGAGTCAATCAGCAGCGCCTCAAACAGCAGCCCAAGAAATTCTATTGTTCTCTCCAAAAACGCCCTCCCAAGGTGCTAATTTTAATGCTCGTTTATTAGGCCCAAATATTGGCATTCATGAAGATCCTCCTATCGGTAGTACGATGGCCGCTTTTGCTTCCTATTTGTGCTCTTTCGATTCAACCCAACAAGGCACTCACACCTTTGCTGTTGAGCGTGGCGATGATCAAAACCGCCGCAGTATTATTAATATCGAAATGGATCATAAAGCCAACGCCGACCTTGCCTTAAGGATTGGCGGTGAAGCCGTGATGGTTGCTGAAGGAAAGATGTATATTCCTAAGCCTAGTTAATACCCGCTAAAATCGATTGTATTGATAGGCAAGTATCTTTTTATAAAATGCTTGCCTTCCTTTTTGGGGCATTATCAATATATTACGCACTAGAAGGGTGCTAACACTACAATAAAAACACTTCACAAAAACCCAAAAAATAATGATAATTCTATAGATATCAATAAGATATGCCATATCAATCCATTTTGGCATAGTTATTGTAATAATTCCATTAAGCATAGATGGCTATGCCTTAGAGATGGCTTTTAACAAAGTCATCCTTAATTAATTTAGAGAGTACCAATATGTCTTATTTAGAACCAACAGAATTTGTAACAAAAATGGTTGATGCAGGTGAATCTAAGGTTTACATGTCGACTAAAGATACGTTAATACGTGCATTTATGGCAGGAGCAACATTAGCACTTGCTGCTGTTTTTGCCATCACCGTTGCTGTAAAAACAGGCTCTCCTCTAACAGGTGCAATACTATTCCCTGTTGGATTCATTATGTTGTATTTAATGAAATTTGACCTGTTAACCGGCGTATTTATGTTGGTGCCACTGGCACTGCTTGATAAAAGACCGGGAGTCACTACTAGCCAAGTTTTACGAAATTGGGGCTGGGTCTTTCTGGGTAACTTAGGAGGCGCACTCACAGTAGCGTTTATGATTTCTTTCATTTTCACCTATGGATACAATATTGACGGCGGCGCCATTGCGGCAAAAGTTAGTAGTATCGGCGAGTCCAGAACCTTAGGCTATAAGGAGCATGGTTTAGATGGCTGGTTTACTGTTTTTATCCGTGGCATGTTGTGTAACTGGATGGTTTCAATGGGCGTAGTAGGCGCAATGATCTCTACTTCAGCGACCGGTAAAATGGCGGCAATGTGGATGCCTATTATGCTGTTCTTCTACATGGGTTTTGAACACTCAATCGTAAACATGTTTTTATTCCCATTCTCTATGATTATGGGCGGTGACTTTACGATTATAGATTATGTACTCTGGAATGAGCTTCCAACGGTATTGGGCAACTTGGTCGGCGGTTTTGTACTAGTCGGTTTACCATTATATTACACCCACGTTAAAACAAGTGCTGAGCGTAAACTAGGCTAACAGTTATAATAAATTAAGCCTCCGCTTTCTTGGTGGAGGCTGTTTTTTTATGTCAAATTCATTAAAAATAGCCATTGGCCAGTATTCAGATAAAGGCCGTAAGGAAATCAATCAAGATTTTCATGGCATCTATATGCCTGAAGACCACCTGTTAACGTCAAAAGGAATTGCTATTGCACTGGCCGATGGCATTAGCAGTAGCAATGTCAGCCAAATTGCTAGTGAAGCTACGATTCGAGGCTTCCTAATGGATTACTTTTGTACCTCAGAAGCCTGGTCAGTAAAAAAATCCGCACAACAGGTTTTATCTGCTACTAATTCTTGGTTACATTCGCAATCCCAAAAAAGCCAATATCGTTATGATATGAATAAAGGCTATGTCTGCACCTTAAGCTCGATGATTATCAAATCAACAACAGCACATATTTTCCATATCGGTGATTCACGGATCTATCATTTAAGAGATGGTGAATTAGAACAGTTGACCGAAGATCACCGTCATTGGATAAATCAAGATGATAGTTATCTTAGCCGTGCCATGGGGGTTCAGCCTCAACTTGAAATTGATTACCAAACGATCGCTGTAGAAACTGGTGATATCTTTATTCTAACGACGGATGGTGTGTATGAATACGCAGATTCATCATTCATCACCAACACCATTAAAGACAATTGTGACCATCTGGATGCGGCGGCAAAACTTATTATCGACCAAGCTTTTGAGCAAGGTAGTGATGATAATCTTACTGTCCAGATAGTGAAAATTGAGGAGCTGCCAAGTCAAAATGCAGATGAGCTTTATCAACAGTTAACTGAACTACCTTTCCCACCTATATTAGAAGCACGAGAAATCTTTGATGGCTATAAAATCATCAGAAGCATTCATGCCAGTAGCCGGAGTCATGTTTATTTAGCGATAGATAATGACAGCGATGAGCAAATTGTTATAAAAACACCATCGGTTGACCTTCAAGAGGATGCAGCTTACCTAGAGCGCTTTTTGATGGAAGAGTGGATCGCCCGCCGCCTCAATAGCCCATATGTACTGAAACCTTGCTCCCAAACTAGAAAGCGCAATTATCTTTACATCGTAATGGAATATATTGAAGGGCAGACCTTAACCCAGTGGATGCGGGATAACCCTAAACCTGATATAGAAACTGTACGGGGAATTATTGAGCAAATTGCCCGAGGCTTACAGGCTTTTCATCGAATGGAAATGCTGCATCAAGATCTTCGACCTGAAAACATCATGATCGATGGTACTGGCACCATAAAAATTATTGATTTTGGTGCTACAAAAGTGGCCGGGATAACGGAAATTACTAGTCCACTTGAGCGAACAGATTTGCTGGGTACTGCCCAATATACCGCCCCCGAATATTTTCTAGGAGAAGCAGGCTCATTTCATTCAGATTTGTATTCTTTAGCTGTGATTAGCTATCAAATGTTAACGGGTAAGTTTCCTTATAGCGCCCAAGTAGCAAGAACAAGAACCAAAGCAGCCCAAAACAAATTGGCATATCAGTCTGTTTTACATGATGAACGTGAAATTCCCGCTTGGATTGATGATGTCCTCAAGAAGGCATTGCATCCTGATCCGTACAAGCGTTACCAAGAATTATCAGAGTTTGTATATGATTTACGACATCCAAACAAAGCCTTTCTCAACAAGACTGCTCCGCCATTAATAGATCGTGATCCAGTACTTTTCTGGAAAAGTATTTCGTTTATTTTAACGGTCATTATTATCGCTCTGCTGAACTCATAACGAATTGAGAATCGTTATTAGCCATCACATGAAAGCAGAAATAATTATAAAAATACTTGCCCGTATTTTCATTTTAGTACGTGGACTTCCCCTTCCGTTCATTCATGGTCCAAAAATAAAATACCTACAACCCCTATCTTTATTCCAAACATTTGTATTAGAATACTAATCAAAGGGACTTGTGCTCATCTTTGCAATAACCAAAGAGAAAAGAATCATGCATACAAGCCCTACCATCACAATGGTCTTTCTAGCGTCGACTGTTATTTCGTTACTTACTGTATCTACAGTCCAAGCCGAACAAACACTCTCTAATGCGTTAACAAGTGGTAAAGTCAGTTTTTCAGCCCAAGCCCGTCATGAAACAGTTGTTCAAGACAACGCTTTGAAAGACGCTGAGGCTTTTACCCTTCGTACGACTCTTAGTTACAAAACAGGTGCTTTCCACGGTTTTAGTGCTTTTGCTGAAATTGAAGATGTCGCTAATTTGGGCTCAGAAAACTATAACAGTCTTTCGAATGACGAAACGGCCTATTCCATTATTGCGGAGCCAGATAGTACGGAGGTTAACCAAGCCTATTTACAATATAACGGCTTTAATACTGAGCTTAAATTTGGCCGCCAAGAGATAGCTCGTAAAGCACTCCTTTATCGTTTTACCGATAATTCTTTATGGACTCAACATCATACCTCTTATGATGCTTTTAGCCTGAGAAATACTTCTTTCGCAGATACAACTTTCAGATATATATTTTTAACTAAAATCCATACTCTTTATGGTGATGATAGAAACGTTCGCTTCATAAAAAATGGCGATATTGATATTGATGTACATTTGGTCTACTTACGATACTCAGGCCTAGCAATTGGTAAGTTGATGGCTTATGGTTCTTTTTCAGATTATCACGATGCTAAAGCGCTCTCTTCAAAAAAATTGAGTTTGCGCCTAAAGGGTTCCCAGATAGTAAATAAAGATGTGAGCGTTATCTACTCTGCAGCAATTAGCAATCAAGCTGCCTATAAAGGCAGTACGAGAAAGGCTAAAAATTATTATTTCGCAGAATTTGGAGTTAAATATAAAGACTGGTTAGCAAAAGTATCCTACGAATTACAAGAAGGCGATGGTACGGATCGCTATAAAAGAACTCGTCGTGCTGCCCATCTTCACCAAGGCTGGGCTGACCAATTCCTTACCACCCCATTAGAAGGTCTAGAAGACTTATATTTCACTGTTATCGGTAAGGTGTTTGGAGCCAAATTAGTTGCTGTTTATCACAATTTTGAAACCGATGAAGGCAACTTAGACGCTGGTAAAGAGCTTGATTTGTTGTTAGTTAAAACATTCAAGCAGCATTACACTCTCGGGATGAAATACGCCGACTACAATGCAGGTAGTGAATTTGCAGGAGTAGATACCAAAAAAATCTGGGTGTTCGGTCAAGTTAAATTTTAAATTACCACAAACTATTTCTTTAGATTTTATTAGTGAGAACATTAAAAGCAGTACACCTTGATCCAAGCAATCGTTATGAAAAAATGTCTGAGCTGGAAAGTGATTTAAGGAAACCAAATTCTACATTTCTTAAAGAAGAAGTTGCCCCTGATCGATCGCAATCCAATAGGATTTTGGAAAACAGTCTTAGCCTTGTTATTTATTAATAGTCTCGCCTTAATATACTTACTCATAAAGTAAGCATTAACACTGTTTTATTGCACATCTGATATCATCTAATTGAAATTTTTATTTTCAGGGCATTTTCTAATGGACGATGAACACTCAGGGACATCAACCCTTTTATCAGCTTTTGTAAGAGTGATGGGATTAATAATGCTCATCATTGGCCTATACATTGGTATCAAAGTAATCTTTGAAGCATGGGATCTCTACGAGGAACCACAACGGATTGAACGCTTTGCTGATGCCATCGAACGGGGTTCAAACTTGGATTCACTACTGGCCTCGCTCACACCAAAATTAGCGAATAAACCTGTTGTAGCGCCTGTCGAAGGTGAACAACAAACTGAAAGTGTTCCTATCACGGCTGAAACGCAACCCGAGCCACTGCGGGTCACTTATTTTCTGGCATGGTTTATTGCCATTTTATTATTGATGGTAATTGGCGGTCTGGCATCGAGAGCCATTAAAACAGGCGGTGAATTAGCACTCTATGATCTACAAGTTAAGCGCTTTGCTAAACTATTAATGAAAGAAGTGCGAAATGAAGATAATGATTAACTTGGTTTTTTAACCACCAGACTCGCAACGCCCAATAATATCATTAAACCGCCCATCGCTATCGTTAATGTAAATGGCTCGGCTAATAAATGCACGGCTAATACAATCGTAAAAACCGGCCCTAACATACCAACAACACCGGTTTGAGCAGGACCAATACGATTAATCGCTTCGGTCATCATAAAGCTCGGGATTACCGTGCTAAACACCACTAACATTAGCAACCATAACCATGCTGATGAACTTATTGTTAACGCGGTCCAATCAAGCACAATCACGCCATGAATCAGACCAAAAATACTCGAAGCAATCATTGCAAGACTAGTAAACAATGGGCTGCCTAACTGCTTAATAAAGCCTTTACTAAACAACACATATAACGAAAAACTTAACGCCGATCCCAATACTAAAGCAACGCCAACCAGCACATTGTTACCCATCAACTGTAGCTCTTGTCCCATCACTATCCATAACCCAGAATACGTAATGATTAATGACACCATCAAACGGCGTGTGAAGGGTTCGTTAAACAAGAAGAAACCAATGACTGCCACCATAAAAGGGTAGGTAAATAAGCTTAACCTTTCAAGCTGAGCAGTAATTATCTCCAGCCCCATTAAGTCAAGTAATGAAGCCAAATAATAGCCAAGAAAACCAAGTAAAAATATGATTCGTAATATTGGGAAGTTAAGTTGCTGCTTATTGGATTTGCAGCGTAATAGGTACATTAATAATGCCAAATAAATAGGCAATGCTAAAGCCATTCTTAACACCAAGACTGAATCAGCATTGAGGCCCTGTTGATACAAAAACTTAATGAATATTGATTTAAGTGAAAACAACAAAGTGCCAAACGCAGCTAAGGCAAAACCTATCCAAAGATTTCTACTGTAGGACACGTACATTTTTTATCTCCATGCCAGAACAAAGGTGTATTGGTAAGATAGATACGACTCTTATGTTCATGGCCAGCCTGTCAAACCATATTCTAATTTGCTCTTCGACAAGCTTAGGCCGAGCGGGAATTTTATATAAGATGATATGGCTTACTTAAGCGATGCACTGAATCAACCAAACGTTGCATTTTTTCAGGCTCAATGGTTGGATGAATGCCGTGACCCAAATTAAAGACATGCCCTGTTTCGCCTTGACCATAGCTCGCAAGCACACTCGCCACTTCCTGCTCAACACGATCTGCTGATGCATATAATACACAGGGGTCCATATTGCCTTGCAAAGTGACTTTATCACCCACCCGTTGGCGAGCTTTACTTAAGTCAGTTGTCCAATCAAGACCCACCGCATCTGCTCCAGTTGCTGTCATCAGCTCTAGCCACTGACCGCCACCTTTAGTGAACATCGTAACAGGCACCGTGCGACCATCACTTTCTCGCGTTAAACCCGAGATGATTTTTTGCATATAAGCTAATGAGAATTCTTGGTAGTTACCTGTGCTTAATGCGCCGCCCCAGGTATCAAATAGCATCACTGATTGAGCACCAGCTGCAATTTGAGCATTCAAATAAGCAATAACCGAATCAGCCATCACATTCAATAAAGCATGCATTTGTTCAGGTGCATCAAATAACATGCCTTTGACTTTAGCAAAGTCCTTACTTGATCCACCTTCAACCATATAACATGCTAATGTCCACGGGCTACCACTAAAACCAATTAAAGGCACCTTGCCATCAATCTCACGACGCGTTAAACGAATTGCATCCATAACATAGCCAAGAGACTCTTCCATATCAGGGACGCCTAGCTTGGCAATATCCGCAGCACTTTGTATTGGATTAGAAAACTTAGGTCCCTCGCCTGCCACAAAGTGCAAACCCAAACCCATCGCATCGGGAATAGTCAGAATATCTGAAAAGATAATCGCCGCATCTAAATCAAAACGACGAAGCGGCTGCAAAGTCACCTCACATGCTAAATCCGGCGTACTGCACAGGGTCATAAAATCACCCGCTTTAGCCCGTACTTCACGATACTCAGGTAAATAACGTCCTGCTTGTCGCATCACCCATACTGGTGTTTTATCAACTGGTTGACGTAATAACGCCCTTAAATAACGATCATTTTGTAGTTCAGACACAAAGTTTTCCTTCATCATGACGGTGTTTAGACCGTTATTATTTTACCCGTTTGCCCTGAGCCTGTCGAAGGGTGTATGGAATGTTTACATCCAATTGTAAGCCCGCCATATCCTTCGACATAGCTCAGGATGAATAGATTTATATTCCCATCTTATCGCGCCCAAAACAGAGTTTATAATGAAGTGAAAACAGCTAATAATATTGAAATGTCGACCTGCAAATCCATTTACTCGCTCCTTCCTTTTCAGTAATCTTCGCTTTAAACTTCTAAATAATTCAAAATCCCTTCCGCAGCCTGACGACCTTCCCAAACAGCCGTCACAACCAGATCAGAGCCACGCACCATATCTCCACCAGCAAAGACTTTTTCATTGGTCGTTTGATAAGCACATTTGCCGTCAGCAGGCGCAACAACGCCGCCCCAATTATTAACTTCAACACCAAACTCAGCAAACCATGGTGCTGGACTTGGCCGGAAACCAAACGCAATAATGACAGCATCTGCTTCAATAATTTCTTCACTGCCTGCTACTGGTTCAGGTCGGCGACGACCATTCTCATCGGGTTCGCCAAGTTCAGTCGTAATTACTTTTATGCCCGTTACCTTGTCATCACCCACCACTTCAATTGGTTGGCGATTCCATAAAAACTCAACACCTTCCTCCATCGAATTATTCACTTCACGACGCGAACCCGGCATATTTTCTTCATCACGACGATATGCACATTGCACACTGGCCGCATTTTGACGGATGGCTGTACGGTTACAATCCATTGCGGTATCACCACCACCAAGAACAACTACTTTTTGCCCTTGCAGATTGACATAATCATCTGGATTTAAATCCAATTGTTGTTTGTTATTGGCAACCAGATAAGGCAAGGCTTCGTACACGCCTTGTTTGTCTTCGCCCGGAAAACCGCCTTTCATATAGGTATAAGTTCCCATACCAAGGAATACTGCATCATACTCATCTAGTAATTGTTGAAACTGAATATCCTTGCCAATCTCAGTATTCAATACAAATTCAACACCCATGCCTTCAAGTACTTTACGGCGGCGTTTAACGACCTCTTTTTCAAGCTTAAATTCTGGAATACCGAAGGTAAGCAGACCGCCGACTTCTTCATACTTATCAAATACCACGGGGTTAACGCCATTGCGAATCAAGATATCTGCACAGCCTAAACCCGCAGGCCCAGCACCGATTACGGCTACTCGCTTACCGGTATCTTTAACATTCGATAAATCTGGTCGCCAACCTTGGTCTAATGCCGTATCGGTAATATATTTCTCAACACTACCAATTGTAACCGCACCAAAACCATCATTAAGGGTACAAGCACCTTCACACAAACGATCTTGTGGGCAAACGCGACCACAAATTTCGGGCAAAGTATTGGTTTGGTGGGCCAGTTCAGCAGCTTGTTCCAGATTACCTTCACTAACCAACTTCAACCAGTTTGGAATATAGTTATGAACAGGACATTTCCATTCACAATAAGGGTTTCCACATTCTAGGCAGCGATCAGATTGATCCGCAGCTGATTCTTTATCAAACTGGCCATAAATCTCACCAAAGCCTTGTACACGGTCACTGGCTTCACGTTTTTTAGGATCATGACGACCCACATCTAAAAATTGAAAAGTATTTTTCGCCATAATATTTGTTATTTATTTGCCTACAGTGAAGGATTTAAATTTAAGCTGCTTTTGTAGTTTGTTTAAGCAGTCCATCAAGCGCTGAATCTTTTGGTTTAACCAACCAAAATTGTCTTAAACGTTGCTCAAACATATCCAATAATTGATTGGCCCAGACACTACCTGTTTCTCTGACATGATCTTCAATCATGCCTTTTAAGTGCAAGGCATGCTCTGATAACTCGCTATTATCAATACGAATTAACTCGACTAATTCTTGGTTATATCGCCCAGCAAACGTATCATCCATATCTAAAACATAAGCGAATCCACCGGTCATTCCAGCACCAAAATTCAGCCCTGAATCACCTAAAACAACCACCGTGCCTCCGGTCATATATTCACAACCGTGATCGCCGATCCCTTCTACAACAGCTGTTGCACCCGAATTACGTACCGCAAAACGCTCACCTGCCATACCCGCCCCATACAAAGCACCACCAGTTGCACCATATAAACAGGTATTACCCATGATGCTGGCCTCTTGGGAGGAAAAATGACTTTCTGGTGAAGGATAAATAACCAGCTTTCCATCCGCCATACCTTTACCAACATAGTCATTAGCATCGCCTTCAAGGCGCATTTCTAAACCGCCAGCATTCCACACACCAAAACTTTGGCCTGCTGAACCTGTTAGCTGTACTCGAATTGGCATATCGCTCATGCCATAGTTGCCATGATGACGAGCAATTTCACCCGAAATTCGCGCACCTATAGATCGATTAATATTGCGAACATCGTATTGGAAAAAACCACCTTGTTTATTCACAATAGCATCTTGCATATCAACTATCATTTGCTCAGCTAATTCACCTTTATCATAAGGTTCATTTTTAGGCTCACTGCAAAACAATGGTTTATCTGCCGGAATACCTGCTGTTGACAATAATGGCATCAAATCCAATCTACGCTGCTTATCTGTTGTGCCCGGTAAGATTTCTAACAAATCAGTTCGACCAATCAGAGCCCCCAAACTGGACACACCGAGCACCGCTAACCACTCTTGTGTTTCACGTGCAACAAATTGGAAATAATTCATCACCATTTGAGGCAAGCCAATAAAATGATGGCTACGTAATACGTCATTTTGCGTTGCAACACCGGTTGCGCAGTTATTTAAGTGACAAATCCGCAAGAATTTACAACCAAGAGCAACCATTGGCCCAGTACCAAAGGCAAAACTTTCCGCCCCTAAAATAGCGGCTTTAATCACATCGAGCCCTGTTTTTAGACCACCATCTGTTTGTAATCGTACTTTGTCACGTAAATCGTTTGCCCGTAGTGTTTGATGAGCTTCACTCAAACCTAATTCCCAAGGCCCTCCAGCATATTTCACTGATGTTAATGGGCTCGCTGCGGTACCACCATCATATCCAGAGATAGTAATTAGATCAGCATAAGCCTTGGCCACACCGGCAGCAACAGTACCCACACCGGCTTCTGACACCAGCTTCACCGAGACTAACGCTTCAGGATTAACTTGTTTCAAGTCAAAAATTAGCTGCGCCAAATCTTCAATCGAATAAATATCATGATGCGGCGGCGGTGAAATCAATGTCACACCAGGAGTCGAATGACGCAATGTTGCAATCATTTGATTCACTTTAGCGCCCGGTAATTGACCACCCTCTCCCGGCTTCGCACCTTGAGCAATTTTGATCTGCAATACTTCAGCATTCACTAAATAATGCGGTGTTACTCCAAACCGGCCCGATGCAACTTGTTTAATTTTAGAGACACGTTCGGTACCAAATCGTGCAGGATCTTCACCACCTTCACCTGAATTAGAACGTCCACCTAAACGATTCATGCCCGTTGCTAAGGCTTCATGTGCTTCTGGCGATAGCGCACCTAAAGACATGCCGGCACTATCGAAACGCGCCAAAATTTTACTAATATCTTCAACATCCTCTAGCGCAAGTGCTTCATCGGCCAGTTTAACTTGCAGCAAATCACGCAGGCTCATTACTGGTCGCTCGTTTACTAATGTTGCATATTCTTTATAGGCATCATAACTTCCGCCTTGTACGGCTTTTTGCAAAGCGCCAATAACATCCGGGTTATACGCATGATATTCACCACCATGAATATATTTCAATAAACCACCTTGCACACGTTTTTTACGTTGATTCCATGCGCGTGCTGCTACAGCTTGTTGATCAGTTTGCAATTCCTCAAAACCAGTACCACTAATGCGGCTGGTGGTGCCGTGGAAACATTTTTCTACTACCGATTCATGCAAACCAACAATTTCATATAGTTGGGCGCCACGATAGCTGGCAATGGTTGAAATACCCATTTTTGAAGTAACTTTATAAAGACCTTTATTAATGCCTTTACGAAAATTCTGACAAATTGAAGCGTAATCACCTTCTTTAATCTCACCTATTTTCAACATGTCGTTAAGACAAGCATAGGCAAGATAAGGATATATAGCTGTTGCACCATAACCAATCAACACCGCAAAGTGATGCGGGTCACGCGCTGTTGCTGTCTCAACCACAATATTGGCATCACAGCGTAAACCTTGTTGAATTAACCGATGATGTACAGCACCGGTTGCAAGCAGAGCATGCATAGTTTGTCTATCTGCTGAAATACCTTTATCTGATAAATTAATAATCACTTTGCCGGCGCGTACCGCAGCCTCTGCTTGATCAGCAATCGCATCAATGGCATACGCCAAATCTATTCCATCGTTATAATGCAAAGATAGATTAATAGATTGATACTGCTCTTCATCATTCCCTTTAGCCATCAGTTGTTGGAAACGATCTGTAGATAAAACCGGTGAGTCCACAACTAAACGAGCAGCGTGTTCCTCACCTTCTTCAAATAGGTTATGTTCACGACCAAAACACGTTTCCAATGACATCACGATACTTTCACGCAATGAATCAATCGGTGGGTTGGTCACTTGTGCAAATTGTTGGCGGAAGTAATCAAACAATGAACGCTCTTGCTGCGATAACACTGGGAACGGGGTGTCATCTCCCATTGAGCCTGTGGCTTCTTGGCCTGCCTCTCCTAACACTCGAATAACTTGATCGCGTTCTTCAAAACTTATTTGGAATAATTTTTCATGCGCAGCAAACTGCTCGGCATCCATCGCTTGCGCTACATCAGCTGATGTATCTTGCAAACGCTGTAAATTATCATCGATCCACTGCTTATATGGATGAGCGCTTTTAAGTGCATTATCAATATGCTCAGGCAATAATAGTTCACCGGTCGTGGTATCTACTGCTAACATTTCCCCAGGCTTTAACCGGCCTTTAGCAACCACATCTTCTGGCTTATAGGGGTAAACGCCCACTTCGGAAGCAAGCGTGATATGGCGGTCTTTAGTAATGATATAACGCGCTGGCCGCAAGCCATTTCTATCCAGTGTACAAGCCGCATAACGACCATCGGTTAATACGACACCAGCCGGACCATCCCAAGGTTCCATATGCATAGA
>JBJPGB010000044.1:0-28055 GCA_048595405.1 Methylophagaceae bacterium
GAAAATAAACTGATACCCAAGCCTTCCGATTTAAAGCTTCCAGCACATTGATAGGGCTGTTCTTGTTGAAGATAAAAATCGATTTGTTGAGGCGATAATTGCTTAAAGCTGACGGCGAATGGTTCAACCAATGATTGCATCTTGCCAGTACTGCTATTAAGTAACGCTAAACCAGTTAAAAACTGTACTGTTTTACCTGAGGAAGCCATCAATTGTTTGGTGGCATTGTGCTGGTTTTTAGGCTTGCCTAATATCTCCCCATCCAATACGGCTACTTGATCAGAGCCAATAATAAGAGCATCAGGATATTGGGCTGCAATTGCCAATGCTTTTTGTTCCGATAACCTTTGCACTAATAATTGTGGGGACTCATTATCAAGTGGGCTTTCATCAATATCTGGCGATACAGTGATAAATGGCAAGCCTAGTTTAGCGAGTAGCTCAGCCCGAAACGGTGAGCTTGATCCTAAAACAAGTTGCTGCATTATTATGTGATAACAGTTGGTTCAATTCTGCCGGTACGAGATGTTATTCCGGCTAAATTGTCCGCAGCGACAATTAAATCATTGAGTGCTGCTTGAGTCTCTTGATGAAGCTTATCATCACTATTTTCATAGGATTCAATATAAACGCGCAGTGTTGCACCTTCTGTACCGGTACCGGACAATCGTAAAATGATTCGTGAACCATCTTCAAAACCAATACGAAGTCCTTGATTACTTGAAACACTACTATCAACAGGATCGGTATAACTAAAATTATCGGCATAACTAACGGTACGATTTGCGATGGATTGACCAATTAATTCTGGAAATTGAGCTTCTAAATCTGTCATAAGCTGATTGGCGACATCACTAGGAATGGCTTCATAGTCATGGCGTGTGTAGTAGTTACGGCCATATTGTTGCCAATGCTCATTGACGATGTCAGCAACAGATTGCTTACGTTCTGCCAAGATATTAAGCCAGAATAATACAGCCCATAAACCATCTTTTTCCCGAATATGATTAGAGCCACTGCCAAAGCTTTCTTCACCACATAATGTGGCGCGATCTGCATCTAATAAATTACCGAAGAATTTCCAGCCGGTGGGTGTTTCATGGCATTCAATGCCTAAATATTCAGCAACACGATCAGGAGCTTGACTGGTTGGCATAGAGCGAGCGATACCTGTTAAGCCACCTTTATAGGCTGGGATTAAATGGGCATTAGCAGCCATGATAGCCAAGCTGTCTGAGGGTGTTACAAAGAAGTTGGTACCTAAAATCATGTTGCGATCACCATCACCATCTGATGCGGCACCCAGTGTTGGGGCATTTGAACCAAACATTTCATCAACTAATTCTTTAGCGTAAGTCAGGTTTGGATCGGGATGACCACCGCCAAAATCAGTGAGTGGTATGCCATTGATAACGGTACCGGTTGTGGCGCCAAGACGGTTTTCAAGAATTTCTTTACCATAAGGTCCTGTTATGGCATGCATCGCATCAAATCGTAATTGAAAGTTATTATCAGCTAATAAATTTCGAATAGCATCAAAATCAAACAAAGCTGCCATTAGTTCAGCATAATCATCAACAGGATCGATAATATCAATCGTCATACCCGCTAAGCTTTGGCTGCCAATGGTATCTAAGGCAATATCATTATCATCCGTAGTGAGATAACTAGTGATAGTTTTGGTATTGGCAAAAATACCGTCAGTGATATTTTCTGGGGCGGGGCCACCGTTGTTGATATTGTATTTGATGCCAAAATCTTCGGTTGGTCCAGCAGGATTATGACTTGCGGATAAAATAATGCCGCCAAAGGCTTGGTATTTACGAATGACACAGGATGCTGCAGGTGTTGACAATAAACCATTCTGGCCAACAATTGCTCGTGAAAAACCGTTTGCTGCGGCCATTTTTAAAATAATCTGAATTGCTTGTTCGTTATAAAAACGACCATCACCACCGACAACCAGCGTTTTTCCTGCGATATCATCAAGGGCATTAAATGTAGATTGAACAAAATTTTCGAGATAATGTGCTTGTTGAAATACAGTTACTTTTTTTCGTAATCCCGATGTTCCTGGTCTTTGATCATTAAAAGGTGATGTTGTTACGGTGACGACTGTCATGTTGGGTACCTGTGATTTTGGGCCGTTACTTGTTAATATTTGTATCTTGCTTTTTAAATATACCATATCAATCTGATGCCAACTGCTCAACAACCTGATACAGCACGATTAATGCGATTGGCTACTTATGCGTCGGTAGCCACAGCGATCATCCTTATTTTAGCCAAAATAGTGGCGTGGTTTATTACTGATTCAGTCAGTGTATTGGCGACATTACTTGACTCTAGCCTTGATGTTTTAGCATCGATTGTTAATTTAATTGCAGTACATCATGCGCTACAACCCGCAGACCAAGAACATCGCTTTGGTCATGGTAAGGCTGAGGCATTAGCGGGTATGGGGCAGGCAATGTTCATTGTCGGCTCGGCTGGCTTTTTATTACTGCAAGCAGTTGGCCGCATATTCCACCCACAGTCCAATATGAATGGAATAGATGTTGGGATAGGGGTGATGATATTTTCAATAATCGCTACGCTAGCATTATTATCTTTTCAGAAATATGTTATTAAACATACCCAATCGACAGCTATTAAAGCAGATGCTCTGCATTACAAAACCGACTTATTAGTCAATGGTAGTGTTATTGTTGCTTTGATATTCACCTTCTATGGTTGGTCTCATATTGATGCCTTGTTCGGTGTTTGTATTGCTTTATTTATACTTTATAGTGCATGGGCAATAGTCAAGGACTCGATAGATTTGCTAATGGATCATGAACTGCCAGACGACGATAGAGATAAAATCGAATCGGTGATATTAAACCACCCAGATACAAAAGGCTTTCATGATTTACGAACACGCCGTTCAGGAATGATGGTATTTATTCAATTGCATTTAGAATTAGATGGTTCTCTAACATTAGCTGCCGCTCATGAAATTGCTGATCAGGTCGAAGGTGAACTTGCCGCTTTATTTCCTGAGGCGGAAGTTATTATTCATGAAGATCCGGTGAATGTGAATCCTGATTAATTGAGGGAATAGACTCACAAGCCTAAGTAAATCTCGTATAATTCACTTTATTTCACATAAATGAGTTTTAACCATTTTGATCATTGATACACAGGCTGGCATCATTATCGCGGCTATTTTTATATTGATTGTAATTCTAGTGCTCTTTAGCATTAGAAATAAACGTCAGCGTATGTCTTTAAATCAAATATCAACTATTTTAAAATCACAAACGCATGGTGAAATTAAGGATTTTATTATTCCTGATGGGATTGGTGGTTTATTAGAAATTGAACATCTTTTACTGCTAGATCAAGGCTTATTGCTTATTGAAAGTTATCCTATGGCCGGCAATTTGTTTGGTTCAGAAACAATTGATCAGTGGACACAAATTCTTGATGGCAGAAGTTTTAAGTTTGCCAATCCTTTGCGACATATTCGGACATCACGACAGGCAATAAAGCTATTAGCCCCGAATGTTCCCATTTTTTGTCGCGTTATCTTTACCAGTGATTCTATTTTCCCGAAAGGCAAGCCAGATGAAGTGTCGATTTTAAGTTCTTTAGCTGAGGATCTGGAGATCATTCATGCCGAAGCTGTGATTGTTGAAAAAGCACAGCAAGGTTGGCAGCGTATTATGCGAATTGCTCGTAAAGATGGTCAGGCAGTAAAACGTGGGGCGGGACTAGATGGCCGATAGACGATTAGTTGTTGCTATTTCATCTCGGGCCTTATTTGATTTGGATGAAAGTCATCAAATCTATAAGGAGCAGGGGACAAAAGCATATTGCCAATATCAAATTGAGAATGAAGATGTTGCGCTTGAACCCGGTGCGGCATATGCTCTGGTCAAAAAGCTATTAGCATTAAATAATAATGCGGATAATATCTCTAAAGTTGAAATTATCTTATTGTCTCGAAATAGTTCTGATACAGGATTACGGATCTTTAATTCAATACAACACCACGATCTGGCGATTACTCGAGCGGTATTTACTTCCGGTAGTAGCCCTTATCGTTATGTCGCTACATTTGGTGCTAATTTGTTTCTATCGACGAGTCCTGAAGATGTTCGAAAAGCATTGGATGCGGGTATTGCCGCGGCAACAATTCTGCCTTCAAATGTCGGCGATAATACTGATAAGGAGCAATTACGAATTGCCTTTGATGGTGATGCGGTGCTGTTTTCTGATGAATCTGAACGGATTTATAAAGAACAAGGCTTACAGGCATTTACTGATAATGAGCAGCAAACAGCGAAACGCCCATTGAGTGGTGGTCCATTTAAAGATTTCTTAATGGTATTAAATCATCTTCAGACGGAATTTGATCAAGATAAAACTCCGATACGAACAGCGCTAGTCACGGCACGTTCGGCACCTGCACATGAACGTGTTATTCGAACATTGCGGGCATGGGGAATACGTATTGATGAAGCAATCTTTCTAGGAGGAATGGACAAAGGGCCATTTCTAAAGTCATTTGGAGCCGATATTTTCTTTGATGATCAACAAGGCCATTGTGATTCAGCACGAGAGCATGTCGCTACCGGTCATGTTCCTCACGGTATTGCAAACGAAACTAAGTGATGGAGGTATTGTGAGCAGACAGGGACCGCAAAATGTTGAACAATGGATTCGTCAGCTTAATGATGAGAATATGCCTGGTTTCGCAGCTACAATCACTGATGTTACCGGTGCAATAAATAGTAGCGATACTTCTGCTGCGGATGTGGCACAGACTATTCTGAGAGATCCTTCATTAACCAGTCGTTTGTTAAAAATGGCGAATAGTCTTTATTACAATCCTCATAAACAAGAAATTAGTACCATTTCTCGTGCGGTAATGGTGATGGGGTTTGATCAGGTTCGAGCAGTTGCACTATCATTGGTTTTGGTGGATTCGCTTGATGATGGGCATCAACGGAATAAATTAACTGAAGAAATAGCTCAGTCATTTCATGCTGCTATTCAAGCGCAAGAATTTGCTCGCAAAAGCAAATGTAAATCTCCTGAAAAGATCTTTGTAGCAACATTATTATCTCGGCTAGGCAATATGGCCTTTTGGGCCTTTTCGAGTGACAAATCAACGGAGTTATTGGCGCTGCTGGAAACAGACGATATATCCGAGGAGCAAGCCGAGAAGACAGTATTGGGATATTCATTGGGTGATTTAACATCTGGTTTGAGCAAGGCATGGTCACTTAGTGATTTATTAGAAGAGTCCTTGAATAAGCAATCTTCAGGTGATAATCCACAATTAGTCAATATTGAAATTGGTAAAAAGCTAGCTCAAGCTGCTAAAAAAGGCTGGGAAAGTGCTGAGGCTGAACAAGCTATTAAGTGGGTCTCGAAGCAGCTTAATTTAAAAATAAACCAGGTAAAAGGCTTGGCACATGCCAATGCAAAACAAGCAAGGAATGTTACCAAGCTATATGGCATCACGACTGCTAGTAAACGGATACCGCTGGCAAATATGCCGCTAATCGAAACCGACAGCGAATTTAAGTCAGTAAACCTCGGCATTAATAGTGATTTAATGCTTGCTGAGAATAGTAATGACGCTTCGGAGCAGAGGGGCGGTATCGTAGAGGTATTGCATCATGAACCAGATACTCATCTTCAGCTAACGATATTAAGTGATATCAGCAAAGCTATCGAGGAAAAGCCGAGTATTAACATTGTTTTAGAAATGGTGTTAGAAGGCATCTACCGTGGAATAGGAATGGATAGATCGTTATTCGCAATATTGTCAAAAGATCATAAACAGCTCACGTGTAAATACGCTTTAGGAGCGGATAGTATTAAATTATGTCGTGAACTGTCAATCGATATTAGTCAATCAGACAATATTTTTCACCAGATTGTAAAGAGTAAAAAAGCAATGCATATACCGGCTGATTTAAAACAAGTGAATGCGACACTCAGTCATGATGTTGTAGAGTTGTTAGGTTCGCCTCCTTATTTGATTATGCCGACTATTGTTCGCGATAAAGTTATTGGTATATATCTAGCGGATCGTAATGCCAGCATGCGACCAATTAAGGACTCTGATTTTGTTTCATTTCAACAGTTTTGCCAGCAGGCAAATATGGGATTAACTTTTTTAAGTATGCAAGGCTAGTTTTCTGCGTTATCTATGTTTATAATGGCGACCTTTAAATTCAGAAGCATAGCTGTCTGAAGAACAATTTTTTTGCGAGAGTGGCGGAATTGGTAGACGCGCTGGATTTAGGTTCCAGTGGGGCAACCTGTGAGAGTTCGAGTCTCTCCTCTCGTACCATAATAATGAAGGGTGGTGGCTGATAAAATTGCCGACACTTCAACTCCTAGGTTTGAGGTAAGAAATGCAAGTTACGGTAGAAAATGTTAGTGAACTTGGTCGCAGTATGACGGTGACGGTAGAAGATGCCAATATCGAACAAGCTGTACAGGAGCGATTGCAATCTATTCGTCCAACAGTAAAACAAGCTGGTTTCCGACCGGGCAAAGTTCCGATGAAAATGGTTGAACAATCACATGGTGCGACTGCACGGCGTGATGTTATCGACAGCCTTGTTCAGAGCAGCATGCAAGAAGCCTTTACGCAAGAAGAGATCAATCCAGCTGGTCCTCCTCATATAGATTCAATGAAAGAAGAAGGTACATCACTTGTTTATACAATGGTTTACGATGTGTTTCCTGAGGTTGAAGAAGTTGATTTAGCTAAAATCAGCCTTGAGAAAATAGTTGCTGAAGTTCAAGATGAAGATGTCAATGGTATGTTGGAGACATTACGTGAACAGCGCATGAGCTGGGAACCATTGAAACGGGCAGCGAAAGAAACTGATGGTGTCACTATTGATTTTGTTGGTAGTGTCGATGGTTCAGAATTTGATGGTGGCAAAGGCACAGATACCTTAGTTGTTATTGGTGATGGCAATATGTTACCTGAGTTTGAAAACCAATTAATTGGTACTAAGTCAGGTCAAGAAATAACGATTACAATGACATTTCCTGATGACTATCGAGCAGAACATTTACAAGGTAAAGAAGCGACTTTTGATATTAGTGTGAAGTCCGTGGCTAAGAAAAAATTACCCAAACTAGATAAAGAGTTTGCTCAGTTGTGTGGTGTTGAGGGTGGAATTGCAGCGCTGAAAAAAGAAGTGCGTGCCAATATGGCCCGTGAATTAGATACAAATTTGAAAGCACAAAACAAACGTAAAGTAATGGACGGTTTGGTCGAAAACAATGAGGTCGCACTACCTGATTCCCCGGTTGAACGTGAAGCTGAGTTCTTAATGGAGCAAGCAAAAACCAATTTGAAAAAACAAGGTGTCAATATTGATGGCATTCCTTTCGACATTAACAACTTTAAAGATAATGCTAAAAAGCGTGTCACATTAAGTTTGTTAATTGGTAAAATTATTTCTGATAATGGCATTACACCTGATGAAGGAAAAGTTAAAGAAATTATTGACGGCATCGCTGCTAGTTATGAAGATCCAGAAGATGTAGTGAAGTATTATATGAACGATCAACAAAAATTATCTGAGATTCAAATGATGGTTGTTGAAGACACGGTTGTTGAATGGATATACGATCGTGTTAAAGTTGAAGAAAAATCTTCAACATTTAGTGAGGTAATGAATTCTGCAGCAGCATAATTCATTACGCTAATTACAGAATGTAAATAGCCCGCGCTCATTAGATTGGACGTGGGCTATTTTATTTAAAGCTGAATTATTATTGGGAATGACATGACAAACAACATCTTTACTAATGACGAAATGACGATTAATAATGCGCTAGTGCCGATGGTCGTAGAGCAAACTCCGCGTGGAGAACGATCTTATGATATCTATTCGCGCTTATTAAAGGAGCGCGTCATTTTTTTAGTGGGCCCTGTTGAAGACCATATGGCTAATTTGGTGGTTGCACAATTATTATTCTTAGAATCAGAAAACCCTGATAAAGATATTCACCTCTATGTCAATTCACCTGGTGGATCGGTCACTGCCGGTATGGCAATTTATGACACCATGCAATTTATTAAACCTGATGTAAATACGCTGTGTATTGGCCAAGCAGCGAGTATGGGGGCTGTTTTACTCGCGGCTGGCGCAGAAGGAAAACGTCATTGTCTGCCGAACTCACGAGTAATGGTTCATCAGCCATTAGGTGGTTTCCAAGGTCAGGCATCTGATATTGAAATACACGCTAAAGAAATACTGTCTATTCGTGAGCGCTTGAATGGTATTTTGGCTAAACATACCGGCCAAGATATTAAGAAAATTCAAAAAGATACTGATCGTGATAACTTTATGAGTAGTGAACAAGCACAAGAATATGGTTTAATTGACTCTGTGTTGGATAATCGCCCTGAAGAAATGGAATAAAGGGCCGATATAAAGATTGCTTGCAAGGAAAATATTTGATTATGAGTGATGATAAAGATAATAACGACGATAAATTACTGTACTGTTCTTTTTGCGGTAAAAGTCAGCACGAAGTCAAAAAACTGATCGCAGGCCCATCGGTATTTGTTTGTGATGAATGTGTTGATTTATGTAATGACATCATTCGTGAAGAGTTACAAGAAGTCATTAGTGATGATTCAGACACGGCGCTACCGACACCGCGTGAAATTAAGGACGCCCTTGATAACTATGTTATCGGGCAAGAGAAAGCTAAACGGGTATTGTCTGTTGCGGTCTATAACCATTATAAGCGTTTACAATTTGGCAGTACTAGCGATGATGTTGAGTTATCAAAAAGTAATATTTTATTAATTGGTCCAACAGGTAGCGGTAAAACCTTATTGGCCGAAACCTTAGCGCGCCAACTTAATGTTCCTTTTACAATGGCTGATGCAACAACACTAACGGAAGCCGGTTATGTCGGTGAAGATGTTGAAAACATCATTCAAAAGCTATTGCAAAAATGTGATTATGATGTAGAAAAAGCAGAAACAGGTATCGTTTACATTGATGAAATTGATAAGATCTCTCGTAAATCTGACAATCCATCGATTACGCGTGATGTATCGGGTGAAGGTGTTCAACAAGCTTTACTGAAACTTATTGAAGGCACAACGGCCTCAATCCCACCTCAAGGTGGTAGAAAACATCCGCAACAGGAGTTTTTACAAGTTGATACCAGTAAAATTCTATTTATTTGTGGTGGTGCATTTGCAGGCTTAGATAAGGTTATCCGTAACCGCTCTCATAAGGGTGGAATTGGTTTTTCAGCGGAAGTGAAGAGTGTCGATGATGATCGTATTGTCAGTGATGTACTTAAAACAGTTGAACCTGAAGATTTGATTCAATATGGTTTGATTCCAGAATTTGTTGGTCGATTGCCTGTGGTAGCGACATTGGAAGAGCTTGATGAAGATGCGTTGGTGCAAATACTAACGGAACCTAAAAACTCATTGACCAAGCAATATCAAAAATTATTTGAAATGGAAAATACGAACATTGAATTTAGAGAGGATGCCTTGCATGCCATTGCTCATAAAGCAATGGAGCGTAAAACAGGCGCCCGTGGTCTACGTTCTATTATTGAAAATGTATTACTGGATATTATGTTTGATTTACCCTCAACCGATAATGTCTCAAAAGTAGTGATTGATGAAAGTGTTATCAATGGCGAAAACCCACCTATTTTGATGTATGAAGATCAAGTAACGGATCTTGCTGCAAGCGATAGTTAATATCACACCAGAACCTGCTCTTTTTTAGTAAATGGTTAATCACTAATATTTATAAGCTGCTTGAATTTGGTGTTTATATCCCCATATTTATCATTCAGTAAATGATTTTGCCTGTATGGCATACCGACATATCGATCGATTAGAGGTTTTGACGAGATGGAAAATAAAGTAACAGCAGATAACAACTTGATAGAAGTCCCTGTGCTGCCATTAAGAGATGTTGTTGTCTATCCTTATATGGTCATCCCATTATTTGTTGGTCGTGAGCGGTCTATTAATGCACTTGAAATTGCGACAGATGAAACAAAACAAGTGTTACTGGTGGCCCAGAAAGATTCTAGTGAAGATAAACCCAATGTAGAAAACCTATATGAGACGGGGACATTAGCTAATATTTTACAGTTATTAAAGCTACCAGATGGTACGGTCAAAGTTTTGGTTGAAGGGGCATCACGCGCCAAAGTTGCTTATTTTAATAATGATGGTGATTATTTAAAGGCAGAAGTCGCTGAGTTTGTCCATGAACAAGCAGATGAACGTGAGGCTGATGTATTAATGCGTTCCTTGTTAGCCCAGTTTGAACAATACGTTAAGCTTAATAAAAAAATCCCACCAGAAGTTATCGCTTCTTTATCCAGTATTGATGAAGCTGATCGCATGGCCGATACCGTTGCAGCACATATGACTTTAAAGCTGGAAGATAAACAATTCTTGTTGGAAATGAAAGATGTTACGGCTCGTATTGAAAAGTTAATGGTCTTTCTTGAATCTGAAATTGATGTTCAAAATATTGAAAAGCGTATTCGTGGCCGTGTTAAAAAGCAGATGGAAAAAAATCAGCGCGAATATTATCTCAATGAGCAGATGAAAGCGGTTCAGAAAGAGCTGGGAGAAATTGATGAAGTCGCAAATGAAGCAGAAGAATTAGAGCAGAGAATAGCTGCTGCTGGTATGCCTGCCGAAGCAAAAACAAAAGCTGAATCAGAATTAAAAAAATTAAATATGATGTCCGCTATGTCTGCGGAAGCAGCCGTGGTTAGGAATTATATTGAATGGTTGACGGATGTTCCGTGGAAAAAGCGGTCTCGTGTTTATAAAGATTTAGAACGTGCTGAAAAAATACTCGATGAAGATCATTATGGCTTAGAAAAAGTTAAAGAACGTATTTTGGAATATTTAGCGGTTCAGCAACGAGTACCAAAATCAAAAGGTCCTATCTTATGTTTAGTTGGCCCACCAGGTGTTGGTAAAACCTCAGTAGCGGAATCAATTGCACGTGCAACTAATCGAAAATATAGTCGTATGGCCTTAGGTGGCGTACGAGATGAAGCAGAAATAAGAGGTCATCGTCGAACATATATCGGTTCAATGCCGGGCAAGGTTATTCAAAACTTATCGAAAGTAGGGGTGCGTAACCCACTATTTCTACTCGATGAAATTGATAAAATGGCTCAAGATTTTAGAGGCGATCCAGCCTCTGCATTGTTGGAAGTACTCGATCCTGAACAGAACTCTAAGTTCACTGACCATTATATGGAAGTGGAATATGACTTATCAGATGTAATGTTTGTTTGCACGGCTAATACATTAGACATTCCAGATGCATTGCGCGATAGGATGGAAATTATTCGTCTTTCTGGTTATACCGAAGATGAAAAATTGAATATTGCTCTTAAATATTTATTACCTAAAGCCTTAAAAGACAATGGTTTAAAAGATCGAGAAATTAGTGTTGAAGATAGTGCGGTATTAGATATTATTCGTCGCTATACCCGTGAAGCAGGTGTTCGGAGTTTGCAACGAGAAATTTCTAAGATTTGTCGTAAAGTGGTTAAACAAATATTAAAAGATAAACCCACCGATAAAATTGTGGTGTCGGAAGATAATCTTGAAGACTATTTAGGGGTTTATCATTATCAATATGGTGTCGCTGAAGAAACGGATCAAGTTGGCCAAGTAACAGGATTGGCATGGACTGAGGTGGGTGGTGAATTATTAACGATTGAGTCAGCTGTGATGCCGGGTAAAGGTAAGGCTACTTATACTGGTAAATTGGGTGATGTGATGCAGGAGTCCATTCAAGCTGCAACAACGGTCGTTCGCTCACGCTCGCAAGATTGGGGGATTGCAACTGATTTCTTGCAAAAGCATGATGTTCATATTCATGTGCCAGAAGGGGCAACCCCTAAAGATGGGCCAAGTGCTGGTGTTGGTATGTGTACGGCGCTAGTCTCCGCTATTACCCATATTCCAGTAAAAGCTAATGTGGCGATGACAGGTGAAATCACATTACGCGGTGAAGTGTTAGCGATTGGTGGCCTTAAAGAGAAGCTTTTGGCGGCCTTACGCGGTAACATTGATACGGTATTGATCCCGAAAGACAACGTAAAAGACCTAAAAGAAATACCTGATAATATTAAACAAGGGCTAAAGATTTTACCGGTGCAATGGATATCAGATGTATTAGAAGTGGCGCTACAAACGCAGCCTAAACCAAAATCACAAGATGATGAAAAAGTGATCGCAAATGATAAAACCAGTTATCATGAGGCAAGCTCAGAAAACAGGCATTAGCAATGGAAGATAATACAATACAATGACTGACATTTTGAAGCAGCGGTTAATTGGTTCATTATTGCTGTTATTAGTGATAGGTGGCGCGGCTATTTTTCTTATTGGTCAGACCGAGAATGATGATGAAAAAATCGTTACGATAGAAGAGTCTGATTTTACATCCTCAATTGAGCCGATGCCCGTGGAGTTTGTGGAAGGGGATCAAGAAAAATTACTTGATCCTCATCAGATAGATAAACAGCCCGATACAGTCGAGGAAATGGCAGTTAGGCCTGTTCCAGAGAAGGAAATAGTTAAGCCTATTGTTGCACAAGTCCCCGTTATAGTAGAAAAAAGTAGTTCGGCAGAAAAGCAGGTAGCCGTGACTGAGAGTTCAAAGCCTTCATGGATTATTCAATTAGGTAGTTTTTCGGTGAAGGCTAATGCACAAGCATTACACGGCAAAGCATCAATGTTAGGTTTGAAATCAAGAGTTGAAAAAAATGGTGCTAATTATCGGGTTCGCATTGGACCTGAATATGATAAACAGCTCGTGGATAGCATGGCCGCAAAGATATCGGAACAATTGGCGATCAAGCCGCAGGTATTAGCACAATAAATTTATATTCAACAATAATAGATTTTGTACTCTTATTTTTGATGTTAAAGAGGATTGATAATCATCTGGAAATGTATATTTAGTCCCGCAAAAACCATTATGTTTCATTATTTTTCTATAGTGGCTTGAAAGTACATATAGCTCATCAGTATTGATAAGGCCTTTATCGCTAAAAAATATATGTGGTGATGGCAATCATTCTGGTAAAATTCACTTTTCTCAAACGAATAAATGGCTGGTTTGATAATGTTTTGGGTTGATTATGTAATCATCGGAATCGTTCTGCTATCGGCAGGAATTAGTATTATTCGCGGCTTTATTAAAGAAGTACTTTCTCTTGTTAGTTGGGTTTTATCATTTTGGGTCGCCCTTACTTTTTCACCTTATCTCTCAACCCTATTAAACCCTTATATTGAAACAGCGTCTATTCGGTTATTTGCTGCATTTTTTGCACTGTTTATTGTGACCTTAATATTAAGTGCACTGGTGAATCACCTTATTTCCACACTGGTTGAAAAAACAGGTTTGTCCGGAACCGATAGAGCTCTTGGTGTATTGTTTGGCATATTGCGTGGTGTGGCTATTGTGACATTGTTAATATTGATAGCGGGAGCAACACCAATGCCAAGTGATAGTTGGTGGCAAAATTCATTGTTAATTGAGCATTTCGAAAAACTCGCTATTTGGGTTCGTGATTTTTTACCTGCAGATCTTGCAGAGTATATTCATTTTAGTTAGCTGATAATAGGATAGGTTTATGTGTGGAATTATTGGCATTATCGGGTCATCTGAAGTCAACCAATCGCTTTATGATGGATTGACTGTATTGCAACACCGTGGTCAAGATGCAGCGGGGATTGTTACCTGTGATGATGAGGGGCAGTTCTTTTTACGTAAAGCTAATGGCTTAGTAAAAGATGTGTTTCATACCCGTCATATGTTGCGATTGAAGGGTAATATGGGTATTGGTCATATTCGTTATCCTACTGCAGGTTGTTCTACTTCAGCAGAAGCTCAGCCATTTTATGTCAATTCTCCTTTTGGTATTGCCTTAGCTCATAATGGAAACCTGACAAACACCAAGCTACTTAAAGAAGAGCTATTTCAAAGTGATCGCCGTCACCTGAATACTGACTCAGACTCAGAAGTGTTGCTCAATATATTAGCGCACGAGTTACAAAAAAATAATAAACCTAAATTACAATCGGAAGATATTTTTAAAGCGGTATCAGCACTACACAGTCGTTGTAAAGGTGCCTATGCTGTCGTTGCGATGATCGCTGGTGTTGGGCTGTTGGCATTTCGTGATCCTTACGGCATTCGTCCAGTTGTGATTGGTAAACGAGATCATAGTGATGGTAGTGACTATATTGTGGCATCAGAAAGTGTTGCAATTGATTCCAACGGATTTGAATTAATTCGAGATATTGAAGCTGGCGAGTGTGTCTTTATTGATATTAATGGCGAACTGCATGCCCAGCAGTGTGCTGAGGAAACCGTGACATCACCTTGTATTTTTGAGTATGTCTATTTTGCCCGGCCCGATTCGATTATTGATGGTATTTCAGTCCATAAAAGTCGTCTACGGATGGGGACTAAATTAGCGCATAAGATTGAACGTGAATTTCCTGATCATGATATTGATGTTGTGATTCCTATTCCGGATACCAGCCGAAGTGCTGCGCTGCAACTATCCTATGATTTAGGCGTGCCATACCAAGAAGGCTTCATTAAAAATCGATATATTGGCCGTACATTTATTATGCCGGGTCAAACACAACGCAAGAAATCAGTACGTCAAAAGTTGAATGCAATTGATTTGGAATTTGAAGGTAAGAATGTATTGTTGGTAGATGATTCAATTGTTCGTGGCACTACCTCGCAGCAAATTGTTCAAATGGCGCGTGATGCCGGTGCCAACAAAGTGTATTTTGCTTCGGCAGCACCACCAGTACGTTATCCGAATGTTTATGGTATTGATATGCCTTCTCCTCATGAATTTGTTGCACATGGCCGTAATATCGCTCAAATTTCACAAGAGCTGGGCGCAGATTGGTTGATTTATCAGGACTTAGATGATTTGGTTGATGCCGTTAAATATAATGATAATGTTCAAGATTTTGATACCTCCTGTTTTGATGGTAAATATATTACCGGTGACATTGATGAATCCTATCTTTATTACATTGATGCATTACGTAATGATATATCTAAAGCCGATGCGGAAAATGACAATGAAGTCATGGGCTTGCATAATAACTCTTAATCTGTGGTTACAGCCTAATAAGTGACCTAACACTTTTTTTGAGCAACTGTTTTTCATGGCTTCTATTATTTTTAAGGCTGAAATAAATAGCGAATAATTAAAATGAGAAGAAGGTGCTAAGCACTTCGTTTAATTGTATTGTTGAATTTTGCTGTTTTACAGTTTTTCTTATATAATTCCGTCGATTATGCATCAGAAATTACCAAAAGAGATTGATCCGCTTCGCTTAGCTCAAAATGGTTTAAAGTTAGAAGGCCAACTCCCTATAGCAGGGATGCTTAGGCTAAGTAAATCGCTTCAAAGTGACGAAGGCTGGGTTAATGTAAAGCTTGGATTTGATGTGGATGAAGTTGGTACGCCCTATATGCGTGGCAAGTTCAATACATCGGTATCTGTTATCTGTGAACGTTGCATGAACTCGATGGCTTTGGAGATGAATGTAGACTGTTTGTTAGCGATGGTAAACAGTGAACGAAAAGTTGAGGGCTTGGCTGAGCAATATGATCCATGGATTATTGAGAACAATGATCCCGTATTGTTAAGCGCGGTAATTGAAGATGAACTCATTTTATCATTACCATTGGTACCACGGCATGCTGATGCATGTTTACCTGAAGAAGCTTGGTCGGTTGGTGATCAACACGTTGAATTAAAAGATAGTGATAAAGCTGCGTCACCATTTGCAGTATTATCAGCGTTAAAAATTAAACAATAAGTTCAAAAGCTTATTGAAAGTAATATTTTTGTTAGGAGTAACACATGGCTGTTCAAAAAAGTAAAAAAAGTACATCACGTCGCGGTATGCGTCGTTCACATGATTCATTAACTGGAGAAACATTATCTGTGGATTCAACATCAGGTGAATTACACCTTCGTCACCATGTGACGGCTGATGGTTATTATCGTGGTCGTAAAGTTATCGCTGATAAAAGCGAATAAGGCACAATTCGATTGAGCCTTACAATATCGATTGATGCAATGGGCGGGGATCACGGACCTAAGGTTGTGATCCCCGCTGCTATTTCAGCACTTAAACAATTTCCTGATGTGTCATTCATTTTAGTGGGTGACCAAGACGTTATTCGAACATGTTTACAACAACATAATGTTGCGGAAGATGATCGCTTAATTATTCATCATGCATCCCAACAAGTTGAAATGGATGAGTCTCCCGCATTAGCATTACGTGGCAAAAAAGATTCTTCCATGCGGGTTGCAATTAATCTTGTTAAAGATGGAACGGCTTCAGCTTGTGTTAGTGCTGGTAATACCGGTGCACTGATGGCAACGGCCCGCTTTGTACTCAAAACATTGCCAGGCATAGAACGTCCAGCAATCGTGTCAGCATTGCCTACTGAAAAAGGACATACTTATGTTCTTGATCTCGGTGCGAATATTGATTCGAGTGCAGAGCACTTAGTGCAATTTGCGGTGATGGGTTCTGTATTAGCCGAATTGGTTGACGGTATAAAAAATCCAACTATTGGTTTGCTTAATATTGGTGAAGAAGAAATCAAAGGTAATGAGCGTGTTAAAGAAACAGCACGTTTATTAGCAGAAACTGATCTTAACTACTATGGTTTTGTCGAAGGCGATGGTTTATATCGTGGCGATGTTGATGTTGTTGTTTGTGACGGCTTTGTTGGTAATGTGGCATTGAAAGCGAGTGAGGGTGTTGTTCATATGATTAGTCATTTTTTACGACAATCATTTAAGCGTAATGTTTTTACCAAAATAGCAGGATTTATCGCTACGCCAGTATTGAAACATTTCAAGGACAAACTTGACCCTAGAAATCATAACGGAGCAAATTTAATTGGTTTGCAAGGTATTGTGATCAAAAGTCATGGTGGCACTGACGCAATGGGTTTTGCTAATGCTATTAAAATTGCCATTATTGAAGCTGAACATGATGTTCCAAACAATATAAGCAAACATTTAGAGGCTTTACTAGAAGGTCAAACAAGGTGATTTATTCAAGAATTACGGGCACCGGTAGTTATCAGCCTGAAAAAGTATTAACCAATCACGATCTTGAACAAATGGTGGATACCAGTGACCAATGGATCCAAGACCGAACGGGCATCAAAAAACGCCATATTGTTGCTGATGATGAAACAACCACTGATTTAGCATTCTATGCGGCTGAAAAAGCCATTGAAGCGGCAGGCATTAGTAATGAGGAGATTGACCTTATTATTGTCGCAACCACAACACCAACCCGTATTTTCCCAAGTACAGCCTCATTAGTTCAGCAAAAACTCAATATTAGTGGTTGCCCGGCATTTGATGTGCAAGCTGTCTGTACTGGCTTTATCTATGCTTTGACAGTCGCTGATAAGTTTATCAAGTCGGGTAGTGCCAAAAATGCGTTAGTTATTGGAGCCGAGTCCTTATCTCGTATTGTTGATTGGACCGATCGTAATACCTGTGTGTTATTTGGTGATGGTGCGGGTGCTGTGATATTGCAAGCATCAGAAGAAACAGGCGTTCTCTCAACACATATTCATTCCGATGGTCGTTATAACAAATTATTGAGTGTGCCAACTGGACCGGGATCGATTGAAAATGAATTGTCACCTTATATTGAAATGCAAGGTAATGATGTGTTTAAGATTGCCGTTCGCACTTTGAGCAGCATTGCCGATGAAACCTTAGCGGCAAATAACTTAGATAAACATGACATAGATTGGTTGATTCCTCATCAAGCAAATATTCGGATTATTAAAGCAACGGCAAAAAAATTAGATATGCCGATGGACAAGGTAGTGGTCACTGTCGATGAACATGGCAATACTTCAGCGGCTTCTATACCACTGGCACTTGATACCGCCGTTCGCGATGGTCGGATCCAACGTGGTGAAACACTCTTACTTGAAGCTTTTGGTGGTGGGTTCACCTGGGGTTCAGCACTGTTAAAATTCTAATTTTCTTTAGGTTTAATTCATGAGTTTAGCTTTTGTATTTCCCGGACAGGGATCACAATCGGTCGGTATGTTGGCAGAATTGGCAACACACTATCCACAAGTTCAAGCAACATTTTCCGAAGCATCTGATGCATTGGGCTATGATTTATGGGATTTAGTGCAATCTGGCCCGGAACAATCACTTAATCAAACAGAATGTACTCAACCGGCCATGTTA
The DNA here is from genome assembly GCA_048595405.1 of Methylophagaceae bacterium. Lineage (GTDB taxonomy): Bacteria > Pseudomonadota > Gammaproteobacteria > Nitrosococcales > Methylophagaceae. The sequence continues at coordinate 18,349 of JBJPGB010000044.1, forward strand.
GCCGCAGGTATCGCAGTTTGGCGTAGCTGGCAGTCGGTTTCAGATGTTAAGCCCAGTTATTTTGCTGGCCATAGTTTAGGTGAGTATACCGCGCTAGTGGCTGCAGGTTCATTAGGGTTTGCGGATGCTATCAAGCTAGTAGAACAGCGTGGTCAATTTATGCAGCAAGCTGTTCCAGCGGGTAAAGGTGCGATGGCTGCTATTCTTGGACTAGAAGATGATGTTGTCAGATCTATTTGTGCTGAGGCAGCCAAACAAGGCGTGGCAGAGGCCGTTAATTTTAATTCGCCAGGTCAAGTGGTTATTGCGGGTGAAGCAGAAGCCATTAATGCAGCTATTGATCTTGCTAAAGAACAAGGTGCTAAGCGGGCATTATTATTACCTGTCAGCGTACCGTCACATTGTGCGTTAATGAAACCTGCGGCAGAGAATTTGGCAGCAGCTTTAACCCATATTACCGTCCAAGTACCGACTGTTCCTGTTATCCATAATGTCAGTGTCAGCAGAGTTGATAGTGAAGCCGATATCAAACGCTTATTAGCTGAGCAACTTTACAATCCAGTCCGTTGGGTAGAAACAGTACAGTGGTTTGCTGCACAAGGTGTGACTACTTTAGTGGAGTGTGGTCCTGGTAAAGTATTAGCAGGCCTTGGCAAACGAATTGATAGGTCTATCGCTGGGTTACCGGTATTTGATCAGGCTTCTTTAGATAAAGCTATTCAAGCAGTAGGAGAAAAATCATGAGTTTAGAGGGTAAAGTTGCATTAATCACTGGCGCAACACGTGGTATTGGACGTGCTATTGCACTCCGGTTAGGGCAGCAAGGTGCAACGGTTATTGGAACCGCAACATCTGAAAATGGCGCTCAAACGATTAGTGCATTTTTAAAAGATGCCAATATTGTGGGTACAGGAATGGTACTTAATGTCACCGATGCTGATTCAATAGAGTCAGTAGTTTCTGAAACTGAATCAGCGTATGGTGCGCCGACAATATTGGTTAATAATGCCGGTATTACCCGTGATAACTTGTTAATGCGAATGAAAGATGATGAATGGAATGACATCATCGAAACTAATTTGACGCCAATTTTTAAATTAAGTAAACGTTGCCTTCGTGCGATGACAAAAGCACGTTGGGGGCGAATTATTACGATCACATCAGTGGTCGGGGTCATGGGTAATGCAGGTCAAACGAATTATGCCGCTGCTAAAGCGGGTGTTATTGGTTTTAGTAAATCGCTAGCACGTGAAGTGGGTGCTAGAGGCATTACAGTGAATTCAGTTGCTCCCGGTTTTATTGATACGGATATGACTAGCACCTTATCGGATGACCACAAAAATGCGTTATTACAGAATGTCCCAGTTAAACGTTTAGGCGAACCTGAAGAAATTGCTGCCGCAGTTAGCTTTTTAGCAAGCCAAGATGCAGCTTATGTGACTGGCGAAACCTTAAATGTGAATGGCGGCATGTATATGAATTAATTACTTAAATCATAAAAGATTTAGGTTTTTGAAAGTTGAAGCGAACAATCTAAAGTCAATTTGGCTTGTTTAGTAGGGTGTTTGCATTATAAAATGGCACACGTTTTAAGTATTAAACCACAGAGGAAATATACGTTATGAGTGATATCGAAGCCCAAGTAAGAGACATCGTCGTTGAGCAATTAGGCGTAAGCGCTGATGAAGTAACAGCCGATGCTTCATTTATTGATGATTTAGGTGCTGACTCTTTAGATACTGTTGAATTAGTAATGGCATTGGAAGAAGAATTTGAATGTGAAATTCCAGATGAACAAGCTGAAACCATTACGACAGTTAAAAAAGCTATTGATTATATTAACTCTGTTAAATCTTAATATTACTGATTGCTAAATCATAGCCGTCTAGTTGTGTTTACGCACACTAGGCGGCTATGTTGTTTTACGCCATAGTTAAATCTGAGTAGGGGAAAGCGATGTCTAAACGACGTGTTGTGATAACCGGCCTTGGTGCAATAACGCCAGTTGGTTTAAATGTAAAAGAAAGCTGGGCTAATATCTTGGCTGGAAAAAGTGGTATTGCACCACTGACCATCTTTGATGTTTCTGATTTCTCTGTTCGCTTTGGCGGTAGTATTAAAAACTTTGATATCACAACGATTATTTCACGTAAAGACGCTAAAAAAATGGATATGTTTATCCATTATGGCCTTGCTGCTGGCAAAGAAGCGATTGAAGATTCGGGCATTGAAATTACTGAAGAAAATGCTGAACGAATTGGTGTCGCCATCGGTGCTGGTATCGGTGGCTTGCCGGGAATTGAAGCGGGATATGATGCCTATTTAAAAGGTGGCCCGAGAAAAATTTCTCCGTTCTTTGTACCCAGCAATATTATTAATATGGTTGCGGGTAATTTGTCGATCATGTTTGGTTTAAAAGGTCCTAATATTGCTATTGCAACGGCTTGTTCAAGTGCGACGCATAATATTTCGTCAGCAGGCCGGATGATTCAGTATGGTGATGCTGATGTAATGGTTGCCGGCGGTGCTGAAATGTCGACGTCGAAAACAGGTTTGGGTGGTTTTGCAGCAGCACGGGCATTATCAACGCGTAATGATGATCCCGAAGCGGCAAGTCGGCCATGGGATCAAGACCGTGATGGTTTTGTTCTTGGCGATGGTGCAGGCATAGTTGTATTAGAAGAATATGAACATGCAATGAAACGTGGTGCCCAAATATATGGCGAACTTATTGGGTCTGGCATGAGTAGTGATGCTTATCATATGACTTCGCCATCAAAAGGTGGAGAAGGTGCTGCTCGCTGTATGAAGAATGCAATGGCAGACGCGGGTATTACTGCGGAACAGATTGATTATGTTAACGCTCATGGAACCTCGACTCCTGCGGGTGATGCAGGGGAAACGCAGGCAATTAAAGCTGCTTTTGGTTCTGCGGCAGAAAATGTTGCTATTAGCTCAACCAAATCGATGACTGGACACTTATTAGGTGCAGCAGGTGGTATTGAGGCTGTATTTAGTTTATTGGCTATCCGTGATCAAGTTGCACCACCTACTATTAACTTAGATAATCCTAGTCCAGATTGTGATTTAGATTATGTGCCTCACACGGCACGTCAAATGAAGATTGATATCGCCATGTCAAATTCATTTGGTTTCGGTGGAACTAATGGTACAGTTATCTTTAAGAAGACTTCATAAGTATTTGATATTACTGTGATTCTAGTTAACGGAGTGGCCGAAAATAGAATTAATATTGCCGATCGCGGTCTGCAATATGGCGATGGTCTATTTGAAACTATTGCTTATCGAAAGGGTGTCGCTGAATTTCTGGATGCTCATTTAACGCGACTTTTAAATGGTTGTAAACGGCTGGCAATTCCATTTCAAGATATTGAAATATTAGGTGCGGAATTAAATTCATTATGTCATCAACTTAGCGATGATGCGGTGATTAAAATTATTATCACTCGAGGCTGTGGTGGCCGTGGTTATTTTGCAGATAGCAGTATCGAACCAACCCGTATTATTTCTAGCCACCCATATCCATCACACCCTAATAGCAATGCTGTATCAGGGGTTAGAGTGCGTTTGTGTAAGCAAACTTTATCTGAAAATAGCAGCCTAGCCGGCATCAAACACCTCAATCGTTTGGAGCAGGTATTAGCTCGTAATGAATGGGATGATTCCGATATTGCCGAAGGGCTGATGTTCGATCAAGGTAATAACGTGATTGAAGGCACAATGAGCAATGTTTTTATTGTAAAAGAAAATCAATTATTAACCCCTAAAGTCAATAAAGCGGGTGTGGCAGGCATTATTCGGGCTCATATTTGTAAATTGGCACAACAAAATGGACTTACGGTTGAAGAAAAAAATCTATCTAAGGCTGAATTATTTACTGCAGATGAAATATTTGTTTGCAATAGCATAATTGGTATTTGGCCAGTGTCGAGTATCGACAATAAAATATATGCTACTGGTCCGATAACAAAAAACCTTCAGCAAGCATTAGCAGAGTCAGCAAAGTAATATGAAACTGTTATTAAAGTTAGTTCTTTTAAGCATTATTTTATTGTCAATTGCTGTGGCTGCATTCTTATCTGAATACCATCGATTTACGTCTACACCGTTACAAGTAGGTGAAGAAGGTTATGTTTATACTGTTGAATCGGGTAGTAATCTACTTAAGATAAGCCAAGATCTTCAAACAATAGGTTTGTCTGAACTGCCTAATCAGTATCTCTATGTCTATGGTCGTTTAGAAGGAAAAGCACATTTAATTAAAGCCGGTGAATATTTGATCAAAACGAATACTACATCGCCACAATTTTTGGATCAATTAATTGCAGGGCAAGTGGTCCAGTATCCCTTTACGATTATTGAAGGTATGACGGCACAACAGCTTGTTGATATGGTGATAGCTGATAAACGCTTTATTTCGACACTAACGGAGGCGTCACTCACCGAGGTGATGGAGGCGGTTGATCACGGTGATAATCATGGCGAAGGTGAGTTTGCACCGCAAACTTATTATTTCTCAGCAGGAACAACAGATGTAGAAATATTGAGTCGAGCCTATACGTTAATGGAACTTAATCTTGAGCAGTTATGGGAAAATAAAGCTGAAGGACTTCCTTACAAAACACCTTATGAGGCTCTCATTATGGCTTCTATTATTGAAAAAGAGACGGGTATTGCTGAGGAAAGAGCTCAAATAGCAGGTGTCTTTGTCCGTCGATTAGATAAAGGAATGAGGCTACAGACTGATCCAACTGTTATATATGGTATGGGCGACAGTTATAATGGCAATATTCGCCGTAAAGATCTTAGGACTGATACAGCCTATAATACTTATACTCGCTATGGTTTACCGCCAACACCAATTGCATTACCCAGCAAAGCGGCTATTGAGGCGGCATTGCATCCAGCAGAAGGCAAAAGCTTGTATTTTGTTGCCACCGGACAAGATGGTCGGCACGCTTTCTCAGACACATTAGCAGCACATAATAAAGCTGTTAGAAAATATCAGTTAAAGAAATGAACGGAAAATTTATCACCATTGAAGGAATTGAAGGTGCGGGTAAATCAACCCAGTTGGCCTTTATTCAACGTTATTTAACCATTCATGATAAACCGTTGACCCTCACCCGTGAACCGGGTGGAACTGAACTTGGCGAACAAATCCGGACATTGTTATTAACACCGACAGAATCTGGAATGGCTGTCGATACTGAGTTATTACTGATGTTTGCAGCCAGAGCAGAACATGTTTCCAAAGTTATTAAACCTGCACTTGAACGAGGTGATTGGGTTATATCAGACCGATTTACTGATGCAACATTTGCTTATCAAGGTGGCGGCAGAGGTATTGATCAACAACGAATAACTGAAATAGCAGATTGGACATTAAATGGATTACAACCCGACTTAACTTTTTTATTTGATTTGCCGGTTGAATTAGGCCAACAGCGAGTTCGTAGTCGTAATGAGGCTATTGACCGTTTTGAACAAGAAAAAATAGACTTTTTCCAACAGATCAGGGATTGTTACTTAGAGCGAGCACAGCAAGATCCTCAACGGATAAAAATAATTGATGCTAGCCAATCTATAATAGAAATCGAAGCGCAATTGATGCAAATTTTACAGCAGATTATCTGATGATATATCCATGGCTAACGACGCAATGGCAGTTATTTGTACAACAAAAAATACAAGAGAGAGTCCCTCATGCCATTATTTTGAAGGGTGTTGAAGGCTTGGGGAAACGTTCTTTTGCTGATCAGATGGCGGCATCATTACTCTGTGGAGAGGCTATGACAGCCGAAGCTTGTGGTCACTGCCATAGTTGTCACTTATTTCAAGCAAAAAGTCATCCAGACCATATCATTATTGAACCTGAAGAAGCAGGGAAGCAAATAAAAATAGAGCAAATTCGTCGGCTCAAAGATAAACAAGAATTAACGTCGACCGTTGCAAAATGGAAAACAGTGATTATTTCGCCTGCCGATAGTATGAATATTAATGCGAATAATAGTTTGTTGAAATTACTTGAAGAACCACAACAAAATACATTGTTAATTCTGATTACTGCTCGGGCAGAATTGTTGCCTATTACTATTGTGAGTCGCTGTCAGAAATTGACATTATCTGCACCAGAACCTGCCGTCACCACTAGTTGGTTACAACAACAAGGGGCATTTTCAGAACGAGAAATTCAGCCGTTACTCCCATTAGCGAATGGTGCGCCATTAAAAGTAATGTTGATGCTGGAACAAGATGCTGCAACTATAATTGAGCAAGTTGGCAGTGATTTTAATTTATTAATGTCTGGTGATGTTAATCCCGTTAGTTTAGCGAAAGATTGGCAGCAATATGATGTACTTATGGTATTTAATCATTTGCAAAACTTAATTCAGCGGCGCATTGTTGAAGAACGAAATGAATCTAACAGTGTTAAAACAAAGTCTTATTGGTATATTTACGATTGCATCATTGCCGCAATAAAGTTAATATCATCTTCAAGTAACATTAACAAGGTATTGTTAATAGAACAGTTTATGGTCTCCGTCATGGATAGTGATGGTCGCTATAATACTGCTAATAATAGTTGAGTTTAGGAATTAAGATTATATGGCTATGAACCCGCGGAAAGGCATTTTATCATTGAAAATTGGTGATGAAAATATGCTTTATCATGCCTATATGCCATTTCTTAAAAATGGTGGCTTATTTATTCCTACCAACAAAGCCTATCGTTTAGGCGATGAAGTCTTTATTCTGCTATCACTGATGAATGAAGCTGAAAAGATTCCAGTTGCCGGTAATATTGCATGGATTACTCCTAAAGGTTCACAAGGTAACCAAGCTGCAGGCATCGGCGTGCATTTTAGTGATATTGATAATAATTCAATTAAACATAAAATTGAAAACTATTTGGCGGAACGATTGCAGTCAGATAAAACTACCCACACAATGTAAGAAAAGGCTATCTAATGTTTGTTGACTCACACTGCCACCTTAATATGTTGGCACAAGAGGAGGGGGGGCTTGATGCTGTTATTGAACAAGCAACAGCAAATAAGGTTGAACATATAGTCTGTATTTCTATTGATAAAGCCAGTTGCCAAGAAGCATTGGATATCACTGAGCACTATCCTAATATTACAGCCAGCGTCGGTATTCATCCTAATGTTGATAAAGATGAAAACTTTACTGTCGATGAGCTTATCTCACTTGCACAACACGAGAAAGTGATTGCGATTGGCGAGACAGGCTTAGACTATTTTCGTAGTGAAGGTGATTTGGCGTGGCAACGCGATCGTTTTCGGACGCATATTGAAGCAGGCAAGCAACTTAAAAAGCCTCTCATTATCCATACCCGTGATGCACGTGACGATACAATGGATATCTTAGAACAAGAGGGTGCAGAACAAGCCGGCGGTATTATTCATTGCTTTACTGAAAATTGGGATACTGCAAAAAGGGCTTTAGATATTGGTTTTTATATCTCACTTTCTGGCATTGTGACTTTTAAAAATGCAAAAGAATTACAAGATGTTGCCAAAAACCTGCCATTAGATAGAATCTTAATTGAAACCGATGCACCATATCTGGCGCCAGTTCCTCACCGCGGTAAAACAAATAAACCCGCCTATGTAAAACATGTTGCAGAATTCCTCGCAGACTTACGTGGAGATAGCGTAGAAAATATTGCCCAAACAACAACTGAAAACTTCCGCCGACTGTTTCCAAGTACACACTAAAACTATGTTGATACAGGTAAAGGGGGCAATATTATTATTGATCGTCTGCTTTAGTATTAGCTGTTCCGATGATCGCACCAAATTAACACCGTTAAAACAAGATGCGGTTATTCTCGCATTTGGAGATAGCCTAACCTTTGGTAGTGGTGCAAACAGTGCAACGGAGAGCTATCCTGCGGTATTGCAGCAATTATCTGGTCGTAAAGTAGTGAATGCAGGCATTCCAGGCGAAGTCAGCCAAGTTGGGCTAGAAAGGTTGCCAGATATACTCAGTGAAGAAATGCCAGACCTAGTAATCTTATGTCATGGTGGCAATGATTTAATCAGGAAACTCGGACAGCAACAATTAAAAAATAATCTAGATCAGATGATTTCGCTTATTCAACGCTCAGGAAGCCAAGTCGTTTTAATTGGTGTTCCAAACTTTAATTTAATGCTAAAAGTGCCAGATTTATATTTAGAACTTGCCCAAGATCATAAGATCCCAATCCAAGCAGAAATTATTCCTCAGCTTGAACGTAGTCCGAAGTTAAAGTCTGACACTATTCATCCAAATGCTCAGGGTTATCATCAGTTAGCCGAGCATGTTCAAATACTACTTACTGAAAGTGGGGCGCTGTAAGACCTGATTACTTCCCTTTTTTGGCAAGTATTTCCATTATTAAAATATCACAAGATCCACAGCCACTAACAGCTCCGGTAGCACGAGAGATTAGATCTAAATTATCTTTACCATCATCGATGAGTTGTTCAATTTTAGACTTAGTAGTTCCACTACAATCACAAATAATTTGATCAGTATCAGCTGGTTCAGGTGTGTCCATAAGGTTGTTCGATGAAAATAAATCACAATAATACTTGAAATGACTTTGCCATAGGCTGATTTCATTAAAAAATTAGGGGTGATATAGTGCCAACAGTCATATAGTAAGGTCAATAAAGAGTAGGCTCTTTATATTAAAACATGGATATTCAAGACTTTATAGCTAAACATCAATTGCCTGATTCCTATCAGGAACTAATTCAGGGTTTCTTCATACCGCTGGTGAGTGACATTGCCTCACAGCAAAAATCTGGAAACAATCCTATTATTGTTGCTATTAACGGTGCTCAAGGTTCTGGTAAAAGCACTTTAGCTGATTTATTGGTATTACTTTTTAATAGTCAACATTCATTAAATGCAGTTGCGTTATCAATCGATGATTTCTATTTTTCTCAGCCTCATCGTGCTTATTTGGCCAAAACTGTACATCCACTGATGGTAACGCGAGGCGTTCCAGGTACTCACGATATTGCATTAGCTATCTCTACAGTTGTTTCGTTAATAGACTACACAGGCATTGTTCGTACTCCAAAGTTTAATAAGGCAATTGATAATCCCTCGCCGGAACATCAATATCCACTGATTAAAACCCCTGTTGATATTGTTATTCTAGAAGGGTGGTGTTTAGGTGCGACAGTACAGACAGATGAAGAATTAGCTGAACCTGTTAATGACTTAGAGCGAAATGAAGACACACAAGCTATATGGCGACATTATGTGAACGGACAGCTTGCTGATGAATATCAAACATTATTTAATCGTATTGATAAATGGATAATGCTCAAGGCGCCATCTTTTGACTGTGTTTACCAATGGCGGTTAGAGCAAGAGAACAAATTACGAGATAAGAATGGAGATGGTGAATCTCAAATAATGAATGAAGAATCACTCAAACGCTTTGTTATGTTTTATCAACGTATCACGGAACATGTTTTAAAAACACTCCCAGCTAAAGTAGATTATTTATTCGAACTAGATAAAAACCGGATAATTCAGAACAAGGCTTTACCGTAGTTTTTAGATTTTAATTTCCGGTGGAGTGACATAGGTAAAGTCATTCTAATTTTAAATTTCGAGGGTTCTCTATTCACTTTTTTCATGCTTAGAAAGGTTCGCATAAT
>JBJPGB010000045.1:0-6979 GCA_048595405.1 Methylophagaceae bacterium
CGATTCTTCTTTTGGACAAAGATAAACCTATGCAAGTACCCACACACATTACTTGATATTATTTTGTTAAAGAGCGTTTGCTGCACAACATTTCCTGCAACAAAGAAGCGAGAATTATACAGACACTCGCAGGTCTGTCAACAAAGTTATTGAACAATTTTGACTATAAATATAATGAAAACCGAATGAAATATCTTTAAATGAAAGGTTGGTGGGCCGTCCGCGACTCGAACGCGGGACCATCGGATTAAAAGTCCGGTGCTCTACCAACTGAGCTAACGGCCCAAACCAAGCGCGAAATCATACCCTATTTGGTAGAAATGACAAGTCCCAAGACAATAATTTTTCAATAAGTGGTCTTAATGCCGGCGCCAATACTGGTGAGGCATACTATTGGTAGCGTGTGGGATCAGCAATGCCAGCCTGCTCAAATCCTTGTTGCCTAAATCGACAGGAATCACAACGACTGCATGCACGACCGTCACTATCTGCTTGATAACAGGATATTGTCTGACTGTAATCGACGCCTAGCCGTATGCCTTGTTGAATAATATCGGCTTTGCTCATATCAATTAAAGGCGCTTGAATAGAAAGTGTTTGTCCTTCTACCCCAGCTTTGGTTGCGACATTAGCCAACTGTTCAAATGCTTCAATAAATTGTGGGCGGCAATCTGGATAACCGGAATAATCAACAGCATTAACACCCACAAAGATTGCTTGTGCGGACAGCACTTCTGCCCAGCCTAATGCGATTGATAAAAATACGGTATTTCTAGCGGGCACATAGGTTACGGGTATACCCTCTTCATAATGTTCTGGCACATCAATACTATTATCAGTTAATGCTGAACCGCCAATTGAACGTAAATCAATGGTAATGACTTTGTGTTCTACTGCTCCAACTTGTTTGGATAGTTTTTGGGCGGCAATAAGTTCAATATTGTGGCGTTGGCCATAGTTGAAGCTTAGGGTATAACACTCAAATCCTTGCTCTTTAGCAATGGCCAGCGTAGTGACAGAATCCAAGCCACCAGAAAGAAGTATGATTGCTTTTTTCATCGGCCTTGCTGATCTCCCCAAAGGTATTTATGCATTTGTATCTGCATTCTGACCGGTAAATTATCTTTGATGATCCAGTCGGCCAAATCCGCCGGTTTCAAATCACCGTGTACCGGTGAAAATAAGACTTCACTACGATTACTCAAATCATATTCTGATAATTTTTGGCTTGCCCATTCATAATCATTGCGGTCACAGATAACAAATTTCACTTGATCGGTCATTTTTAGCTGGTTGATATTGTCATATTTATTTTTAGATTCTTCACCTGATGCCGGTGTTTTGAAATCCATTACGCAGACTACGCGCGGATCAACAGCAGAAATATCGATTGCACCACTGGTTTCTAGAGACACCTCAACATCTAGATCACATAACGCTGATAACAGTTCATGACAAGATTGCTGGGCTAAAGGCTCGCCACCTGTCACGGTGACATATCGTGGGTTATAACCTTGAACTTCGGCGATGATATCAGCGATATCTCTTTTTTGACCGCCGTGAAATGCATAAGCTGTATCACAGTAAGTACAGCGTAATGGGCAGCCCGTTAGGCGAACAAAAACTGTTGGCACGCCAATCGTTCGCGTTTCACCCTGTAAAGAATAAAAAATTTCTGTAATGCGGCACTGTGCCATAACGGTATGACCTGTTTTCGGTTACGGCCAACTTAAGGCGTTTCTTGTTTAATCCGATCTAGTCTGACTTTAGCTAGCCGTGAGGCAGATGTATTTGGATATTGCTCCATCACGTTCATTAACGTTGTTTTAGCGCTATCACTTTGCCCTAGTTCATATTGACTAAAGCCTAACTTCAATGTGGCATCAGCCACTTTACTGCTGGCAGGATATTGATCAATGACAGTTTGAAACGCAACGGTTGCCGCGTCGAAGTTACGTAATACATAACTTGCTTCGCCTTGCCAGTAATAAGCGTTGGGCAAATAATTACTGTGAGGATATTGTTCTGGGAAAGCAGATAACGCTACAACGGCTTGTTCATACTGGCCACTGCGTAATATTTGCAATGCTGATTGATAAGCTGCTTCACCATTCTCAACGGCTACCGGTGACGTCTCTGGTGCTGATGTTTCAGTCTCCATTTCGGCTGTTGGTTCAACCGCTGGAACTGGCTCAATAGCCGGAACTTGATTATCGGCTGCGGGTTGCTCAGGTTCCAGCACTGATGGAGCTTCTATTTCTGTTACCACTGGCGCTGGAGCAGCAGCCTGCGCTTGTAATCGTTGATCGATGTCTAAATAGAGTTCTCGCTGACGGCGTTGCATTAATTCGATTTCATGGCGGAGTGATTCATTATCACCATTCAAACGTTGCACTTCATTTTGCAACTGATCAACACGGCCTAATAGCGACACCAGCCCTTGACCTTGGATGATTCGCTCTAAGCGATCAATACGCTGTGTTAGAGCCGCTTCATCAGCCCACGCGATATTGGCCATCATCGGCGATAATAGGATGGCAAATGCCAAGGCTGTTTTGCCCATTTTTATCATTATCAACTTCCTACATAAAGTAATTCAACACGGCGGTTTTGACCCCACACCGATTCATCATGTCCGTCGACATCTGGGCGTTCTTCACCAAAACTGGTTACTTGAAATTGGTTAACGCTGGCACCTTGCAACATCAGTATTTGACGAATTGCCAAGGCACGTCGTTCACCTAAAGCAAGATTATATTCACGTGAACCGCGTTCATCTGTATGACCGACTAGACGGATGGTGACGTTTGGATTTTCACCTAAATATGCCGCATGCGCTTCTAAAGTGGCAATATCCTCTTGTCTTACCGAACTACTGTCATATTCGAAATACACTACACGGTTAGATAGTGGGCTGGCAGGATCATTTAACTCATCACCTATATATTGGTCTTCACCTACAATCACTTGCGCCTCGGCACCATCATCTAAATCTGTACCATCGGCATTCTCACCGTCAATGCCTGCTGAATCGGCAGTGCGATCCTCTACTACTACTTCGCCATCCATTGTGTCCGCGTCATCCTTGCCACCCCCTAGGGTATTACAAGCAGAAAGCCACGTCAGTGCTAGCAAAACGACGGTTAATTTAACTAATTTCATTTGGCACTCTCCTAATTTATTATTTTCTAATTGGCGACCATGCGGGTTCCCGCACATCACTTCCTGACTCACCTAAACGTTGTCGAATTCGACCATCTACCGAAACCGCAGCCAACACGCCTTTGCCTTTTTGCTCGGTAGCATACAGGATCATGCGACTATTTGGCGCAAAGCTCGGCGATTCATCTCGGCCAGTTTCCGTTAATATTTGCAGTGCTCCGGTCTCTAAATCTTGTACCGCAATATAAAATTTACCATTTTCACCATGCACCATGGTCATATATTGACCATCAGCAGAGATGTCTGGGGAAGCATTGTAGCTTCCTTCAAAGGTCAATCGTTTCGCACGTCCGCCTTCTGCTGACACTTTATAAATTTGTGGTCGACCACCCCGATCTGAGGTAAAGACTAATTCACGACTATCTGGCGTCCATACGGCTTCGGTATCGATTGCTTGTGAATTATGGGTAACACGAGACAAATCACCTGTCGCAAGTTCAATAATATAAATTTCTGGGTTACCTGCTTTTGATAATGTAAGTGCTAGTTTTTTGCCATCTGGTGACCAACTAGGTGCGCTATTTATACCTTTGAATGCGGCAACAGAATCACGGCGCCCACTGCGCATTTCTTGTACAAATACTTCTGCTTTACCGTTCTCAAAAGAGACATAACTCAAACGTTCACCATCTGGCGCCCAATTTGGTGAAAGGATGGGTTGTTTTGACTGTAATACAGTACGAGGATTAGCTCCGTCTGAATCTGATACTTGTAGGGCAAAACGCTTACTACCATCGGCATTTTTAATCACGGTTACAAATGCTAGCCGGGTTGAAAACACACCAATCTCACCCGTTAATGCTTGATAGACTTGATCGGCAATTTGATGCGCTAATCGACGCAATCCTGATGCGGGCACTTGATAACGCTTACCGACTAATTGCTGACTTTTATAAACATCAAATAATTGAAATTGCACTTGGTAGGTTTCACCATCAAGGCTACTGACATTACCAATCAATAAGCCTTCCGAGCGTAATAAACGCCAATCTTTAAAATTAACTTCTTCCTTTGTATGTGGCGCAGAAATCAAATCTTGTTTGGGTAATGGTGCAAAACGGCCACTACGCGCTAAATCATTTTGAATTACTTCAGAAATATTTTCTGGTGCAGCAAGGCCTTCACTGCCAAAAGGGACAACGGCAATGGGAAGCGCTGCTTCGGTACCGCCGGTGATCTCGATTATTAATTCAGCCCTAGCTTGCCATGGCAATAATATGGAAACTATGTAAATTAATGTTAACCATCGTCTGGTCATTATTTCACCCTCTACTCAGGTTTAAAGATAAACTGAAAATCACGTAATTCCGCAGCCGCTTTTGGATCGGTTGGCATTGTAAATGGCGCCGCTTTATACACTGCCGATTCAGCTGATCTATCAAAAATAGCATTGCCACTACTATGAACAATTACTACTTGTTTGACATCACCACTGGGTATCAAACTAACACGTAGTGCGGTTTGCAAACCACTTTCAAGGCTTCCCGAAGGTCGGTTCCAATAACGCTTTACCCGCTGTCGAATGATTGACACGTGTTGGTTGACTACACTATTAACACGATTTTCTTCTCGCTCACGATCTTCTTTTGCTAATTCTTCTTGTAATAATCTATTGGCCTCAGCTATTTCTGCATCAGCCTTACGTTTCTCTTCGGCCTTGCGAGCCAATTCTGCTTTATGCTTTTTCTCTTCTGCCACTTTACGTGCTTTTTCTGCTTCGAGCTTACGTTTTTCTTCGGCTTTACGATCTGCTTCTGCTAATTTTTGTCTTTCTTCGGCTTCTCGTCTTTCTTGCTCAGCCTTGTGTTTCTTCTCTTCTTCAATTTTCCGCTCTTGTTCTGCTTTTTTCTGACGTTCTTGTTCCGCTTTACGTTTTTGTTCAGCAATTTTACGATCGGCTTCCGCTTTTATCCGTTTTTCATCTTCAAGCTTACGGTCTTGTTCTAGCTTTTTAATTTGTTGTTGTTGTTCCTTGGCTTTTAATTCACGTTGTTGTTGCTCAAGCTCCGCTTTTTGTTGCTGCTCAAGAGCTTCTTGCTCCTTACGTTCTAATTCTTTTTGTGCCTCTTCTAATTGTTTGTCTACCTGTTGTTTTCTATCTTGCTCTTGTTGACGTTTTTCATCTTCAAACTGTTGAAGTCGTGCCATCTCTTCTAATACTTGGGCTTCATCCATCACCGTTGCTTGCACGATATTCATTTTTTCTTGGGCGACAAATTTTGGTGTTGACCCTGACTCCAAACCCACAAAAAAAAGTGCCACCAATACAATGTGGAGTACCAGCGAATAACTTCCTGCAATCGTATTTTCGACGAATCTATTTTTCATTGCGCCTTAATTCGCTATTTGTTCTGGTTGTTTGGTAATCAAACCCACACTCGGTGCGCCAGCTTTCTGTAATAAGGCCATTACCGTGACCACTTGACCATAGTTTGTAGCACTATCCCCTTTCACCATTACTGGCGTATTAGGGCTGCGACGTAATACCGCTTGCACTTTTGCCATCAATAATTGTGCATTAATTGCTTGATCCGGTTTATCGCCAATCGCCACATAGAATAAGCCGTCCGCATCAACAGAAACCACTAAAGGTTCACTATTATCTTCCGGTGGCTCCACGGCATTGGCATCGGCTTGAGGCAAGTCAACACTGACACCTTGGGTTAAAATGGGGGCGGTAATCATAAAGATAATCAGCAATACCAACATTACATCGATATAAGGCACGACATTGATCTCTGCCATTGGTTTACGACGTTGGCGCTTATGCTTATATAAAGCCATTGCGACCCATTAACCTTGTTGACGCTGTAAAATAGAAGAAAATTCTTCTAGGAAAGTATCATAACGATTTATCAATCGCTCCACTTCATGTGAGTATCGGTTATAGGCAATAACGGCTGGAATGGCGGCAAACAAGCCCATTGCGGTGGCGATTAATGCTTCTGAAATACCCGGCGCGACCATCGCTAATGTTGCTTGCTGTACATTGCTTAAAGCGCGGAAAGAATTCATAATTCCCCAAACGGTACCAAATAGTCCAATATAAGGACTGGTTGAACCTGCTGTCGCTAAAAAGGGTAATGACATTTCCAACTGATCAATTTCTCGTGCTAAGGAAATACGCATCACCCGTTGAGCACCTTCCAATACAAGGCCGGGATCATCTGAGGTTTTTTTCAGTCGAACAAATTCCTTAAATCCCACTTCAAATATGCCTTCCATTCCTTGGCTAGAATGTGGCCTCCCAGAGATATCTTCGTAAAGCCGGTTCAGTTCATTGCCTGACCAAAATTTATCTTCAAATGAATCTGCATTCTGCTTAGCCAAAGCCAATTCGCTACGTTTTCTAAATATAAGCATCCAGGAATATAATGATGTTGCTAGCAAAATTAGCATCACCAATTGAACCAATAAGCTGGCTTCAAGAATAAGTGTTAGCAAAGAAAGATCAGCGTTCACCTTGTATCTCCGTCAAAATAAATGAAGGTATCGACTTTGGTCGAAACCGGTTTGCATCCACACAAGCAACTTTGACTGTTGCTTCACACAACAGTTCATCATCACGAAAAATTTTTTGGGCGAACTCAAAACTGGCACCCGATACCTTAATAATATGTGACCGTACCACTAATGAGTCATTAAATCTTGCTGGCTGTCGAAAGTTTAATTGCAGTGAATGTACAGCAAAAATACATTGATGATCGGTGATTAATTTATCTTGTTCAAAACCAACGCTGCGTAGCCATTCTGTACG
>JBJPGB010000046.1:0-7037 GCA_048595405.1 Methylophagaceae bacterium
AGTGTTACAGAAATCATGTTGTATTCCTTGGTTGTGGCCGATACAAAGGGCCGTAAAAACCAAAAAAGCACCTAAAATTACAGATGCTTTCATTTAAGTATATTTAGTCGTCGGCACGAGTGGATTATTCAGGGCGTTATGCCCTTCACCCTCACTACCAAATAAATTTGGTAGGCACGAGTGGATTCGAACCACCGACCCCTACCATGTCAAGGTAGTGCTCTAACCAACTGAGCTACGCGCCTAATGTATATATACCAACGATTCCAGAATATTACTACTTACTAATAAACCCCGCTGGGGAAAACAATCGCGAAAACAAATACCGTTGAAGGGCCGCATTATAGAGTATTTTCATCAGTAAGACCACATAGTAAGCGCCCAATAAAAAACCCGCCGTAGCGGGTTAGTGTTTATTCTATTAAAAAGCCCTAAACTGCCGTAAGTTTAGCTGAATTTTTGCCACCACTTTTTCTCGCTTTCTGATTTTATGGGCTTTTTCTTCCATTTCTTGGCAAGACGCTCAAATTCCATGTAGTAGGTGTCTTTACCATGCATAGATCGAGTTCTGTCGATAAATGGTTTCGTTTGATCAAATGCTTGAGTAAGGATTGAGCATATACTATCTTTTATTGATGCTTCGTCATATATATTGTGTTTAATGCCAATGCTTATAGATTCAAGAAGGTTTAGGAGATACCGGATACTTTGGGCTGATTCTCTTTGCCTCTGATCTTCAATGTTTAGTGCGGCAAGCTCATCTATTCTAATGTCATTTTTGTTGACCATATCTTGTATGGTTCTAAGCGTCGAATAGAATTTTTCATCCTGCTTAAGCTCCATAAGCAATGATAAAGAGTTGTTTTTTCTAGCGGTGGAGCGTGATGATAATATTGCTGTAATAGCAAATATAAGTGATGTTCCTGCGATTATTGCCGTAGTCCCATTCAGCTGTCATATTTCCCTTACCAAATTCCCCAGTCTTCTTCTCTATACATAATTATCCCCTTATGGCTTATATTGCCGCTACCTGCAGCTACCTTATAACGATCTACGTTGTTTTAAATCAGTTAGTTACCTTTGTTATCGGTCACTAACAAGTAAACTGTACCTAATTGGTACGAAAATGTACAGTTTCCCTTATTTTCCCTGCAATATACTGACCAAGTTTAGATCGTTTAGTTTCACAATCCCGCATAAAACACCTTCCCGCACCTTTCACACTCAAACACTTTATGACCTTCAAGGCTGGTTAGTTTATACCTGTACTTGTGCTTGAATATCTAGCAGGTGATAGGTAATATTTATGAACACCCTGAATTGCTAGAAAAAGACGGGAAAACGATCCTGAAAACCCTTTAAAAACGTAGGTAAAGATCATGTTTTATTTCCCGCTTTACGGCCTAACCCGTTGAAAATACTAAAGAACATCTTAGTATGTCAAGGTAGTGCTCTAACCAACTGAGCTACGCGCCTGCCGTTAAGCGGGAAAATTATACAGTGCCTAGCAGTTAACGCAAGTCATTATCCAGCATCTCTCTCATTTTATCTTAGCCATTTTAAATCAGATTTAGCCTATCAAACCGGTAAAGGTGAAGAAGATAAATACAATAAATATAATGAAGTGGATCGCACCTTCAAGCATGTTAGATTGTCCATCTGAAAAATGAACAATGGAGACCAGAAAGGTAATGCCTAATAGAATCATTTGTACTGGGCTTAAGATAAAGTTAATCTCATGATGTGTGACTAATGCCAAAATAATCATGGCTGGGATGGTTAACAATACTGTTGATAATGATGCGCCTAATGCGATATTAATCACGGTTTGCATCCTGTTAGCCGCGGCACTTTTTATTGCCGTTAATAGTTCTGGGCTAGCTGAAATAACGGCGACGGCTAAAGCGCCTAATGCAAGTGGCAAGCCACTACTACTTAAACTCTCGTGCATAAAGAGAGACATCAATTCAGATAGAAAACCAATGAGAGCAATACATAAAATCAATACACCAGCATGGTATGTTCCATTGATATGGCCGTGTGTTTGTATTTCCTCTTTCTTATGGACTTTATAATCATATTGGAAAAAGTAACTGTGCTCTTTGATTTGGATACGCGTAAAGATAATGAACATTAATATAAACATGATGGTAAGAAATATCAGGTAGGTGACTTCTAATGCCTCAGGTACAAACATTGGCAATACCATGGCAATTCCCATTGCCACAATAATCATTGATATATAGGAATTGGTTGAGTCAAAATTATAATTCTGCTCACCATGTTTGATGCCACCGATAATAGCTGCTAGACCTAATAGTCCATTAATATCAAGTAATACCGCTGAAACGATGGTGTCTCGAGCGAGATTGATATTTTCTGAATGGCTCATCATGATGCCGATCATTAGCACTTCAACAATCACCGCAGACATTGTTAAAATCATGGTGCCATAAGGCTCACCATATTTTTCTGCCAGCATTTCTGCATGATGCGCGACATTTACCGCAGCATACATAATGACAGAAAATATAAAGAACAGTGCTAGCGTGTTGTATAACGATGTTTGTAGGATTTGGTGCTCTAATGGCATCAGAATAATCAGCGTTATTAATGAAATAAATATCGCTTTTTCATTTTTTAAAAGATTTAACATTATTTAGTGTCTACTTCGTTTAAAATACGTACTTCACGTTGAGGGAATGGCATTGAAATATTATTTTCTTTTAATGTATTCCAGATAATTAACATCAAATCAGAATCGACTCGGTTTTTGCCATCATCAATGCCTTCCATCCAATATTCCACTTGAAATACAACTCCTGAATCAGCAAATTGTATGATTTCACAATCTGAAGGCTCGGGCGTCTCTAATATTTGAGGATGTTTTCTTATCGCTTCTAAAATAAGTGCGGGTATGGCTGGGATATCGCTATGGTAGGAAACTGAAAACTCCACGGTATAACGTTGGTGAGGATCTTTACGAGTCCAGTTAGTAAAGGCGGTGGTGATAAATTGCTCATTGGGCACAACAATTTCTTTACCTTCATAGGTTTGAATGGTTGAAGATCGCATATTTAAGGCCGTTAAATGACCGCTTCTTCCATCTTCTAGCTCAATATAATCTCCAACAGTAATGGAGCCATCAAGTAAAATAATAATGCCCGAGATAAAGTTAGAGGCAATTTGCTGCAAACCAAACCCTAGGCCAACACCTAAGGCGCCACCAAATACGGCAAGTGTGGTGAGGTTGATTCCTACAATTTGTAGCAATACAAAAAAGATAATGATAAACAAAGCAATTTCAAATAATTTCGAAAATACTTCTCGGCTTCGTATATCCAATGTTTCTTGGCTTCGAATAACCTGCTGCCCAGCTGTATTTGAAATTCGCCCTAACCAAAATAAAATTGATCCAAAAATAATTACACGAGCAAGAGCATAAGCGGATAGTCGAATGTTGCCAATTTCTAGTGCAATGCCATCCAAGAAAAGTACAACATTATCAAGCCAACCAAAAACATGTAATGTGGCTACAGGAATGCCTACCCATAGAAATAAAGAGCGAATAAAACCGTTTTGTACAAACCGTATGATCACTGAACGCAGTAAGAAAACGACCCCTAACCCTTGAGCTAAGGTAATTAGCCATGATTGTCCAAATTGTGCCTGTGTTATCTGAATCGCTATCGAAAAAAGCATTAAGGCCAAGATAGGAAAAACCAGATCACGTGTACTATAGATTGATGTTTGTAAGCCATTTGCCATTTTTGAGCTTGACTCAACAGATGGCTTACCGAAGAAAGGAAGTTTGAGCTTAAGTATCTTGGCAATGATCCATGCCAATAAAATCGCTATAACGATGGCTATTATTTGGGCATAAAACTCAGGGCTAATAGCCCATTTTTCAAGTATCTCTATACTACGATAAAATTCTGCTTTGATTAATTCCAAATCCACTGTATTTCAATCCTTTTAATGCTTTTACCTGCGCCTATAGTACAAGCTATGTAATTTGGCCGGTAGTCATTAAACAATTTTCTTTTTAACAGACGCTGTGACATGGCCAAAATACATCATAGAATATTTTTATGTTCTTTGTACCATGCTATAATTTTTCTTTTATTTCAAACAGATCAGGCGCTTCATTGAATTCTCGCACTCGCTTACGGCAACACTATATACAAGCAGTAAAAGATACCTTGAAGACATTAACAAAAACTCGTCTCTGGTTTCACTGCTCACCGTCACTTCAAGCTGGCACGACTATTCAAAATAATTTTTTTGGCATTAATATCGCACCGTCATCTGATCCTCAAATAGATGATTATATTGTTGACCGATTAAAAGAGTTACACCTTCAACATGTTCGCATGGATTTTACTTACGACTCCATCAATGGTGATGCAGAACGTTTGTTAAAACGAATACTATCTGAAGGTTTTCAGGTCATGCTGGACTTATTACCGCCTTTTGAAGATGCATCAAAATTAACGACTGATGTTGATGCACAACAACGTTGGACTGACTTTGTTGGCACTGTAGCTGAACATTATGGTGAACAGATAAGTTGCTTTGAAATAGGGGCGACGCCCAATCGTGGCCGTTGGTCGGGTTTTGAGCCACTATCGTATTTAATCGCCTGGAAGGTTGCTAATGAACAATTAGCCAACAACAATATTTTACTAGCGGGCCCTAATGTTTCTGATTTTGAACCGATATCCAATGTGATATTGCTCGCTGAGATGCAACGCCAAGGAAATTCTCCAGATATTCATACCGACAACTTATTTGTTGAACGCGTTGTTGAACCTGAAGCTTATGATCATCGTGTTTTAGGGCAATGGGCAACTAAACTGTTTAAATTTAATTTAGTGAAAAAAACCCGTGTTTTTCAGGATATCTCACACCGCTTTGGCGCCAAACAAACTGTCTGTAGTTATAAATGCTGGACCACAAAACGCTTAAACCGCTGGTCTAATGATCCACAATCCAAGAAAGCTGATTATTTAATTCGATACCTTGTTATCGCGGCTGCTAGTGGTGCATTAGATAAAGTCTATTGGGGCCCCTTAATCTGTAGTCGTGATGGTCTTATTGATGATGGTGCCGCTGGTTATCCTCGAATTGATAATGTTAGTTTTTATAAAGAAGTTCGTGGCCATTATGATCAGTTAAAGCCTGGAAAAGCATTTTATGCCCTGGCTAATTTAGTTAAATTATTAAATGGTGCCGAATGTGTGCAGGCTATCAGTGCCGACAATGGTATTAATCATTTTATTTTTAATACCGAAGATAATTCACAACTACATATAAACTGGACACGAGATCGCCAAACTATTCCCGTACAATTGCTCTATACCGAGCAACAAATTGCACAAGCAAGCTTTCTCAATAGAACTGGCGATTCACTGATGCAAGCTGCCAGTAGTTTTAGTGAGCGACCATTATTTATGATATTTAAACAAGCACAGAAAACTAAAATCAATACTGCCCAAATGGCACAATTAGACCTCAATAATGATATTGTTTTTGCTGATATTGATGGGGTTGAGTTTGCACCTTGGTCTGAGGGAGATTGGACGGGGGCTATCGCCATCAAGCCCGGTGAAAACTTGGCTGATAAAGCGATGAGCATGTTGCCTGAAAATTTACTTAGCTTGCCTAAACTGAATGTGCATCGTGACCAACGTAATATCGTTTGGAGCATTCAAAACCCAGCGAATGCCAATAGCATACTGGTTGTTAAAGAAAATCATGCTAAAGGCCTAAAAAAACTGAGTTACCGTTTTAAAGACAGCAAAGCTAAGCGTCATTGGAATAATGCCTCAGAAATGATTCGTCGCGGTGTCAATAGCCCAACACCTATCGCATTTTTTGAGCGAACAGAAAATGCAGGCACTACAACGAATTATTATGTCTGTGACTATGTCGCGGATTCATTTTCGGCACGTGATGCTTTCTCAGCATTTGCCCGAGGTGAGCAACAATACGATGGCGTGAGTAAAGAAGTCATTTTCCAAGCGGTTTCCCGCTATGCTTGCCATATGCACGGTCGTAAAATCATTCATCATGATTTATCTGGTGGCAACTTATTAATGACTAAAAATGACCAAGGCGGTATTGATGTTACGGCTATTGATATTGGTCGTGCCACTATTTTGAAAATGAAACCAACCGAGCATAAACGCCTACTCGATTTAATGCGCCTTTGTTATAAGTTGGATTGGCCTAATCGTGAACTCTTTATGCAGTATTACTTCGATGCACTTGGGAAAACCTTTTCCTCTGACTGGAAAAAACCATTGAAGTATTACGATTGGAAACATAAAACTAAACGCAAGATAAAACGGTTTTTAAAAGGCAAAAAATAATTAACTCGCACTAGGTCCTAGTGTAATCGCTCGGATATGTTCCATTTCATCTCGTAATTTCCCTGCTTCCTCAAATTCCAGATCCTGAGCATGGCGATACATCGCCTGTTCCATCTGCTGCAATCTTTTTGCCAACTGCTTCGGCGAGAAGGCAGCATATTTTGCTTTTTCTTCGGCGACTTTGGCAATATATTGCCTATCATTACGTGCTTGTTCTTGTTTGTCATCCAAACTACCACGTATAGCCTTTTCCACACCTTTTGGCGTGATGCCATGTTCTTTATTGTAGGCAACTTGTTTTTCACGGCGACGATCGGTTTCGTCTAGCGCACGTTTCATTGAGCCAGTAATTCTATCAGCATATAAAATCGCCTTGCCATTCAAATTACGGGCGGCCCGACCAATGGTTTGAATTAATGATCGCTCTGATCGTAAAAAGCCTTCTTTATCAGCATCTAAAATTGCCACCAGCGACACTTCTGGAAGGTCTAAGCCCTCGCGTAATAGATTAATCCCAACCAGCACATCAAATTCGCCTAGTCGTAAGTCACGAAGTATTTCCACTCGTTCCACAGTATCAATATCAGAGTGTAAATATCGTACTTTTACGCCATGTTCAGCTAAATAATCGGTTAAATCTTCTGACATTCGCTTGGTTAATGT
>JBJPGB010000047.1:0-86856 GCA_048595405.1 Methylophagaceae bacterium
ATTTGTATTTAATGTACCTTTTCCTTGTTTGCATAAGCTCTCCATTATTGCCATGACTTCTGTATTCGACAATCCAACTTTTCCACATAAGCTTAAAGCATCTATACCACCAAAATTGCTATTCCAATGTTCTATGGAGAGTTCAAGAATATTATTAAGTTTTTTATCTACCATGAATTGGAACTCATTATTGGACACAGAACATTTAGTATAAGGCAGTTTTGCCCTGAAATAACGTATATTAGCCCTAAACAATCAAAGAAAACAACTTTTAGGGTTAAAGTATGTTTAAAAGACATAATATATTATATTATACTGAAATTATGTTAATTATTGACTGATTGGAATATGAGTGATTTAAACAAAAGCAAATCATTGTTGGATGAAATGAGGGATATTTTGCGTAGGCAAGGATATGCGTATGCGACGGAGAATACGTATTGTGACTGGGTTAGCCGGTTTATAAGGTTTCATTCGCTTAAGAGTAGGGATGCTCTGCTTGATAATGCTGAAGATAAAGTAGAGCAGTATTTGACGCATTTAGCTGTTAAGAAAAATGTGGCACCATCGACACAAAATCAGGCGTTGAATGCGTTGGTTTTTGTATATAACAAGGTGTTGCAGCAACCACTAGAGAGTGTGAGTTCTACGCGTTCTCGAAAGGAGCCGCGTATTCCGGTTGTATTGAGTAAAGAAGAAGTTAAAAAAGTGCTAACCATGTTGGATGGAACCGCTGGTTTGATTGTTAAGTTGCTGTACGCTGGTGGTTTGCGAATATCAGAGGGGGTTCGACTTAGGGTACAGGATATTGATTTTGGCTTTAAGCAAATTACGGTAAGAGATGGTAAAGGTAAGAAGGATAGAGTGACGCCGTTAGCGAATGAATTAGCACCGTTATTAGAGCGTCATTTAGAGAAGGTGAAGCTCGTTCACGAGAAAGATTTAAACGATGGTTATGGCAGTGTTTATTTGCCGTACGCGCTAGCCAAAAAATACCCAAATGCGGATACATCGTTTGGTTGGCAGTATGTGTTTCCTAGTAGAAATATTGCCACTGATCCGCGAACAGGGGTGGAAAGGAGACATCATATTGATCAATCAGTGGTGAATAAGGCGATTAAACGAGCGGTAAAACAATGCGATATTGTTAAAAAGGTCAGTGCACATACTTTTCGACACTCATTTGCAACGCATTTGTTGCAAACGGGGACAGATATTCGGACGATTCAATCTTTATTAGGGCATGCTGATTTGCAAACAACGATGATTTATACGCATGTTTTGCGTCTAGGTGGAGAGGGCGTAAAAAGCCCGCTTGATGATTTGTAGGTGTTCACTATTGTCATAGATAATAGCTGGGATGAGTTTTGTTAATACTCGCGAATGCAGTGGCTATTCGTGCTGTTGTGTAGGCCACAAAAAGCATTATTAATCTTGATGGCTATAGCTAGTCTATTCTTTTTCACTTTACCATCCTATCAATTAGGAGAGTCCTTTAGTCGATGTTAACTGCACTCATTCAAATGTCACTGCTGATTGCTTGTGGCACGATATGGAAATATCATGCACCGGTCCATATCTCGAGTTTGGCCCATCGCCGTGCATTAACAGATTTAGTATTTTATGTATTACTACCTGCATTAGTGTTGGATGTTATTTGGCGTGCGCCATTAGATAGAACTTCCTTACAAATATCTTTTTTGGCGATATGTGGGTTGCTAGCAGGTCTTGGTGCTATGTGGGTGGTACTTCGCTTGCTCAACACTAATAATAAACAAGCAGGGGCTTTATTATTAGCGGCTTCATTCCCAAATGCGACGTATCTTGGTTTACCGGTTTTGGATCAGGTGATTGGTCCGCATACTCGGGTAATAGTCTTGCAATATGATTTGTTTGCCTGCACACCGATATTATTATCTTTTGGCATGTTGTTAGCCCAATATTACGGTGGCAGTAAATCGGAATGTCATCCCTTATACGAGCTGGTGAAAGTGGCGCCTTTGTGGGCGGTTGTTATTGGAGTTTCATTAAATTTAGCTGGCGTTTCTCAACCCGAAATTCTACATTCTGGATTATCATTATTAGCGGGTGGTGTGGTGCCGTTAATGTTAATTGTGTTGGGAATGAGTATCCGCTGGCAGAGTATTCAGTTACGATTTATGATGCTATTATTGCCAACCGTTATCATATCGTTAATATTAGTACCATTAAGTGTATTGGGCATGAGCTATGTCATAGGTATAGCCTCAGATTTACGCATTTCGACGGTATTGATTGCCGCTATGCCCACAATGATATTCGGTATTGTTATTTGTGAGCGATATCAGTTGGATAGTGAACTTTATGCGGCGGTAGTAACCTTTACTACGATCGCTAGTTTACTCACCTTGCCGTTATGGTTTCAGTGGTTGTCTGGTGGCTGATCTGACCAAGTAAATTCGGCTTGCTCAATAGCTGTTTTTAAAATAATCATTGCTTGTTCTACTTGCGATTGTTCACCACGCAGACTGAATTCAATATGGGTATTGTTACCTAAATGAGGCAAACTGGATAAGCGTAAATCTGGAAAATTGATAGTGATGTTTTGCATCACTTCAAGTAAATCAGATTCTCGACCTTTAGTGATATAAATGACTTGTTCAGATTTTGGTGCTAGATTTTTTAGATCTGGATAATTATTGTCTAAGATCCATTCCAACATCGGCCATGACATTTCAGGAAAACCAGGCATAAAATGATGGTGGTGAAATGAGAAGCCGGGTACACGATTAATCGGGTTTGGAATAATGCGGCTTCCTTCAGGCAAATTAGCCATCAATATACGGTTGGGATAGGCCTTTTCACCATATTGTGCTTCAATTTCTGCCGTTGCTTCTGGGTGTGGGATCAATGGTACTTCAGCCACTTTGGCAACTGACTGTCGAGTACGATCATCCGGAGTGGCACCAATACCTCCGAAGCTAAACACTAAATCGGTACTGGCGAGGCTAAATGCTAAAAACCGCTGTAATTGTTCTGGCTCATCGCCGACAATAATGGTCCAACTTAACTCTAATCCGCGCTTAGCCAACGTTGCCTGCAGGTGATTAAAATGAAGATCTTGTCGTTTTCCTGACAATAATTCATCACCAATAATTAAGGCGCCGATGTTCATTCTGGCCTATTTTTCATAAAGTCAGCAGTCTGTACAAATGAACTCATTAATTGTTCGGCAAAAAGTTGTTCCAGATCCATTGTTTTAAGTGCTTGTGCCATACAGTAAAGCCATTGGTCGCGCTCTTCATCACCTATTGAAAAAGGTAAGTGTCTGGCACGTAATCGAGGATGACCATATTTATCCGTATAAAGAGGCGGGCCACCTAACCATCCAGTTAAAAACAGATAGAGTTTTTCTTCACTAATTTTAATATCGTCAGGATGCATTGCGCGAATAAGTTGTGTTTGTGGCGTATCAGACATGATTTGATAAAAAGTATGCACTAAGTTGTGCACCGATTCTTCGCCACCTATTCGCTGGTATGGGGTTTTCATTTCAGGCATTATGGGACTCATTAAAATAATTAGGGTGATCTTAGCGCTGTTTGGTAGACCTATAAAGCTAAATATCCAGCTAGTTTGATTATTTGAGCTTGCGGCATCATTAGCAGACAAGGATAATTGCAGGGTTTATATTAATTAATCGGAGAAAGATCCATGAGTGAAAAAATGACAATGCGTGTTGGTGAATGTTTATTAGCTGGTGGGCCTCCATTCACAGCGGCAGAACCAGAAGTAATTATCGGTGAGTTAGATGGTCCATTCGGTACTGCATTTGCAAACCTACTTGGCGACCAAGTTAAAGGCCATACTCGTGTTTTAGCATTAATGAACACAGACATGATGGTTAAGCCAGCAACAATCATGGTTAGTAAAGTAACGGTTAAAGATAATGCTTATACATCTATCTTAATGGGCACAGTTCAAGGCGCAATTTCAAATGGCGTATTAGATGCTGTTCGTAACGGTACAATTCCTAAAGAAAAAGCCAATGACTTAGGTATCATCTGTTCGGTATGGTTAAGTCCTGGAGTCGAAAAAGTTGAAAATTTAGATCATGAAGCATTATTCAATATTCACCGTGAAGCAACACGTAAAGCAATTGAAAAAGCAATGAACAATGAGCCAAATATTGATTTCTTATTAGAAAACCAAGATACATTGGTTCATAAGTATTACCAAAAGGGATTAGATGCTAAGAAATAATTAGCATTTGAAATTAAAATGAACGGTCTCTCTGCCAAATTGTGGATAGGCCGTTTTTTTTGCGTTATATAATGTTTTGATATGACAGAAGACTCTCAAACTAATATAGATTTATATTCTATTGATAAGTTAATGCACGAAACACGGCATTTGGCGGCAAAATATCGCCAAGCTACCGGTAGTACATTACCTGTCACAGGGGAGATCGCTCGGTTTGATGTTGCCAAACAATTGAGCTTACGGCTATTAGAGGATATGACTTTAGGTCATGATGCTATTGGCACGGGCAATAGAGAAAGTTTACGAATTTTGATTAAGGGACGGGTGATCTTTGGAGACAGTCGTTCAAGTCCTCGGATAGGTCAAATCAAGCCTGACGGACGTTGGGATAATGTTGTATTAGTCTTATTTGATGATAACTATGAACCGGTCGAGATGTATGAAGCGACATCAGAAGATATAATTGAAGCGATTGATAATAAAGCGACAACCAGTAAAAAACGAGGTGCGATGTCTGTTGCCCAATTCAAAATTATTGGTGAGCTAGTTTGGACAACAGAGCATGGTCTGGAAACAGAAGTATGGGATAATCAAGCCGATTAATTAAATGGAGTGGTAGCGATGAGTGTATCGGGTTTTATATTTTGGGGCGTGATAGCCGTTTTACTGGGTTATATAATATTAATTTATAATAATCTTGTTACCCTTAAACATAATGTCAGTAAGGCTTGGGCTAATATTGATGTGCTATTGAAACAACGTCATGATGAGCTGCCGAAATTAATTGAAACGTGTAAACAATATATGAAGTTTGAGCAAGAAACGCTCGAAAAGGTGATGCAGGCTCGGTCATCTGTTGCCAGTGCTCAACAACAAGGTAATATCCCGGCATTAGGTAAAGCAGAAGGCGCTTTACGTATGGGGCTGGGTAGTTTATTTGCGGTTGCCGAAGCCTATCCTGATTTGAAAGCCGATGAGACATTCCAACATCTTCAGGCACGGATTACCGGTTTAGAAAATGCCATTGCCGATCGCCGTGAGTTTTATAATGAAAGTGTTAATAATAATAATGTTCGTATTGAGCAAGTCCCAGATGTTTTTATTGCACGCATGTTTAATTTTAAAGACTATAGTTTGTTAGAGTTTGTCGAACAAGAATTAACGGACGTTGATGTCAAACAATTATTTGAAAGTTAATCGATGTTAAAACGCGTTATTGCCTCGTTTGAGCGCAATATAGTACAGTTTGGCTCTACTGAATTTTGGATTGGATTAGCGGTCGTCAGTGGGATTGCTATCTGGTCCTTTTATCGCATGTATCGCTGGTATCATTATGCTCGTGTGATCGAAAATATCCCAACAGCAAAGATCCGCTCGGCAGCACAAGGTTATGTGGAGTTAATTGGTCAAACCCGGCTAATGGATGGCCCGGTTATTGTGGCGCCATTATCAAGGAAAATGTGTGTTTGGTATCGATATAAAATCGAAGAAAAAATAAGCCGCCCAAATTCAAATGGCATGTCAAATACACATTGGCGTGTTGTTAAGCAGGCAATCAGTGAAGAACTCTTTCTATTGGAAGATGACACTGGGAGGTGTGTGATTGATCCCGACGGTGCGGATGTCATTGTGACTAACAAGACGATATGGCATAAACACCATGTTATTCCACCACGACGCTATACCGAGGAGCTTATTATTGAAGGTGAGCCACTTTATGCTATTGGCTTGTTTAAAACGGTAACCGATATTGAAAGTCAGAAATTACGTGAACAAGTGGCGCAATTACTGCGCCAGTGGAAAAATGATCCAAACCAATTATTGCATCAGTTTGATTATGATCAGAATAATGAATTGAGCAGTGATGAGTGGGAGCAGGCTAGAAAAATGGCAGAGCGACAAATTAGACTGGAACAAGGCCAACGAGAAAAACTAGAACAATTAAATGTGCTACAAATTGGTCCACATAATGATCAGGCTTTTATTTTGTCTACAGTTTCTGAGCAGGACTTAATCAAAAAATATAAGTGGCGTGCATTTAGAGCGAGCCTGATATTTTTTATCACCGGTAGCATCGCTATTTGGGCCATTAATATTCGTTTGGGAATGTAAAATGCAAGATATGAAGCATGTATTTAATGCGGGTGGTTTGTTGTCACAACATATTGAGTCATATTCGCCTCGCCAGCAACAATTGGAAATGGCAATTAAGATTGAACAAACATTAAATGATGCCACTGTGTTGGTGGCAGAAGCGGGTACCGGTACTGGCAAAACCTTTGCTTATCTTGCCCCAGCAATTTTATCTGGTCAGAAAGTATTTATTTCTACTGGGACAAAAAACTTACAAGATCAACTGTTTAATAAGGATTTACCGATATTACGAAAAGCATTGGCAAGGCCTTTTCGTGCTGCCTTATTAAAAGGGCGTAGTAATTATTTGTGCCATTATCGATTATCACAGGCACAAGTCGATCCATTGCAAAAGCATCATTACATCACTTTGCAGGAATTATCCGAGTGGTCAGGTAGAACTAAAACAGGTGATTTAAGCGAAAGCAATGTGTTAGAAGATAACTCATTGTTATGGTCTAAAGTCACTTCCACAATTGATAATTGTCTGGGTCAAGAATGTCCTAATTATTCAGAGTGTTTCATCAACGAAGCTCGAAAAAAAGCACAAGAATCCGATGTGGTCGTCATTAATCATCATTTATTAATGTCTGATATGGCGCTAAAAGCTTCAGGTCAGGGTGAGGTTTTACCCAGTGCGGATGCTTATATTATTGATGAAGCTCATCAGCTACCAGAAATTGCTACCCAGTTTTTGGGTAATCGAATTAGCAGTCATCAAATTCAAGAGCTTTGCCGGGATAGTGTTCGTGAAATGGATCAAGATGCAGCTGATATGCGAGGCATTCGTGATTATGCGGAAAAAACAGAGTCTGCAATGCGGGCATTACGGTTAAGTGTTGGCGAATCAGATCAGCGTACGCCATGGATGCCATTACTTGAAAAACTAGGTGTTAAAGCAAAATTGGCCGAGGTAATGGCGTGTTTGCATGACTTGCAAGAACAATTGGAAGTAGCCGCTGAGCGTGGTAAGGGGCTGGAACAGTGTCATAGCCGATGTGGCGAAATCATCAATACGCTGGAATTATTCGATAATACGCAACAAGATGATAATATAATTTTATGGGCTGATATCCGTACCACTGGGCTAATTTTACATGCCACACCGCATGAAGTTAGCCAGCATTTTCAGCAATGGATGGATGAAAAACCAACAGCGTGGATCTTTACTTCGGCAACCTTGACGGTGGCGGGGAGGTTTAATAACTTTAATCAACAACTTGGCATCGGCGAAGCTGAGACGGCAATTTGGCCAAGTCCATTTGATTATGAAAAACAAAGTTTATTATATATGCCGAGCATTCCTGTTGAGCCAAATAATGATGCGTATTTGGACCATATTATTGCAATCAGTGAAGATGTTATTGCTCACAGTAAAGGTCGAACATTTTTGCTATTTACCAGTTATCGGGCTTTGAATATAGTTGCGGAGGCATTAAAAGATTCTGAATATCCATTAATGGTGCAGGGTAGTGCGTCAAAATCGAGCTTGTTAGATGAATTTCGCAGTCATGGTAATGCGGTTTTATTAGGCACCAATAGTTTTTGGGAGGGCGTTGATGTACGTGGTGAGGCGCTGTCATGTGTATTGATTGATAAAATTCCTTTTGCTTCACCGGGCGACCCCGTGTTACAAGCGAGGATTGATGCATTGCGAGAGCGGGGAGGTAATCCTTTTTCTTCAATTCAGATCCCTGCCGCTGTTATTCAACTTAAGCAGGGCATTGGTCGCTTGATTCGAGATAATACCGATTATGGGGTGTTAGTACTTTGCGATCCTCGATTTTTAAGCAAACCTTATGGCAAGGTATTTTTACAGAGCCTACCGGCAATGCCTATTACTCAAAATAGTGATGATATTGCTGATTTTTTTAGCGATAGGTTTGCAATGTAATTAATTGATATTGAACTTTGGTTTAGGAAATAATTAGAAGAGATGATATGAATTTAAGTATTGTTGAGGCCAGCGCAGCTGAATTAGATGAAAAACTTGTAGTTAAGACAGTTATAGATTCTGGCATGATTTTAATACGGAGTAAAAATCACTCGGTAGATGATTTTTTGGCTTTTTCCAAAAAGTTTAGTACAGAGTTTATCTCGTTAAATGAAAGGCAGCGAACAGTAGGGGGTAACAGTGGTCGTGAAACGGTAGAAGGAAATAAGAGCTTATTCACTGTAACTGGGAAAAATTATGGACATGATGTGCCTCTTCATGGCGAGCTTTACTTTCAACAAGTTCATCCACCGCAATTGCTCTGGTTTTATTGTGCTCATTCAATAAAACCAGGTGGAGAAACATGGTTGTGTGATGGCCAAGAGCTTTTTTCTGGTATGGCGCTAGAAATGCAAAAACTATTTATGGATAGTGACATTATATATGAACGTCACCATACTAAAGTTGAATGGATGAAGATCTACAGTGTAGATACTATTGAAGCTCTTAAAAAGTATCTGCAAACAAAAAACCATACGCTTGTGGTTAATGATGATGATTCCATAATTACCTATTTCAAAACGAGTCCTTTGCGTAAAAATGGAAAAAACTTAATATTTATAAATAATATTTTGCCATTTGCATTAAGAGAAATCCACACTCCTAATCAAACAAAGTCGCGAGTGAAATTCGTTGGTGGAAAAGAAATTCCTAAAGATGTAATACTAGAACTAGAACAGCTAGCCACATCATTGATGGTGAAAATTCCATGGGAAAAAGGAGATATTGTCATTGTAGACAATACTCGAATGTTGCATGGGCGGGGAATAATCGATGACTTTGACCGTGAAATATATGTTCGAATGAGTCAAACGAACCTACAGCATTATGTAGAATAATATTATGATGTGATTGATTTTGTAAAAATTATACGGAAGATTAAGTTAGCTTTTAAAGTGGAATATTATTAAAAAGATTACAAATGAGTAATAAATCAATTTACATCACACAACCTCAATTGCCACCGCTTGAGGAATTCATCCCATTACTTGAACAGATATGGGATAGCAAGATTTTGACAAATAATGGACCTATTCATCAACAGCTAGAACAGGCACTGTGTGAATATCTTGGCGTAAAACACATTGCTCTTTTTGCTAATGGTACGGTGGCGTTAATGACGGCATTAAAAGTGCTGGGTGTGAAAGGAGAGATTCTTACGAGTCCTTATACATTTGTAGCAACAACGCATTCTATTAAGTCGAGTAGCTGTACGCCTGTGTTTGTGGATATTGATCCTGATACGCTTAATATGGATCCGACTAAGTTAGAAGCGGCTATAAATGAGCGAACAGCTGCTATTTTGCCTGTACATTGCTACGGGACGCGGTGTGAGGTTGAAGCAATTCAAGGGATAGCTGATCAGCATGGGTTACCTGTTGTTTATGATGCTGCTCATGCTTTTGCTATTCAAGATGAGGGCGGTAGTATCCTTCGACATGGAGATTTAAGTATATTAAGTTTTCATGCTACCAAAGTTTTTAACACTGCAGAGGGTGGGGCAATAGTCTGCCATGATGCCAAAATGTTAGAACGTATTAATCGAATAAAAAATCATGGTTTTGTAGATCAAATTACGGTTGACGAAATTGGAATTAATGGAAAATTAAATGAGATCTCTGCGGCATTTGGATTGGCACTGCTACCGCATGTTGATAATGGACTAACCTTGAGAAGGAATATTGATCAGGCATATCGGCTAGAACTTCAGGATGTATTAGGGATTACCTACGTACCTCTTTGTGAGACAACTACTAGTAACTATGGTTATTTCCCTATACTGATAGAAAATAGTTATCCTTTAACGCGGAATCAGTTATATCAATCGTTATGTGATGCAGAAATCTATGTCAGACGTTACTTTTATCCATTGACGAGCGAATGCCCTATATACGCTGATTTACCTTCCTCAACATCGGTAAATCTGCCGGTTGCGACGAGGGTGTCTAGGCAAATTATTTGTTTGCCAATCTTTTCTGAAATGACTGATGATCAATTTTCTAAAGTAATAACAGTAATCAAAGAAAATGGATTAGAAAGGTAAGCTGCTATGTTATTCGCAAAAGATACCGAATAAATGACGAACAATATCAGAACTGAAAATGACATTATTTCCGCTTGGAAAGGAGGCGTGTCTAACCCTTTCGTTAGCATCTGTTGTGCCACATATAACCATGAGAAATTTGTCGAAGAGGCTTTAAAAGGTTTTTTGATTCAGCAAACAGACTTCCCCTTTGAAATTTTGATTCATGATGATGCCTCTACAGATGGTACTACCGAAATTATCAGAGAGTGGCAAAAACAATATCCCTTAATTATCAAGCCAGTATTTCAAACAGAAAATCAGTTCAGTACAGGAAAAAAGATAAGACAAATACTAGTCTCTTATACTAAAGGTAAATATATAGCGGTATGTGATGGCGATGATTACTGGACAGATCCTAATAAATTACAAATCCAATTTAATTTCCTAGAATCTAATCCGGATTATGTTGTTTCTGGCCATGATATTTATTACATTGATGCAGCTGGGCAGAAATTTAAGGATACTAGATTACAATCAAAATACAAAAGAGATTTTAGTGGTGATGATGTGATAAAAGGAAAGGCATGGCTTCCCAATATGTCGTGTCTTTATCGAAATGTTATTACTAAATTCCCAGCAGAAAGATCGATGGTGAAAAATGGCGATATTTTTACCCTCTCGCTTCTTGGGCACTTTGGTAGAAGTAAATACCATGATGGGATTAAACCTGCGGCATATCGTGTTCATTCTGGTGGTATTTGGTCAATGGTGCCAAAGAGGGATAGATTAGATGCACAAATTAATACCCATTTTTGGATGTATCGCTATTACAGAAGAATTGGGGATAATGTTTATGCACGTTATTATTGGCGTAAATATTTGTCTTATGTTTTCCGCGCGACTCATCCAATGGATATAATTAAGGCATTCTTCATCAGGATATTCAGGTGGGGCTGGAAGCGTAATGAGTAAACAAAATGTTAAGGCGAGCCTACTTTTATTAAGTGCAGGTAGCTTAGTTGGGCAAAATATTGTACAAGCACTAGGAAAGAGAAGATCTACTGTTCGATTATTGGCGGTTAATAGCGTGGTAGAAGAGCCTTCATTACAGGATTTTGATGAGGTTAGACTTGTTCCGCCGACTTCCAACGATATTCAGAGCGCCCATGCGCAGGCTGTAGCGAACTGGTTGGAAGAACAATTACCATCGTTGGTTATACCCTGCCGAGATGAGGATGTTGCTTTTTTAGCACGCTTTTCTGAAGAGCACCCTTATCTTGCAAAGAACTTTCTTTGTGGTGCACTACGGCCTGCCGAAATTATGTTGGATAAATGGCAGAGCTGGTTGATGTCATGTGATTATAATTTACCGTTTGCTCCCAGCGTACTACCAACTGATTCAGACACATTAGAAGAATTTTCTCAAAAATATGGTTTTCCTCTAATAGCTAAACCAAGGTCTGGATTTGCTTCAAAAGATGTAACGTTGATATCTAACTTAGAGCAATTGATTAACCTAGTCGGCACTCCCGATATGATGGTACAAAAATACTTAGGGAAGTCGAACGATCCTGATAAATACCTTCTATCAGTCAAAAATAAAGGACTTCCACTATTTCATTCATTTGAATCGGATAAACATTCAATTCAGATAATGATTTCTCAAGCTGGTGAATTGTGTGGAATATTTACGACCTTGCATAAGATGAGAAATGGTATTTCGGTAGAAGTAAAAGAAGATAAAAGTGAAGATGCGAAAAAACTGGGAGCACAATGTGCTGCTGTATTCAGTAAACTAGGTTGGAAGGGACCTGTTAATATTCAATGTCAGAGGACATTAGAAGGTGAGTTAAGTATTTACGAGTTTAATGGGCGCTTTACTGGTGCAACAGCTGCCAGGGCATTGTTAGGATTTGATGAGGTTGGAATTGCTTTACAACAATTTGCAGGAATTCATATCGACTCTCCATTTGTGGCGAGGGCTACAAATGTAGTGAGACAACCGACTAGTCGTGCAGTGCCGTCTGCACTCAGAGTAAGTCTAGATACAAAGGGTTATTGGAATCGTTAAACAATATTTATTAGCTTTTAATACGACGTAATAAAATATAAACTGCACCAGCACCACCATCTTCAATTGGGGCTGAGCAAAATGCTAAAATTACTTCTATTTCTCGAAGCCAGCCATTGAGTTTTGATTTAAGAACAGGTTTGTGATGTTTTGAACCCCATCCTTTGCCATGAATAATGCGAGCACAGCGAACTTGATAGTGTTGGCAATCATGAAGGAATTTTGCTAATGCCTCATGAGCAACAGGAATAGTCATGCCATGTAAATCAAGTTCTGCTTCTATTTGTAAGTGGCCATTACGCAAGCGTGAAAACAGCCGTTCTTGAATACCGCTTCGACGGAAAGCTAGTGTCTCTTCATTGCCGATAGTTTGTGGCTCATAATCTTCTGAAAAAGTATCATTAAAGGCCTGATCAAGCCGTTGTTGGCGAAAACGAGGGATTGGTTTAAGTTGATTTGTCTTGGGCAGAATTTTATCTTGTTCAAACTGTTCTACTTCCCCTACCTCTTTTAGAAACAAAGCAATATCATTTTGTTCGGATGGCGAAAGTTTATTTTTCATCATTTGAATAGAAATAAGACGCTATTGTTCAGTTTCTTCTTGTACTAGAGAAACCAATATCCAATCTTGTTGTGGTTCTAATGATTTTTCAGTAGTAAAAAAATGTAGTTTTTGTTTGTTATCAATGGCAAATAAAGGAATGGCGCGATTATTATATTGTTGTTGATATGTTAAATAATCAAAATTTTCACTTAAGGTTGTTTGTTTAATGACTGCGCTCTGGCTCATTAAGCTGGCAAGTTTGGCATAGGTTGCTTCATGGTCAAAAAGCACTTTAGAATTATGGTGAATAGTAGTACGTGATTCGCCATTTTTATCTTCTTTATCGGTGGATAAAAAGAACACATGATTGCTACCAAACTCCGAGCGATACTTTAAACCCGCCAAGGCATTGAGTTCTTTTTGCGGCGTCAGTGTGAGTACTTGGCCTAAACCAATTAAATCCAAGTGTCGGTCAGCATGTTGCGAAACCGCATTGCCATAATAGGTATCTAAACCTTCCATTCGAGCTGCGGTGACATTGGTCCAACTGGTATCAGTGAGGCGTGTACGATAGCCATTGTCATTTAAACTTTTTGCGATCATTCTAGCGACATTATTAGCGCCGATAATGAGAAACCCCTTATCATCAGGCTCTGCAACGCCGAGCTTATTGGCAATAAATTTAGCTGTTGATCCCTGTAAAAAGACAGTGCCAATAATAATGGTAAAGGCGAGAGGCACTAATAATTCTGCTTGAGCGACACCTAGATCTTGCAGGCGAAGTGCAAATAAGGCACTGACGGCTGCGGCAACAATACCGCGGGGCCCAATCCAGCCGATTAATGTTTTTTCTTGCCAAGTTAAATCGGAGCCAAGTGTACAAATGAAGACTTTTACCGGACGGGCAATAAATTGAATAACCAAAAAGAGAATGAAGCCCGCTAGCCCAAGCGCTTCAAATTGGGCAAAGTCTAGGCGTGCAGCTAATAAAATAAATAGACCGGAAATTAATAAAATACTAAGGCTTTCTTTGAAGTCTAAAATATCTTCAACCGATACATTTTTCATATTAGCAAGCCATATACCCATTACTGTCACGGCTAATAAGCCAGATTCTTCGGATAAGAAATTGGATAGTGCAAAGATGGCAAAGACTAATGTTAGAGTGCCAACATTATGCAGATATTCAGGTAAAAGATGATTTCGAAGTACTAGACCAAGCAAATAACCCGCAAAAGCTCCAATAGCGAAACCCACAGCAATAGTTTGGCCGAATATGAGGATTGTATGGCTGAATGATATTGGGCCATGTCCTTGTCCTTGGCTGGAGAGAATAAATTCAAATACCAATACCGCTAGAATCGCGCCAATAGGGTCGATGGCAATACCTTCCCACCGTAAGATATTGGAAACAGTAGTATTGGGGCGGACTGTTCTCAACATCGGGACAATAACCGTTGGGCCAGTTACTACCATCAGAGCACCAAATAATAGCGATAATTCCCAAGTGAAATGGAGTAGATAGTGTGTTGAAACGGCAATAATAGCCCATATAATCAATACGCCAAAAGTCAATAAGTTGCGAACAACCTTTTGTAGCTCTCGTATTTGATCAAACCGCAGGGTTAAGCTGCCTTCAAATAGGATAATGGCAACAGACAACGATACAATTGGGAATAATAAATCGCCAAATAATTGATCTGGATTTAACCAACCCGTCAATGGGCCTAAGGCTAAACCTGCCAGTAATAAAAAAACGATTGCTGGTAATTTAACCCACCATGCGAACCATTGACTAAGCGTGGCAACAACACCGATAACGGACAGTGCAATAACGGCATGTTGCTCCATGAGTATGACCTTTTAGATGATTACGTTATAGAGAGTTCATTAAATCTAAATCAGATTCTAACGTAGCAATTTGATTTCTGCACGACGATTAATCGCACGTCCTGCAACAGTTGTATTGGTTGCAGCGGGTTTGAACTCTCGGTGAAAGGTCGTGGTAATCAAGTTTTCAGGAAGATTACTTTGTTGTACCAAGAAGTTTTTAATAGATACGGCACGCGCTTCAGATAATGGAATGTTAAGTCGCTTACGGCCGTGATTATCGGTAAAGCCTGAAATTACAACGCGTTTCACCGCATCATCAATTTTGACATATTCAGCTAATTGCGTCAGGGCATCTTGATTGGCGGTACTTAGCGCAGCACTCTCGCTGGAAAAATATAAGGTTAGCTGTTGTTTATCTTCGAAGGTGTATGGCGATAAATTTTGCAAACATTGTTGAAAAGCGGGCATAGAATCGGAAAAATGCACGGTTGATAATAGTGCGTGAATTTGTTCAGTACTATTCCGACTGCGGTAACGTATCGTTGGAAAGCGTCCTTCTTGAATATGGGTTAGAGCTTGTTTAGCAAGATCACCGGAAATAGAAAATTGTGTTTGATTTTTGGCAGTAGGGATTGAGACCAACGGTAATCGGTCATTGCTATTTTGCCATGGAGCTTCAGCGATTTCGAAACTGACATTACTTTCGCTGGCAGGAAAGGAGTGGGTGCTAAAGATAAGTGATAGTTCGCCATTACGACCAGAGCTTTGAATAAATTTGGCTTCCCCAAAATCAGTAATAGTTTGGCTGAGAGAGCATTCCAGTGGTGATTCAACGACTAGCCAATGGGTGTCAGTGAATGGCGCCTGAAATTGTTCGGCCTGCACGGCTGAAATAAACAGGATAAAAATAAAAGGGATTAATTTTTGTAACATAATAATTAGTAGTTAATAAGTGAATGAATTTGGTAGCCAGTCAGTTTATCGCGACCTTGAAGTGATGTTAATTCGATAACAAAAGCGCAAGCAATAACTTTGCCACCTAGTTTTTCAACTAATTGACAGCTAGCGTGTGCTGTGCCGCCAGTGGCCAGTAAGTCATCGACTAATAAGATGCGATCATCAGCATTAATAGCATCAATGTGTGCTTCTAAGCTAGCTTTACCGTATTCAAGAGAATAGTCAACGCTTTGTACATCATATGGCAGTTTGCCAGGTTTTCTGAGTGGGATAAATCCGACGTCTAATTCGGCTGCGACCAAGCTTCCAAAAATAAATCCTCGTGCTTCCATTCCGGCAACGGCAGTAATATCACTATTGTAGAATGGTTTACTCAGTTCTAATGTGGCCATTCGTAAACTTGATGGCGATCGTACTAAGGGCGTAATGTCCTTGAACATCACTCCCGGTTTAGGAAAGTCTGGAATATCACGAATTTTAGCTTTTAATCTATCCATATCAAGCAATCTATTGAGAGTTAACTTATTATATCGGCTAAAACAGTTATGACTGTAACATGAGAGTAATGATGAGGGGCATGAAAACAATGAACAGAGCCATATGGTTACTAGTCTTAATCAGTTTGTTAACAGGCTGTTTTGGCTTAGGAAGCAAGGATGATGATGACAATACGCCACACTATTATGTAATAGATATTGATCGTGGTGCTGTGGCGTCAGAGTTTGCCAAAAATAGAGTGTTAAAAATAAAGCCAGTACGAGTGACGCCACATTTTCGCGGAAAAACAGTGGTGTTTCGCGTGGGTGATGATGAATATCGACAGCAAGTACCACATGAGTTTTTTTCCGATCCAGAGGAAATGTTTACCGAGCAATTAAAACGATGGTTACAAAAAAGTGGCTTATTTAGCCAAGTCATTGTTGATGACAGTGCACCGGCGGATATGATTCTTGAAACGGCAGTGACCGCCTTATATGGAGATCAACGTGAGCAGTTTTCTCCGCAGGCGGTGTTGGAAATGCAGTTTTTTTTGTTAGCTGCAGAACAAGACAATGCACAAGTATTATTTCAAACAGCTCTTAGAATTGACGTTGATATTGCTGAAACTACGCCGCCAAACGTTGTAAAGGGCTGGAAACAGGGACTTGAACAACTGTTTGCGACCGTAGAGGATGATTTTAGAGGATATTTTTCAAAACGTACCCCTTAGTAGCACTCCAACCATAAAGATGCAGGAAATCGCCTTAGATGTTAGGATTAAGCCTTTAGCAGCGTTGTCTGCACAATGTGTATTTGGATGATGATATAGATGACTGATATTGCTCTAGAGCTCGAAGCGATTAGTATCGAAGATGAGATGAAACAGTCGTACCTCGATTATGCGATGAGCGTAATTGTGGGGCGAGCTTTACCTGATGTTCGAGATGGTCTAAAACCTGTTCACCGTCGCGTATTATATGCAATGCGTGAACTGAATAACAATTGGAATGGTTCCTATAAAAAGTCGGCACGTATTGTCGGTGATGTGATTGGTAAATACCATCCACATGGTGATACTGCTGTTTATGACACCATGGTTCGAATGGCGCAACCATTTTCAATGCGTTATATGCTGGTGGATGGCCAAGGTAACTTTGGTTCGGTCGATGGTGATTCACCTGCAGCGATGCGTTATACCGAAGTACGAATGGCCAAAATCACTCATGAAATGTTGGCTGATTTAGATAAAGACACAGTTGATTTCACTGCTAACTATGATGAATCTGAACATGAGCCATCAGTATTGCCCACCAAAGTACCCGCACTACTAGTCAATGGTTCATCAGGTATCGCTGTGGGTATGGCGACGAATATTCCGCCACATAATTTAACTGAAATTCTCAATGCTTGCATTGCCACCGTTGACCAGCCTGAGATCGATATTGCTGGTTTGATGGAATATATCCCCGGTCCTGATTTCCCGACGGCGGCAATGATTAATGGTTCAAATGGTATCAGTGAGGCCTATCGTACCGGCCGAGGCCGTGTTCATATCCGTGCTCGTGCAGAAATTGAGACGAATGATAGTACCGGTCAACAAAGTATTGTCGTTGTTGAATTACCCTATCAAGTTAATAAAGCACGCTTACTTGAAAAGATTGCTGAACTGGTAAAAGATAAAAAGATTGAAGGTATTTCTGGTTTGCGCGATGAATCTGATAAAGATGGCATGCGTATGGTGGTGGTGCTTAAACGCGGTGAAGTGCCTGAAGTTGTACTCAATAATCTTTATAAACAAACTCAAATGCAAACTGTATTTGGGATTAATATGGTGGCAATTGTTGATGGCCGGCCACGATTATTAGGTTTAAAAGAAATTCTAGATGCCTTTATTCGTCATCGTCGTGAAGTGGTCACACGTCGCTCATTGTATGAGTTACGTAAGGCCCGAGATCGTGCTCATATATTAGAAGGCTTGGCGACAGCCTTAGCCAATATTGATGAAGTGATTGAATTGATCAAATCATCAGTTAGTCCAGCAGATGCTAAAGAAGCTTTATTAGCGCGGGGATGGGCATCTGAAATGATCTTGGAAATGTTGGGCGCAGCAGGTGCTGCGGCATCACGTCCTGAAGGTTTGGCAGATGAGATGGGTTTAATTGATGGTGTTTATCATTTATCAACGACGCAGGCCCAAGCTATTTTAGAAATGCGTTTGCATCGCTTAACAGGGCTTGAGCAAGATAAAATATTAGATGAATATCGTGAAGTATTGACAGAAATTGCGGCATTATTGGCTATTTTGAGTGATCCCGATAATTTGATGGCCGTGATTCGTGAAGAATTAGTTAAAGTCAAAGAAGAATACGGTGACGAACGTCGTACGGAAATTCTTGATCAACACCTTGATTTAACCTTGGAAGATTTGATCACTGAAGAAGAAATGGTGGTGACGTTATCGCATGCTGGTTATGCCAAAACTCAGCAGCTAGATACTTATCGTGCACAACGCCGTGGTGGTAAAGGTAAATCTGCCACATCAATGAAAGATGAAGATTTTATTGAGCATTTATTTATTGCCAATACTCATGACACCTTATTGTGTTTCTCGAGTGCCGGTAAAGTGTATTGGAAAAAAGTATATGAGTTGCCACAAGGTGGCCGTGCTGCTCGTGGTAAGCCAATTGTAAATTTATTGCCATTGGATGAAGGCGAACAAATCAATGCGATTTTACCTGTTCGGGAGTTTGATGACGATAAATACATCTTTATGGTAACCGCATCTGGTACGGTGAAGAAAACACCATTGGAAGCCTATTCACGTCCAAGAGCTAACGGTATTATCGCGCTAGATTTAAAAGAAAATGATCAATTAGTGAGTGTTGAATTAACCGATGGCCAATCGGATATTATGTTATTTAACTCTGGTGGCAAGGTTATTCGCTTTGCTGAAACAGATGTGCGTTCGATGGGACGTGTATCTCGGGGTGTTCGCGGAATGCGAATGGCCGAAGGTTTAGAGATTATTTCACTGATCATTGCAAATCCTGAAGATGGTGCAATTTTAACGGCTACGGAACATGGCTTTGGTAAGCGCACAGATTTGGAACAATATCGCGTTCAAGGTCGAGGTGGTAGCGGTATTATATCCATACAAACATCAGAACGAAATGGTAATGTTGTTGGTGCGGTACAAGTTAGGAATGAACATCAAATAATGCTGATTACCGATGGTGGTACTTTAGTTCGGACACCGGTAAAAGATGTGTCGATTGTTGGCCGGAATACTCAAGGTGTGAAACTGATTAATTTAACTAAGAAAGAGAAATTAGTTGGATTAGAACGCGTGTTGGAAGAAGAGGATGATGATGACTCTGATTTTGATGGTGAAGAAGGCGAAACTAACACTGAAGAATAACGTTAATTATGACTACAAATATGCATGAACAGCAAGCCTTGCAGGGCATTCGACAAAAGATAGATGAGACTGATCTGCAAATTCAAGCTTTGTTAAATAAGCGTGTGGCAATGGCGCAAGAAGTGGCGCAGATTAAAATAGCGAATGGCGAACAAGCTGATTTTTATCGGCCTGATCGTGAGGCAATGCTGCTACGCCAAGTCATGGAGCGTAATCAAGGGCCTTTATCTGACGAGGAAATGGCA
Organism: Methylophagaceae bacterium; assembly: GCA_048595405.1. Lineage (GTDB taxonomy): Bacteria > Pseudomonadota > Gammaproteobacteria > Nitrosococcales > Methylophagaceae. Next base: position 19,943 of record JBJPGB010000047.1, read on the forward strand.
AGATTATTCCGGGAGGTTATGTCAGCATGTCTGGCGGCGGAAAAGCCATTACAAGTCGCCTATTTAGGCCCTGAAGGATCATATACTCAGGCGGCGGCATTAAAACAGTTTGGTGGTTCTATTGAGTTACAAGCGATGGCAACGATTGCAGATGTCTTTCACGCTGTTGAAACAAGTGTTACCAATTATGGTGTGGTACCGGTTGAAAATTCAACTGAAGGTATGGTTTCTCATACATTAGATCGCTTTCTTAGTTCATCGCTGAATATTAATGGTGAAGTTTCGATGCGTATCCATCACTATTTGTTGAGTAATGAGACGGATATAATGAGTATTAACACTATTTATGCTCATCCTCAGGCCTTGGCTCAATGCCGACAGTGGTTAATAAAAAATATCCCAAATGCTGAATTAATTTCGACAAGTAGTAATTCAGAAGCCGCCAAAATAGTCATGAATACTGCTAATTCAGCAGCAATTGCGGCGAATCAAGCTGCTGAGATTTATAATCTGTCGGTGTTGGCGAGCACAATTGAAGATGAGGCTGACAATACCACCCGATTTATTGTTATTGGAACACAGGCAGTAGCACCATCAGGTGTTGATAAAACAGCATTATTAGTCTCAACCAAGAACAAGCCTGGCGCATTGCAAACTTTGCTTAAGCCTTTGTCTGACAAAGGTATAAGTATGACTCGGATAGAGTCGAGACCTTCTCGAAAAGGTATTTGGGAGTATGTGTTTTTTATTGATATAGAAGGGCATAGACGGGATGAAGCCGTTGCTGAGGCCTTGCAAATATTAGAGCGGGAATCGTCAATGTGTCGTGTTTTAGGCTCGTACCCTAAGGCGGTTATTTAATAATGAAATTGGTTTTGGCTAATCCTCGTGGGTTTTGTGCTGGCGTTGATCGTGCTATTGAAATTGTTGAGCGTGCCATTGAACTATTTGGCGCGCCTATTTATGTTCGTCATGAAGTTGTTCATAACCGTTTTGTGGTAGATGATTTACGTGATAAAGGTGCTATTTTTGTAGAGGAGCTTGAAGAAGTTCCAGATAATAGTACATTGATTTTTAGTGCTCATGGCGTATCAAAAAAAGTACAAGAAGAGGGCAAAACACGAGGTTTGAAAGTGTTTAATGCAACTTGTCCGCTGGTGACAAAAGTGCATATGGAAGTATCAAAATATGAAAATCAAGGGCGTGAGTGTATTTTGATTGGCCATCAAGGGCATCCTGAGGTTGAAGGAACAATGGGGCAATATTCATCAGAACAGGGTGGAATGTATCTGGTTGAAACGCCAGAAGATGTGGCAAAGTTGCAGGTTAAAAATCCAGATGAATTGGCTTTTGTCACTCAAACAACATTATCTGTAGATGATGCTTCAATTGTCATCGATACCTTACGAAAATACTTTCCTAATATTGAGGGGCCGCGCAAGGATGATATTTGTTATGCCACTCAAAATCGTCAAGATGCTGTAAAAAACTTAGCCAAGCAATGTGATTTATTGCTAGTTGTTGGATCTAAAAATAGCTCTAATTCCAATCGTTTACGAGAACTATCTAATAAATTAGGTACGATGTCATACCTGATTGATGATGAGCGTGACATTGATCCTGAATGGCTTAATGGTAAAGCTGTTATTGGCTTAACAGCTGGGGCTTCTGCTCCTGAAATATTGGTTCAACAAGTTGTCGAAAAATTGAAATCTTTGGGTGTAAGCCAAGTTGATGAAGATCAAGGTCGTCGCGAGGAAGTTGAATTCTCTTTACCTCGTGAACTAAAAATTGATATTTCAGAACTGACTCGATAATAGCTGAAATAATGCCTTTTTTGCCTGTTTTTTTATGGACTGATCTCTTAATTTATCTTTTGCTGATCGTAGTTATGGCCTCGGTTTTTTATATTCGCAAGCACCCTCATTTGATTGCACCATGGCGGTCGGTTTTGAAACGCAAACGTGGTGTCATTTCGATAATTATCTTGTTTTGTTATGTTGCAATAGGTTTATTAGATTCTGTTCACTTTCGTCAGGCACTGCCGGTTGACAGCGTTGGAGGGGCGCAGCACTATTCTACCGAGGTTATTACCTTATTGGATTTGGCGGTTACACCTTTACGGCAACAGGTAGAGAAAACTTATTCGTCACCCTTTGCGACCACATTATTTGTTCGTGAGATGCAGCAATCTTCTGCTGGATCACTTGATTATGATTATCCTCAGTTGCTTTATGGCGGATCGCATCTTAATCATCAACAAGCTCAATGGTCAGATATTCAACAGACCATATGGCGTAGCTCTTTTCAAGCCTTATTAGTCTGGCTTTTCATTTTTATGCTGATAGCGGTGTATTTAAGCAAACGTCATGCGATAAAAATACGACAGAAAATTCTAGATATCAGTCAGGGTAGATCAGCTTATCCACTACGGACAGTATTGTTTATGGCACTGCTACTGCTATTGTTTGGATTTAATGTCACCGCCTTAAGTATTGACTATCATGTATTAGGAACCGATAAAGTTGGCCAGGATGTGCTTTATCAGACCTTAAAAAGCGTACGAACAGGCTTGGTTATTGGGACATTAACGACATTAGTAATGTTACCTTTTGCCATATTTATGGGCATTGCAGCAGGCTATTTCAAGGGTTGGATAGATGATGTTATCCAATATGTTTATACAACCTTGAATTCTATACCTGGGGTGTTATTAATTGCGGCGGCGGTTTTAATGTTGCAGGTTTATATGAATAACCACCCTGAAAACTTTGCCACGATTGCTGAACGTGCTGATATGCGCTTATTGTTTTTATGCATTATTTTGGGCTTAACAAGTTGGACAGGTTTATGTCGTATTTTGCGTGGTGAAACATTAAAGTTGCGTGAAGCTGAATATGTATTGGCTGCCAGGGCATTGGGTGCAGGTGGTTTTAGTATTTTACATCGCCATATTTTGCCCAATTTGATGCATATTGTGATGATCGCAATTGTGTTGGACTTCAGCGGTTTAGTGCTGGCTGAAGCGGTGCTGTCATATGTTGGTGTAGGTGTCGATCCTTCGATGAATAGTTGGGGCAATATGATTAATAGTGCCCGTTTGGAAATGGCTCGTGATCCCATTGTTTGGTGGTCATTAACAGCTGCATTTTTCTCTATGTTTACCTTGGTATTAGCTGCCAATTTATTTGCTGATGTAGTGCGTGATGCTTTTGACCCTCGAATGCAGGCGACAATACGATGACAGCAGCATTACTACAAGTATCAGGCTTAAAAACATGGCTGGGCAATGGTGAACGGCCATTGCGTGCTGTTGATGGTATTGACTTTACTATAGAGCGAGGACAAACCTTTGCTTTATTGGGTGAATCAGGTTGTGGAAAATCAATGACGGCATTATCGCTGTTACGGCTTAATCCTCAACCAATAAGTCGTATTGTTGCTGGCAAAATACAATTGGCAGGCGAAGATTTACTGAGCTTATCTGAAGTTGATATGGAGCATATTCGTGGTCGCCGTATCGCCATGATTTTTCAGGAACCCCAAAGTTCTCTTAATCCGGTATTATCCGTTGGTCAACAAATAGCAGAGTGTTTGCAGTGGCATTTTGACCTAGATGAGAAACAATGCCATCAACGGATTATTCATTTGCTGAATTCTGTTGGTATTCCTGATCCTGAACAACGTATAAAAGAATATCCACATCAGTTATCCGGTGGTATGAAGCAACGGGTGATGATAGCAATGGCTTTGGCAGGGGAGCCAGAATTACTTATTGCTGATGAACCCACCACTGCCTTAGATGTCACTATTCAGGCGCAAATTCTTGATTTATTAAAACAGATTCAAAAAGATACCGGCATGGCTATTTTATTAATTAGTCATGATCTTGCCGTTGTGGCTCAGATAGCAGATCACGTAGCAGTAATGTATGCCGGTCAAATTGTTGAGACAGCGAGTCGGCAGCAGTTTTTTAGTAAACATCAACATCCTTATACCGATAAATTATTTGAAGCTTTGCCATCGGAACAAAAGCGAGAGCAGCGTTTAACTGTTATTAAAGGTAATGTGCCGATATTAACCCAAGAATTTACAGGATGCCGTTTTGTTGAGCGATGTGATTATGCTTGGCAACATTGTCACGACGTTAAGCCGCAGTGGTGTCAACAAGATGGCCATGGTATTCGTTGTCATTTATTTGATCCAGATGTTGAGAGCGAACATACGGTATCAGATAAAGCCACTAGCGTTTCTCCCTTATCGGAGGTATTGCCAGCAGATAAGGTAGTGCTTGATATAAAAGCATTACGAGTATATTTCCCCATCCGTAAAGGTTTATTACAGCGTGTGGTCGGTCATGTGCGGGCGGTGGATGGCGTTACTTTATCACTTAAACAAGCTGAAACAGTCGCCTTGGTGGGCGAATCAGGTTGTGGTAAGACAACGGTTGGTAAAGGGATTTTGCAGTTAGTACCGGTCACCTCCGGTGAAGTGAACTTTCAGGGCCAGCAGTTAAATACCATGTCAGAAAGACACTTGAAACAACATCGTTCGTCATTGCAGATTGTATTTCAAGATCCCTATGCTTCGATGAATCCTCGAATGACGGTGAGTCAGATCATTGAAGAAGGCATGCTGGCGAAACAATATAAAAAAGATGTAACAGCAAAAACCAAGCGTGTAGATGAATTATTGCAGTGTGTCGGTTTGCACACCGATATCAAACATCGCTACCCACATGAGTTTTCAGGTGGGCAACGCCAACGACTGTGTATTGCCCGGGCATTAGCAGCAGATCCGGAGATCATTATTTGTGATGAACCGACCAGTGCGTTAGATGTGTCAGTTCAAGCACAAATACTTAATTTATTACGTGAAATTCAGCACGAGTTTGGTTTGTCATATTTGTTTATTACCCATAATATTTCAGTGGTGAATTACTTGGCTCATCGTGTTGCGGTGATGTATTTAGGGCGGATCGTGGAACAAGGTAATCGTGATGAGGTATTGAATTCACCGAAGCATCCTTATACTCAAGCATTATTAGCGGCTGTGCCTGAGCTTGATAAAGATAGGCAAAGTGAAGTAATACGCTTAGAAGGTGAATTACCTTCACCTGCTAATCCGCCTCAGGGCTGTCACTTTCATCAACGTTGTTCGCAGGTTATGCCTCAATGTTTAGAAAATTACCCCAATACAATTAATCTATCCGACACTCATGAAGTGCGGTGTTTTTTATATGAAGAGATAAAATAATGGAACAACAAATACAAACTGAACTTGAAGCGGCAGCATTCCGTCGTCTGGTAGCACACTTAGTGGAACGTACAGATGTGCAGAATATTGATTTGATGGAGCTAGCGGGGTTTTGTCGAAATTGTTTATCGAAATGGTATCTGGCAGCAGCACAAGAAAAGGGCTTGGCGATGAATTATGACCAAGCTCGGCAAACTATTTATGGCATGCCCTACGATGAGTGGAAGGATAAATATCAGACAGGTGAAAAACGCTAGTGATCGTGTTTCTCACACATTTCATGTAACTGTTTTGCTAACTGTTGCGTATCTGTTTCATCTTTTTCTTTGGGGTGAGCTACTGTAATGACAGATATAGTTGAGCGGATCTGCTGTAAGTAATTACGGCAGCAACTGCAAATTAATAGGTGATAAAATAAGCCAATACGCTTCGTTAATGGCAAGTCGCCATCAATATAATTATTCACTTCGTCAGCAATGTCTTTACATTGATACATTATTTTTCATTATCCTGATACTTCTCAATACTATGGTGTAGGGTTGTTCGAGCCCTATGTAGTAAGACCCGAAGATTAGACGCAGATACATCAAGAATGTTACAAATCTCTTCCATTTTTATGCCTTCTAGATCATATAGCGTTAATGCAGCACGTTGCTGAGCTGGCAGTCGTTGGAATGATTGTTCTATTATAGATTGTAGCTGCTCATTCTCTAATATTGCCTCGGGTGTGGCATTGTCCCAAGCGTAAATATTGTCAAATCGATGGCCAGTATCATCAAATTTTTCAGCGGATACTGATTGCCAACCCTCATCTAATGAACTATGCCTATTTTCTCGGCGAACACGACTTTTAGCACCATTACTCACAATATGGAGTAACCAGGTTTTTAATGTTGAGCGACCTTCAAACTTAGGTAAAGCCTTAATAGCTGAAATCCAAGCATCTTGCACGATCTCATCGGCAAATGCCTCGCCTACAATTGCCCTTGCAACAGATAGCATAATATTATGGTAGTCTGCGACAAGCTGTTCAAATGCACTGGCATCGCCATTGATAAGTCGTTTTATCAGGGCTTGTTCATTTGTTTTTTTTGGTTTGAAAATATTTTTCATCTGGTTTGTAACAAATCCATTTTATGTGTGTCTATGTTAGCAAGATTGGTCAAAACTGGCCGGTTATTTTTAAAATTATCATAACAAATTATTATAGGAATTTATCATGTCTATTACTACTAACAAAACAACAATTGCATTAGCTGCGAGTGCTGCATTAACTGCTGGTCTTGCATTATCACCCACACTAGCAAGTGCCGATACTAGCCCTTTTGCATCTGCTGAGTTGTCTAGTGGCTATATGCAACTTGCCGAAGGCAAATGTGGCGCTGATAAAAAAGCTGAAGGTTCATGTGGTGCTGATAAAGCTGAAGAAGCAAAATGCGGTGCAGACAAAAAAGCCGAAGGTTCATGTGGCGCTGATAAAGCTGAAGAAGCAAAATGTGGTGCAGACAAAAAAGCCGAAGGTTCATGTGGTGCTGATAAAGCAAAATCTGAAGCTAAATGTGGTGCCGATAAAAAAGCTGAAGGTTCATGTGGTGCTGATAAAGCAAAAGCTGAAGGCAAATGTGGTGAAGCTAAATGTGGCGCTAATAAATAGAACATAGCGCTATACAAATTACTTTCAAAGGAAATTATAATGTCTATTACTACTAATAAAACAACAATTGCATTAGCTGCGAGTGCTGCATTAACTGCTGGTCTTGCATTATCACCAACATTAGCAAGTGCCGATACCAGTCCTTTTACATCTGCTGAATTGTCTAGTGGCTATATGCAACTTGCCGAAGGAAAATGTGGCGCCGATAAAAAAGCTGAAGGCAAATGCGGTGAAGCGAAATGTGGCGCTGATAAAAAAGCTGAAGGTAAATGCGGTGAAGCGAAATGTGGTGCCGATAAAAAAGCTGAAGGCAAATGTGGTGAAGCGAAATGTGGCGCCGATAAAAAAGCTGAAGGCAAATGTGGTGAAGGAAAGTGTGGTGCGAAACAGCTTGATGATGCATTTATGTCAAATAACACTTCTTATTCTAACGCAATGGGAAAATGATCCATTTAGCCTGAACTATGTATGACATAAAGGGCTCTGCGGAGCCCTTTTTTGTAACGATGGGAGAAATATGATGTTTATCTGTAAGTTGGCAAATACTTTTCAGGGTTTATTGAACAAAACGCGTGCGATAGATTTTTTAGCGCCATTAGCGTTAAGGTTTTATCTTGCTCCTGTTTTTTGGATGGCTTCAAACAATAAATGGAACCCATTTGATAGTGAAAGTTCATTACAAGGTACAATTGATTGGTTTGGTAATCCAGATTGGGGATTGGGCTTGCCATTCCCTGAGATCATGGCGCATTTGGCATGGGGTGCAGAATATTTTGGAGCAATTTGTTTGGTTTTGGGCTTTGCCGTTCGTTGGATATCTATCCCGCTGATGGTGACGATGGTTGTCGCGGCATTAACGGTTCATCTTGAAAACGGTTGGTTAGCGATTGCTGAACCAAGTGAACAATTGCAAGCTGCCCGCGCTATTTTGCAGGAACATGGCAATTATGAATGGTTGACACAAAATGGGGGTTTTGTTGTGTTGAATAATGGGGTTGAATTTGCTACAACCTATTTCATTATGTTGCTTACACTATTCTTTATCGGTGCTGGGAAATATGTCAGTGCAGATTATTGGATAGCAAAAAAATACTCTAATTGTTAAGGATATCGATATGTTAATTGGTAAAAAAAGACTTGGGGAAGTGGCTGCTAGTGAAGTTACTGACTATCAGACATATCTCAATCGTAGACAATTTTTAAATGGTGCGGCGATCACTGCTTCAGCGAGTATGTTGCCATTGTCTATGGCGCGTGCTGAAGTTGAGCCTGTCCCCACATTTAAAGATTTAGTTAAAAGCAAATACTCAACGGAAGAAACGCCAAATACCTTTGAAGAAATAACGACTTATAATAATTTTTATGAATTTGCGACTAATAAAACTTATCCAGCCCAAATGGCGACCAATTTCCCTGATAAGAGCAAACCTTGGCGTGTTGTTATTGATGGGGAGTGTGATAAGCCTGGTGAGTTTGATTATGATGATTTAATTCGTCCTTTTACATTAGAAGAGCGAATTTATAATTTTCGATGTGTCGAAGGTTGGTCAATGGTTATTCCATGGGTTGGTTTTCCATTGGCAGATTTAATAAAGCGAGCACAGCCGAATTCTCGAGCAAAATATGTTGAATTCACAACACTTTATGATCCTGAGCAAATGCCTGGACAAAAACGGGCCGTCTTAGATTGGCCGTATACTGAAGGTTTACGAATGGATGAAGCGATGAATCCATTGACCATTCTTTCCGTGGGGCTCTATGGTCAGGAACTATTGGGCGTAAATGGCGCACCTATTCGTTTGGTTGTGCCATGGAAATATGGGTTTAAGAGTATTAAATCAATAGTACGTATTCGTTTTGTTGAGACATTGCCACTTTCTGCGTGGATGAAAGCGGGACCAAAAGAATATGGTTTTTATTCTAATGTGAATCCAAATGTTGATCATCCTCGCTGGAGTCAAAGCCGTGAGCGTCGTATTGGTGAATTTTTGAAGCGTAAAACTGAAATGTTTAATGGCTATGAAGAGCAAGTTGCACATCTCTATACTGATATGGATCTAACTAAAAACTTCTAGATTTGTGTAGACTGTGTGGCCTATGAGCGTTAAACAACTAAAAATTAGTGTATTTATAAGCAGTCTATTTCCTGCGTTCTGGTTAGTTTATGCACTATTCAGCAATCAACTTGGCGCAAATCCTATTGAGGCATTAACCCGTGATACGGGGCTTTGGGCATTGCGCTTTTTATGGTTAACATTATTGATTACACCGTTACAGTGGTCGACGGGAATAAATATGTTTGTCTCTATCCGGCGTATGTTGGGCTTGTACGTATTCTTTTATGCCTTAATTCATATGCTACTTTACTTGTGGTTGGATCAGTTTTTTGATATTGATGAAATTATCAAAGATATTATTAAACGACCTTTCATTACCATTGGTTTTTTTACATTTTCATCACTGCTGATATTGGCGACAACATCTAATAATGCGATGGTTAAACGTCTCGGTGGTAGGCGATGGAAGAAGTTACATCGATTGACGTATTTTATTGCGGTTGCTGCTTGTGTACACTTCTATATGTTAGTAAAACAAGATAAAGAAGAGCCATTGGTTTATATCGGTTTGCTTGCGATATTGTTAGGTATTCGTCTCTATCGTCGCTATCAGAAAGCTCCTACTGCAGCTGCAACGATATCTTAGATAACACCCTAGGGTATGTTGATGTGTGGAAAATTAAGCTAAAAACTTTTATTTATCAGTAAGATTGCGATCTGCTAGGAATTCCTGTCTGAAATAAGGCAAAAACTGTTACAATGCCTGCTGTTTATGACGGTAAGATTTAGAAGGTATTTATGACTGATTTTGTTGATAATGATCCACAAGAAACTCAAGAATGGCTGGATGCCTTAGAATCCATTATTGAAGTAGAGGGTGGTAAAAAAGCACACCATATTCTAGAAAAACTTATTGATATGGCACGTCGTTCAGGTGTTAATCTTCCCTATAGTTCCAATACGGCCTACGTCAATACTATTCCTGTTGATCAGCAACAACGTATCACTGGTAACCAGGATATCGAACATAAAATAAGATCATATATTCGTTGGAATGCGATGGCGATGGTGACCAAGGCAAATCTTAAACCAGGTGCTGTCGGAGGCCATATTGCCAGCTTTGCATCGTCAGCAACCATGTACGATGTGGGATTCAATCATTTCTTCAAAGGTGACAATCACGGTAATGGTGCCGATTTAGTCTTTTTTCAGGGTCATATTGCACCGGGTATCTATGCACGATCTTTCCTTGAAGGACGTTTAACAGAAGATCAGTTAAATAATTTCCGTTTTGAATCAGGTGGTAAAGGATTATCGTCTTATCCTCATCCTTGGTTAATGCCAGACTATTGGCAGTTCCCAACAGTATCGATGGGCTTAGGACCTCTGCTTGCAATATACCAAGCACGATTTATGAAGTATATGGAACATCGTGAAATTAAAGAAACAGATGGTCGAACTGTTTGGGCCTATTTGGGCGACGGTGAAATGGATGAGCCTGAATCATTAGGGGCGATTACCCTTGCTGGTCGGGAAAAATTAGATAATTTGAACTTTGTTATTAATTGTAATTTACAGCGCTTAGATGGCCCTGTACGAGGCAATGGCAAAATTATTCAAGAGCTTGAAGCAATCTTCCGCGGTGCGGGTTGGAATGTCATTAAGGTCATTTGGGGAACTGAATGGGATCAATTGCTTGCTAAAGATAAAAATGGCTTATTGCTGAAACGTATGGAAGAAGTGGTGGATGGTGAATACCAAAACTACAAATCTAAAGACGGTGCGTTTGTACGTGAGCATTTCTTCGGTAAATATCCTGAGCTATTAGAAATGGTTTCAGATATGACCGATGAAGATATTTGGAATCTGAGTCGTGGTGGCCATGATCCTCGAAAAGTTTATGCAGCATACAAACAAGCTACCGATCATAAAGGCCAACCAACCGTTATTTTAGCTAAAACAGTTAAAGGTTATGGTATGGGTGAGGCAGGTGAAGCGCAGAATACAACGCACTCTCAGAAGAGTTTGGGCGTGGAGCAAATGAAGGTATTCCGTGATCGTTTTAATATTCCGTTGACGGATGAACAAGTGGAAGATATTCCCTATATTACTTTAGAGGATGGTAGTGAAGAGAAGAAGTATCTGTTAGCTCGACGTGAAGAACTAGGTGGCTTCTTACCTAAACGAAACCACCAAGCGCCAGCATTAAAAACACCTAATTTAAGTATTTTTGATGCTATGTTGAAATCGACTGGCGAGAGAGAAATTTCTACTACCATGGCATTTGTTCGAATTTTGACGGCATTAATTCGTGATAAACAAGTCGGTAAAAATATTGTACCTATCGTACCTGATGAAGCGCGTACTTTTGGTATGGAAGGCCTATTCCGCTCATTTGGTATTTACTCTTCTTCTGGTCAATTATACGAACCTGAAGATTCAGGCAAAGTCATGTGGTATCGCGAAGATACTAAAGGCCAAATCCTACAAGAAGGTATCAATGAAGCAGGGGCAATGGCTGAGTGGATATCAGCAGCCACAGCCTATTCAAACTATAACGTTAATATGGTGCCATTTTATATTTATTATTCCATGTTTGGTTTCCAGCGTATTGGTGATTTGGCATGGTTAGCGGGTGATATTCAAGCCAAAGGCTTCTTGATTGGTGCCACAGCAGGACGTACTACCTTGAATGGTGAAGGTTTGCAGCATGAGGATGGTCATGGTCTTGTTTTGGCGAATACTATTCCGAATTGTGTGAGCTATGATCCGACCTATGCTTATGAGATGGCCGTTATTATTCATAATGGTTTCCGTCGAATGTATGAAGATCAAGAAAGTGTGTTTTATTACATTACTGCGATGAATGAAAATTACACCCATCCTGAAATGCCAAAAGGTGTTGAGGCAGGAATTCTTAAGGGGATGTATCAGCTTAAATCAGGTGGAAAACATAAATTAAAAGCTCAATTACTCGGTAGTGGTACGATTTTACGTGAAGTTGAAGCGGCAGCTGAAATGTTAGAAAAAGAGTGGAAAGTGTCTGCCGACATATGGAGTGCGACTAGCATAAATGAATTGGCAAGAGATGGTATTGATACCGATAGATATAACCGATTGCATCCAACGGAAGAAAATAAACGAAGCTATGTGGCTGAATGTTTAGATGATCAAAAAGGTGTGGTGATTGCAGCAACAGATTATATTCGACTCTATGCAGAACAAATTCGTCCGTGGGTTAAATCAACTTACACCGTATTAGGAACCGATGGTTTCGGGCGTAGTGATACTCGTGAAAAATTACGTAGTTTCTTTGAAGTAGATCGTTATCATGTGGTGGTCGCAACACTAGATACTTTGGCGAATGAAGGCCATATTAAACATGATGTCGTCGAAAAAGCGATCAAGAAATACAAAATTAATGCGGATGCATTGAATCCAATTAAGGCATAAAGATGGCAGATTTAATAGAATTAAAAGTACCAGATATTGGTGACTTCGATGAAGTTGAAATTATTGAAGTATTGGTTTCTGTGGGTGATGCGGTTGAAGAAAACCAAGATCTGATTACCTTAGAGTCAGACAAAGCAGCAATGGAAATCCCTGCTTCTCATTCTGGTGTTATTAAAGAACTTAAAGTCTCAGTTGGCGATAAGGTAGCAGAAGGTGCCGTTATTGCTGTTATTGAAGCTAGTGCTGTGGGTGCAGCAGTGACAGAGCCAGAAACTGTTGTCGAAGCTAAGCCTGAAGTTGCGCCTACGCAAGCACCGCCAGTGGCTGCAAAAACTGAAGTTGCTCCAGCTTTGGTTGAAAGCGTGCCGTATGCGCCGGACAGTAAATCAGGTACTAAACATGCACATGCCTCACCTTCAGTACGTCAATTCGCTCGTGAATTAGGTGTTACATTAAGTGCAGTTTCCGGTTCGGGTGCTAAAGGCCGAATTACTAAACAAGATGTACAGAATTTTGTTAAACAAAAAATTAATGCACCTGTCGCTGCTTCTGGTGGTTCTGCAATCCCGCCAGTACCTGTCGGTAATTATGAAAAATTTGGTGCGATAGAAAATGTTGACCTATCCCGAATTAAAAAAATATCAGGCAAACATTTACATGCATGTTGGTTAAATATTCCACATGTCACCCAATTTGATGAAGCTGATATTACGGAATTAGAAAGCTTTAGAAAATCGAATAAAGATTCAGCGGCTAAACAAGGTGTTAATTTAACGCCATTGGTTTTCATTATGAAAGCAGTGGTTGCTAGTTTGAAGCGATACCCTGAATTAAATGCATCATTGAGTGAAGATAAAGAAACCTTAATTGTTAAAAGCTATTACAACATCGGTGTGGCAGTTGATACGCCCAATGGTTTGATGGTGCCCGTTATTAAAGATGTTGATAAGAAAGGTTTTATCGAATTAGCGGGTGAATTAGGTGAAATTAGTGCCCGAGCACGAGATGGTGCGTTAACTGCTAAAGACTTACAAGGCGGCACGTTCTCTATTTCTAGTTTGGGCGGTATTGGTGGTAGCTTCTTTACGCCAATTGTCAATGCTCCGGAAGTTGCTATTTTGGGTGTAGGTCGACATAAAATGCAGCCAGTTTGGAATGGCTCAGAATTTGAACCTCGTCTGATGTTGCCGTTATCAGTTTCCTATGATCACCGTGTTGTTGATGGTGCAATGGGTGCGCGATTTACCACTTGTTTGAGTCAAACGTTATCTGATATTAGAAAGGTAATGTTATGAGTGTAATTGAAATAAAAGTCCCTGACATTGGTGATTTTGATGAAGTCGAAATTATTGAAGTATTAGTCGCGGTTGGTGATGAAATAGAAGAAAACCAAGACATCATTACCTTAGAATCTGACAAGGCTGCGATGGAAATTCCTAGCAGTATGAATGGTACAGTTGTTGGTTTAAATGTCGCCGTTGGCGATAAAGTGGCAGAAGGCAGTGTGATTTTAACTTTAGAAACAACTACTGCCAAAGTTGAGTCAGAATCACCAAAACAAGACGTGGTCGATAAACCAATAGTGGAGGCTCCAGTATCAACAGCTGTGACAACCATCGCTGGCGATGCCGACTTGCATGCTGAAGTATTAGTTTTAGGTTCTGGTCCTGGTGGTTATACCGCCGCTTTCCGTGCAGCGGATCTAGGTAAACAAGTTGTGATGGTTGAACGTCACGAGAGAATTGGCGGTGTCTGTCTAAACGTAGGCTGCATTCCTTCTAAAGCTTTATTACATACCGCACAAATTATTAACGAAGCAGCTGATATGGGCGAGCATGGTGTTGTCTTCGCTGCTCCAGAAATCGATATACGTAAAATTGAAGGTTGGAAAAATAGCATCGTCAATCAATTAACCGGTGGTTTAAAAGCATTAGCTAAGCAACGTAAAGTAACAATTGTACAAGGTGAAGCTGCTTTCTCTGGAATAAATACTATGCAAGTGCAAACAGCTGATGGTCAACAAAGTATTTCATTTGATAATTGCATTATTGCCGCCGGTTCGCGAGTCACTGAAATCCCAGTTTTCCCAAATGATGATCCTCGAATGATGGATTCTACCGATGCACTAGATTTGGAAGATGTACCTAAAAACCTATTGGTAATTGGTGGTGGCATCATTGGTTTGGAAATGGCAACTGTATATAACGCTTTAGGTTCAAAAATAACGGTTGTTGAAATGCAAGATAGTTTAATTCCCGGTGTGGATAAAGACATCGTTAAGCCATTGCTGAAAAAAGTGCAGGGGCAGTACCAAGCTATTTACCTCAATACTAAAGTAGCAAAAATCGAACCACAGAAGAAAGGTCTTAAAGTTTCACTGGAAGGAAAAGATGCGCCAGAGACAGCTATTTACGACAAAATATTGGTGGCTGTTGGTCGTTCACCTAACGGTAAATTGATTAATGCAGAATTGGCTGGTGTGGCGGTAGATGATTATGGCTTTATTAATGTCGATGCTCAAATGACAACCAATGTGCCACATATTTATGCGATTGGCGATATTGTTGGTCAACCGATGTTAGCTCATAAAGCGGTACATGAAGCGAAAGTAGCTGCCGAAGTCATTTCAGGCTTGAAATCAGCCTTTGATCCGATGACAATTCCTTCTGTTGCTTATACTGATCCTGAAGTGGCATGGATGGGCGTCACTGAAACAGAAGCTAAAGCTCAAAAAATTAATTATGTTAAGGGTGCATTCCCGTGGGCAGCTAGTGGCCGGAGTCTAAGCTTGGGTCGTAGTGAAGGATTAACCAAAGCTTTATTTGAAAAAGAAACAGGTAAAATTATTGGTGCAGGAATTGTAGGGCCTAATGCTGGTGAATTAATTGCAGAGGCTGTTTTAGCTTTAGAAATGGGTGCTGATGCCGAAGATATTGGTTTGACCATTCATCCGCATCCAACCTTATCTGAAACGCTAGGATTTGCTGCGGAAATGGCTGAAGGCAGTATCACGGATTTAATGCCACCACGTAAAACACTTCACTCTAAATAGAGATCTTTGAATGATTCATCTTTTCCGTCCTGGAGGCGTTAAAAATGATCTGAAAATGCTCATGTACGTTGTGTACACGATGCTTTCCAGAACATTTTGTCTTGCCATAACGGAAAATATATCTCATGCAAAGGCCTCAACATGTTGTAGATGACAGCGGAAATCAAGTCGTTACGTCCTCCGCTTAAGTGGGCGGGGGGGAAACGATGGCTTATACCTAAGCTTGAAAAACTATGGGCTAAACATCCTAATTCTCGACTGGTAGAACCATTCTGTGGCGGTTTATCTGTCGCCCTAGGTTTACAGCCCCAAGCAGCATTATTGAATGATGTTAATCCTTCGGTGATCAATTTCTACAAGCAAATTCAACAAGGTCTAGTATTGGATGGTATTTTACTAGAAAATGATGAAAAAGCTTATTATCAACATCGGGATACATTTAATCGTTTAAATCGAAAAGGCAATGCTGCTAATACGACGGCACAGCTATTTTATTACCTCAACCGAACAGGCTATAACGGTTTATGCCGATTTAATAAATCGGGTGGATATAATGTGCCATTTGGACGTTATAAAAAAATTAACTACCAAGCAGATTTTTTGAATTATCAATCAATATTATCTGATTGGACATTTACGAATACTGATTTCGCTGATTTAAAATTAAGAATGGGTGATTTTATTTATGCTGACCCCCCCTATGATGTACCATTTAGGCAGTATTCACAGCAAGGGTTTTCTTGGGATGATCAAGTTCGTCTTGCAGAATGGTTGATAGAACATCAAGGTCCTGTTGTGTTGTCTAACCAGGCTACAGAGCGGATTGTAAAATTGTATAAAAGGCTTGGTTTTAAGTTGAAATACCTAGATGCGCCACGCCGAATCAGTTGTAAAGGCAATGAACGTCAAGCCGTGAAAGAGGTGCTTGCAACCCGCGGTGTTTGATATAATGTTTTGTTATATTTAATAAGTCCAAAGTTTTACAGGAAACAACACATAAATGTCTAATATTAATAAAGTCGTGCTGGCCTATTCCGGCGGCCTTGATACTTCCATTATTCTGAAATGGTTACAAGATACCTATGATTGTGAGGTGGTGACATTTACGGCTGATATTGGTCAGGGTGAAGAGGTCGAGCCTGCACGTGCTAAGGCAGAAGCTATGGGCATTAAAGAGATTTATATTGAAGATTTGCGTGAAGAATTTGCCCGTGATTATGTGTTTCCTATGTTTCGAGCTAATACGATTTATGAAGGTGAATATTTACTTGGAACGTCAATTGCCCGTCCATTAATTGCCAAACGCTTAGTTGAAATTGCCAAAGACACTGGTGCTCAAGCTATTTCACATGGCGCGACGGGTAAAGGTAATGATCAAGTACGTTTTGAATTAGGTGCTTATGCATTAAGCCCTGATATTACGGTGATAGCGCCATGGCGGGAATGGGATTTGAATTCTCGTCAAAGTCTATTAGATTATGCCGAAAAACATAATATTCCAGTTGAGATGAAGCGCGGTAAAAAATCACCTTATTCAATGGATGCTAATTCACTTCATATTTCTTATGAGGGTGATATTCTTGAAGATCCATGGGCTGAACCTGAAGAATCAATGTGGCGTTGGACTGTTTCACCAGAAAATGCGCCTGATAAAGCGACCTATCTTGAATTGACGTATCAAAAAGGTGACATAGTCGCTATTAATGGTAAAGAAATGTCGCCAGCTCAGGTGATGGAATATCTCAATAAAGTAGGTGGTGAAAATGGTATTGGTCGCCTTGATATCGTTGAGAACCGCTATGTGGGTATGAAATCACGTGGTTGTTATGAAACACCTGCTGGAACCATTATGTTACCAGCACATCGTGCAATTGAATCTTTGACTCTAGATCGTGAAGTGGCGCATTTAAAGGATGAATTGATGCCACGTTATGCAAGTCTGATATATAACGGCTATTGGTGGTCACCAGAGCGAGAAATGTTGCAAGAAATGATAAATGCGTCACAAAAAACAGTAAATGGAAAGGTTAAACTAAAACTGTTTAAGGGTAATGTAATAATCGTCGGACGTGCTTCAGCAACAAATAGCCTATTTGATGAATCAATTGCAACCTTTGAAGATGATGATGGTGCCTATAATCAGAAAGATGCCGAAGGCTTTATTAAATTGAATGCTTTAAGGTTGAAGATTGCAGGTAGACATACAAAAAACTAAGTAAAGGATGTCTTAGGAAATTATGGAATACGGTGAATATCAGGAGCAGGCAGCAGAGTATATGCGACTCGTCATTCCATTGATGAATAAATATGATATTGCCCCAACACCTGCAAATTATGCAGTTTGGTACGAGTATGTATCAGGAAATAATATTGCACTATCGGATGCGGTTGAACAACATCTTGAAGATCATGGTCAGTTATCGGACAAGCAAAGTGCCGATTTATACCAACGGTTTTTTGATCGTGAAAAAGATCAGATTGAGTTATTAGATTTTCGTCAAAATTTGAGACAAGTATTAGAAGAGATCTTAAATTATGTCAATAATGGTGTAAATACCACCAGCGAATCGAATAAAAAGCTGACTCAATCATTGGCGAAATTGCAACCTGAGATGGAGCAAGTTGATATTCAAGCGGTTATTGAAGAGGTCTTGGTGCAGACTAATGCAGCGATGTCTTCAACTGAACTGTTATCTGAACGACTTAATTCTGCAATGAGTGAAATGCAAGATCTGAAAAAAGATCTTAATGAAACTAAGCAACAAGCAAAAACAGATTCACTGACAAAATTGGCTAATCGTAAATCTTTTGACGCGGTCATCACAAAAGTAACCCAAGATGCAGATAATACCGGTATTGAAGTTTGTCTTATATTTTGTGATCTTGATTTATTTAAAAATATAAATGACAGTCATGGTCATTTAGTCGGTGATCAAGTTCTTAAAATGGTTGCAAATACAATGAAAGGCGTGGTTAAAGGCCGAGATTTGGTGTCGCGATATGGGGGAGAAGAGTTTACCGTTACTTTACTCAATACCAGTCTTGATAATGCCAAAAAACTAGCAGAGTCACTTCGTAAGGAAATCGCTTCTAAACGTATTAAACGTCGAGACACTGGGGAATCATTGGGTGTCATTACGATGTCATTTGGTGTGGCGCGTTATGTTCCATCGGAAGGTGTCGATAGTTTTTTACAGCGGGCAGATCGCGCCTTGTATATGTCTAAACGAAAAGGGCGCAATGCTGTATCTGAAGCGGCTCCCCCTATACTGAGATAAACTAGAAATTATCGGTTAGAAAAACATCACTTAATGGTAATTGGCCGGCACGGGGGCGTGCATCTTCTTTCTTTTTACCAACAGTGATCATCATGGTGATGATATGGTCATGAGGTAGGTTGATAATTTTAGCAACTTGGTCAAAATCAAAACCATCCATTGGGCAGCTATCGTAGCCCATTTCTTTGGCCATTAACATAATATTCATTGCGGCAATACTAGTTGAACGGATACATTCGTCACGTTGCGCTTGATGATGATTGGTATAGTAGTTTTCAATTGTCGGCAGGAGAAAGTCTTGTACTTCTTTGGGAGCATGTTGCCAATAACGTTCTGGTTGTTTATCCCAGGCATTAAGATCGGCACAAAGAATTAATAATAATGAGGCTTTAGTAACTTGCTCCTGACCCCAACTGGCATCTTGTATTTGCTGTCGTTTTTGAGCATCTTTTACTTGAACGAAACGCCAATGCTGAACATTAAATGCGGTGGGTGACAGTATTGCATACTCCATTAATTCATTGATTTCTGATTCTGTCATTTTATGATCAGAATCAAAATGTTTAACAGAACGGCGACTGATGATCGCTTGTTTAATATCCATAAAATCTCGTTTACTTAATGTGAAGACACATTTTCTACTTTGATGTAGATTGTTTGTCGTTGTTGGCGGTGAGTATGGTAACGTGTTGAACCTTGATTTTCGATATTTTTTTCATTATCAATTTGTCCCAGCTCGATCCATTGTCCAACAGGGCCGGCTACGCTGCTAATAACTTCACTTTTTTCGATAGTGCCATCACGTTTATTAAATTGCTTGAACATTGGGTGAATATCAATAGTGGCTTGGTGATTAGGTAATATTGTAGCAACGGCCTGAAAACCATTATTAATATTAAGATAGTAAGTATTAGATTGCACGGCAAGATCGCCATCTTGTCGGAGTACTAAATATTGTTCTTGCTGTGGAATATCTTGCCCCAGGGTGAGTAATATAGGTCGGCCGGCAATGCCTTGTGCTTGATAATGTTGATTGCTATGGTTTGCACTATTGGTTGACCATCTGTTTACCGATAGATTGCCAGAGAATCCATCATTGCTTAATACAATAGTGGCATTATCTTGAGAACCTTGTTGATCAGATAAAATTTCATCAGTTTTTATTACCGATATTTTAAGTCGTTGTAGTGGGGTATCAAGCTTGTTGATTAATAGTTTAATATCATTAATAACTTTCGGTTCTGCTTTGAGGATAATAAAGTGATTAAAAGCTCTTGCCGTTGCTTCTTTGGGTAAGAAGGCCTGAATTTCAGGAAGGACTTCAGTTGCTAAGCGGTGATTTAATTGTATGGTTTCAATTTTGGCCGCTGCCCAAGAGGTGCAACTGATAATGCTAAAAATGATAAAGGCTAATGTTTTCATATATTTAATCTCCTTGTCATGGTGTCTGGCATACTGTTATCCCATCGATCATTAAATGTTTTTTTAAGATCACGTGCTTCGGTAGGATCATGAAAACAGCACTTTCCTTGATAACGTAAGTAACTTGGACAATATAAATAGCTAGTCTTATCCACAACCATAAACATATTCAATGAGTCTTGGTGCTGCTCGGCGGTGATGTTAAGCTGAATTGAGCTGGTGAGACGTTGAATTAACGGAATTAAGCGATGACCATTTTGAATATTAGTTTGGCTAGAATGAATAAGTAATTTGATGATGGTTTTATCAGACCGACGGGCAAATTCACTGATGCAGTCTACAAACTCAGTATTATCAAATAGTATCGGATCGATATTATTGCCCAAAAAGCAGATTTGCCGTTTTGCCTGTTGGGCAAGTTGTAAAATGAGCGATTGTGCTTGATCACGACCATCAAACTGAATCAGTTGTTCTGATTGTTCAGTAAGATGATCGTTGTCACTCATTAGTTAACAATTACGAGCCTGTTCAGCAGCATTACCAATATAATTTGCCGGTGTTAGCTGACGTAAACTTATTTTTGCTTCTTCAGGTAGATCTAAGCTATTAATGAAATCAAGCATAATTTGCTCATTGACTCGTTGTCCTCGGGTCAATTCTTTTAGCTTTTCATAAGGGTTTTCAATGCCATACCGGCGCATAACTGTTTGAATTGGTTCGGCTAATACTTCCCAATTATTATCAAGATCCTTGGCCATGGCTTTAGGGTTAGCTTCCAGTTTACTAATGCCTTTTAATGCCGAGCTATAGGCCAATAATGAATGTGAAAACCCCACGCCAAGATTACGCAATACAGTTGAATCTGTCAGATCACGTTGCCAACGAGAGATCGGTAGTTTGATTGCTAGATGGTCAAACATCGCATTGGCTAAACCTAAATTTCCTTCGGCATTTTCAAAATCAATAGGATTCACTTTGTGTGGCATAGTTGATGAGCCAATTTCACCTTTGATGGTTTTTTGTTTGAAAAAACCAATTGAAATATAACTCCATATATCTCGGCAAAAATCGATTAATACAGTATTAAACCGGATCTGCGCTTGGAATAATTCAGCCATATAGTCATGCGGTTCAATCTGGGTGGTATATTTATTCCAACGTAAACCTAAACCGGTCACAAAACTATGCGCCATCATTGGCCAATCGACATCGGGATAGGCTGATAGATGGGCATTATAGTTTCCGACAGCACCATTCATTTTGCCGTAAAGAAGCACTGCCGCCACATGAGTACGCTGAAGTTCAAGTCGTTGAACGACATTAGCCATTTCCTTACCCAAGGTTGTTGGCGATGCCGGTTGACCATGAGTACGTGACATCATCGGTGTTTCAGCATGCTCAATCGCTAGTTTACGAATAGCGCCGATTAAGGTATCCATTTCAGGCAAAATAACTTGTTCACGAGCACTTTTGAGCATGATGCCGTAAGAAGTATTATTAATATCCTCAGAAGTACAAGCAAAGTGGACAAATTCACTGACTTTATGAAGCTCACTGTTAGCTTTGAATTTGTGTTTTATAAAATATTCAACGGCTTTTACATCATGATTGGTTTCACGTTCAATATCTTTGATTTCTGCTGCATCTTCAACGGAGAAGTTACTGACCATAGCATTGAGAAAGGATTCGGCATCGCTACTGAGTTTGGGTACTTCGGCGATATCGGCATTAGCACCTAATAAATGCAGCCAACGGACTTCAACTTCAACACGTGCGCGTAATAAGCCATATTCACTAAAATAGGGACGTAATGCCTTGGTTTTATCGGCATAACGACCATCAATAGGTGAGATCGCCGTGAGCGAGGTAAGATCCATGAATACTCCATTCAAATTAAGCTAAAAATATGTGGAAAATTATATCAGATCTAAGGTTTGCTTCGATGAGCATGTTAAAATAAGCTTTTACTACCTCAACACCGGAGAGAACTGCGTGCTGACTGAATATCAAAAACACGTTGAACAACGTGCACAAGAAAATTTACCACCTTTAGCCTTAGATGCTGAACAAGTTTCAGGAATTGTCGAATTACTAAAACAACCGGAAACAGATGTTAGTGATGAATTGTTAGGCTTACTCATTCATCGAGTACCGCCAGGTGTCGACCAAGCTGCTTATGTTAAAGCCGGCTTTTTAGCCGATGTTGCCAAAGGTGAAGTAGCGTGCTCATTAATTGATCCGGTTAAAGCGACAGCCTTATTAGGCACTATGATGGGTGGCTATAATATTCAACCATTAATTGATTTGCTGGATCAAGAGGATACTGCTGCAGAAGCAGAAAAGGCCTTATCAAAAACATTACTTATTTATGATGCCTATCATGATGTGATTGAAAAATTAGCTACTAATGATTATGCCAAGCGAGTAGTACAAGCATGGGCTGATGCAGATTGGTTTACAGCTAAACCAGTGTTGCCAGAGAGTATTACGGTTACGGTATTTAAAGTGCCTGGTGAAACCAATACTGATGATTTGTCACCCGCGACAGAAGCGTGGAGTCGACCAGATATTCCTTTACACGCCAAAGCGATGTTAGTTAGCAAGATGCCGGATGGTTTGCAGAAAATAGAAGAGTTGAAACAAAAAGGCCACCCGCTGGCTTATGTTGGTGATGTGGTGGGTACCGGTTCTTCTCGTAAATCGGCGATTAACTCGGTGTTATGGCATATGGGTAACGATATCCCCTTTGTGCCGAATAAACGTCAGGGTGGTGTGGTATTAGGAAATAATATTGCCCCGATTTTCTTTAATACTGCTGAAGATTCTGGTGCGTTACCGATTGAATGTGATGTGCAATCTTTGAATATGGGTGATGTGATTACCATTTATCCTTATCAAGGTAAAATCACCAATGAAGCTGGTGAAGAGTTATCAAGCTTTACGATACGTCCAACAACATTGCCAGATGAAGTGCGAGCAGGTGGTCGTATCCCGCTTATTATTGGCCGTGGTTTAACAGATAAAGCACGTGAAACATTGGGTTTAGATTCATCGGAAGTCTTTTTAAGGCCTATTACACCTGATGATACGGGCAAAGGTTATACCTTGGCTCAGAAAATGGTAGGACGTGCATGTGGTGTTGAAGCTGTCCGTCCAGGCACCTATTGTGAGCCAAAAGTAACAACGGTGGGTTCACAAGATACCACCGGTGCAATGACTCGTGATGAATTAAAAGAGCTGGCTTGTTTGGGTTTTTCAGCCGATTTAGTGATGCAGTCTTTCTGCCATACCGCTGCTTATCCCAAACCTGTTGATATCAAGTTGCAACATTCCTTACCTGATTTTATTAGTACCCGATCAGGCGTGTCATTGCGCCCGGGAGACGGTGTTATTCACTCATGGTTAAATCGTATGGTTTTACCTGATACTGTAGGTACAGGTGGCGATTCTCATACCCGTTTCCCGATTGGTATAAGCTTTCCTGCCGGTTCAGGACTAGTGGCTTTTGCTGCAGCTTTAGGTGTGATGCCATTAGATATGCCGGAATCAGTATTGGTACGTTTTAAAGGTGAAATGCAACCAGGCATTACTTTACGTGATTTAGTCAATGCGATTCCATATGTAGCGATTCAAAAAGGTTTATTGACGGTTGAGAAAAAAGGTAAGAAAAACATCTTTAATGGTCGAGTATTAGAGATTGAAGGTCTACCAGATTTAAAAGTTGAGCAGGCATTTGAGTTGTCAGATGCGTCAGCTGAACGGTCAGCAAATGGCTGTACTGTTCATTTGAATAAAGAGCCTATCATTGAATTTTTGAACTCTAATGTTTCATTATTGGAATGGATGATTGCAGAGGGTTATCAAGATGCACGTACCCTTCAACGTCGTATAGATGCCATGAAAGTTTGGCTGGCTGATCCTCAGTTATTAGAACGAGATGTAGATGCTGAATATGCCGAAATAATTGAAATCGATTTGACTGACATTACGGAACCATTGTTAGCATGTCCCAATGACCCAGATGATGTGAAACCATTATCAGAGCTTGCTGGAATTGAGATTGATGAAGTCTTTATAGGTTCGTGCATGACCAATATTGGCCATTACCGAGCGGCTAGTAAAGTACTTGAGAATATGGGTAACTTACCTACTAAACTGTGGGTTGCTCCGCCAACCAAAATGGATCAACATCAACTACAACAAGAAGGTGTTTATAGTACTTTTGGTCGCGTTGGTGCTCGCACCGAAACGCCGGGCTGTTCATTGTGTATGGGCAACCAAGCACGTGTTGCAGACAATGCTACGGTGGTATCAACCTCAACACGTAACTTCCCTAATCGTTTAGGTAATGGTGCCGATGTGTATTTGTCCTCAGCTGAATTAGCAGCAGTGGTTGCCAGTATGGGCAGATTACCAACAGTTGAAGAATATCAACAAAAAGTAGCGGGTATTAAGCCTATGTCTAATGAAATTTATCGTTATTTAAACTTTAATGAAATGGATGAGTATAAGCGTTCAATTGCTTGATTATAATATATAATTAACTTGTTAATGTGGCCGTTTATCATGAGTGATAGCGGCCATTTTTATGTGGAGTGATAAAGTGAATTCATCAATGCAAGTCATTTCGACATTTAATTTGGCGCTAGCTTTTATTCCAGTATTTCTGGTTATTATTGTTTTATATAAATGGTCATTGGATGCTGGTAATGCCATTTATTCAGTGTTGAGAATGTTAGTACAATTGTTATTAATTGGTTATGTATTGACGACTATTTTCCATGCGGAAAGTGTGTGGTTAGTGGTGTTAGTAATGATTGTAATGGTTACCGCAGCAAGTTGGATTGCTCTGGGTACGGTAAAAGCACAGCGATTGATCTTGTACAAACAAGCCTTTTGGGCAATTGCGGTAGGTGGCGGCTTTACCTTACTACTGGTTACACAATTTGTCGTTAATTTGAACCCTTGGTTTGAAGCTAAATACATGGTTCCATTGGCAGGGATGATTTTTGCTAACGCAATGAATAGTGTGAGTTTGGCTGCGGAACGCTTGAGTGCTGAACTACAACGTGATGTTAGTTATGAAAAGGCGAGAACTATTGCATTTCAGGCAGCCTTTATTCCTGTTATAAATTCCATGTTTGCTGTTGGTATAGTGGCGGTGCCAGGCATGATGACAGGGCAAATATTATCGGGTGTTTCCCCGATTGTTGCAGCCCATTATCAAATTGTGGTGATGTGCATGATTTTTGGCTCGGCTGGATTATCTACAGCTTATTTTTTAGTGCTGTCAAAGTCAGTATTTGTTTCATCAGATGGATAGAGTTCAGTCGCTATGTTAAGTATTTTATTTGACTGAAAAATAAACTGCCAGCGTCGACCACCTTTTTGATGCCATAACATAGCCGCCCGAATTCCAGCCAATAATAGCGAACGAATGCGATTGACATTATAAGGTTGCAATAAAAAGCTGTGATCGCCATGTACATGAATACGAGGTGTTAATTCACTAATAGTGCGATGATAGATATCGGCAAAACGGGCAATCACTTGAGGGTTATTAATTTCACCGAAATAGTCAATTTGTTGTGGGATCTGCTCAATTTCACGGCTGATTAAATCAAGCATAGTAGGCCGTTTTGCCAATTTTCGTTCGAGATGCAATAAGTTAATGATATGACGAAGCTGGCTTATATCTTGTTTAGATTTCTTTTTTGAAAGTTGCTGGTTTAGTTGTTTTAGACCGGACTTTAGTTGGCTGATATCACCATAAACAGCTTCAGTTGTTGTTGCATCAGTTTCCAGTAAGCTATTTAATAAAGTTTCAAACTCGGCTTGATTCACTTGGCCTGTTTCAGCAATTTGTTGGACTAATGTCACCGCTTGAACTAATGCTGCTAAGGCAATAATACGATCACGTTCTCGATTATTAATGGTCATGGATGGATACCTGGTGCATCCGTGCTGACAATAATACCGCCGCCTAAGCAATCATCATCAAGATAAAACACCACGGATTGACCGGGCGTTACGGCTCGTTGCTGTTGTTCAAATTCAACATTAATTTTGCCCTCTTTATCTTGAGTGATGATGCAGGCTTGATCGGGCTGGCGATAACGGGTTTTTGCCATTGCTTTACAAGGTAAGTTTGGTGGGTGACCTGCTACCCATGATAATTGTTCAGCTTTTAATGATTGACTATGTAGCCAAGGATGATCACCTTGCACGACATAAAGAATTTTGTTTTCCATATCTTTACCAGCAACAAACCAAGGCTCGCCACTGCTATCTTTACGGCCGCCGATCCCTAAGCCTTGGCGTTGGCCCAAGGTGTAATACATCAGGCCTGAATGTTGACCAATAACCTCACCATCTGGTGTTTGCATTTCACCGGGTTGTGCAGGAATATAACGACTTAAAAACTCACGAAAGCGACGCTCACCAATAAAACAAATACCGGTACTGTCTTTTTTATCATGAGTGATGAAATCGGCTTGTTCAGCAATGCGTCTTACTTCGGGTTTAGGCAGCTCACCTAAGGGGAATAGGGTGCGTGATAGTTGATCTTGTCCCAAGGTGTATAAGAAATAACTTTGGTCTTTATTATGATCGAGGCCTTTTAATAAATGGAAGCCATGATCACGTTGTTCGATTCGGGCATAGTGACCCGTAGCGATCATATAACCACCTAATTGCATGGCATGATCTAAAAAAGCTTTAAATTTAATCTCGCGATTACACAAGATATCAGGGTTAGGTGTGCGGCCAGCGGTATATTCATCAAGGAAATTCTTAAATACAAAATCCCAATATTCCATGGCAAAGTTTGCTTCATGGAACGGGATGCCAATCTTATCGGCGATGGCGTTAGCATCATCACGATCTTCAGCAATGGTGCATTCGCTTTCTTCAGCAAAATCCACCCAGTTTTTCATAAACATGCCTTCGACATTATAGCCTTGTTGTTGTAACAGTAGAGCTGCGACCGAAGAGTCCACTCCGCCAGAAAGGCCAACGACGATTTTATTATTATTTTTTTCTGACATATTTAATTATGTAATAGGGTTAAAGGATAGCGTTGACCGGCTAAATAATCATTAAAACAGTCCATTACTAATGGACTGCGCATTTCTACTTGTCTTTGCTGTAATTGTTTTTGATTTAACCAAAAGGCTTGATGAATATCAGGGTCAAGTTTTTGCTCAGCATCAAATTGAATAGCATCACCAGTAAAGCAATATCGTATATAAGTATCGTTATTAACGGGATGCTGCCAGCGATAAATACCCACCATGGCTGTTGGTTTAAACAGCCATGCTGTTTCTTCTTGGGTTTCACGAATCACCGCTTCAATTAGGCTTTCTCCAGACTCTAAATGTCCTGCTGGTTGATTGAGTGTCATTTTACCGTTTATTTGTTCCTCGACCATTAGAAAGCGGTTTTCGTTTTCGATTACGGCGGCGACTGTGGTTCTTGGTGTCCAAATCATTGGCAGATTTTATCATGGCCAATAGGGATGTTGGCACTGAAACTTGTTTCCATTGCTCTGGTTCTAGGTCTGCAAGAGTCCAATCACCTATGGCATAGCGAATTAAGCGCAAAGTTGGGTAGCCTATAGCCGCTGTCATTCTTCGGACTTGGCGGTTTTTGCCTTCGGTTATTTTAAGTTCTAACCATTGGGTTGGAATTTGTTTTCGTTCACGTATGGGGGGATTTCTTGGCCAAAGATCAGGCGGATTGATTAGGCGAACTTTCGCTGGCAAGGTTCGACCATCTTTAAGTTTTACACCGGTGCGTAATTTATCTAGACTTTCTGGGCTGGGAATATTTTCAACTTGTACCCAATACGTTTTTTCGAGTTTGTATTTTGGATCACTGATTTGATGTTGCAATTCACCTGAATCTGTTAATAAAACAAGTCCTTCGCTGTCGCGATCAAGGCGGCCTGCAGGATAGACTTTAGTCATATCAATAAAGTCTTTTAATGTTTTGCGTCCTGCGTCATCGGTAAATTGAGTGAGCACGTCAAAAGGTTTATTAAAAAGGATTAGTTTGGTCATGAGGATAGCAATAAAAATGGTTCGTAGGTTTGGTTAGATTAATGTATTCTGCTGGTTGTAAATATTTTGTCAAAAGGGGCTAGAGACAAAGATAATGTCAGAGCAAGTAATAAAAACAAATGATACACAATTTGTTGATGAAAAGACTGAATCTATTCGGTTTTTATATCAAGGTGCAATTACGGGATTGGTGGTTAACATTCTCCTTGCTTCACTAGTACTTGCTGTATTGTGGGGGCAAGTCGAGCATGAACGATTACTCTATTGGTTTTTGACATTAGGTGCATTGACAATAATACGTGCTTTTACTGTTTACAAGGTTAATAGTAAAACAGACGACACTCTTAATATGAAAGCTTGGTATTTAATTTTTATTACTTTGACCACATTATCAGGCCTTTTATGGGGGGGGAGTATTTGGTTCTTTGCGCCTTATAATGATTTAATCGCTCCAGTAGCACTTGTCTTTGCTTTCGGAGGTTTAACTTCAGGTGCAGCAGCAACTTTAGGTGTTGTATTACAGGTTTATTTTATATATATCTGGGTGATTATATTACCCAGTGTATTTTGGTTTTATGTACAGCCTTCCAGTACTTACTCCATACTCTCTATGATGTTGGTAATATATATGTTTGCCATGATGGCCGCTGGATATACTTATCGAAAAATATTAATTAAATCAATAGTAATCTCTACTGATTTGATTGAAGCTAAAAATTATGCTGAAGTAGCTAATCAAGCTAAATCCAAATTTCTTTCTTCTATGAGCCATGAGTTTAGGACACCTTTAAATGCTATTTTGGGCTTTGCCCAATTACTGAAAATGGATACTAAAGCGATGGATAAAGAACAGTGTGAAAATGTCGATTTTATCTTTAATAGTGGTAGTCACTTGTTAGCGTTAGTGAACGATGTGTTGGAATTGGCAAAAATTGAAGCGGGTGATACTTCAATGACTATCGAAGATGTGGCTGTTAATGAAATAGTGGCTAAATGTATTCCTTTATTGCAAGCAGATGCATCAAAGCGTCAAATAAAATTTAATAATGATATAAGCGGCGATGTCATTATGGTTCGAGCCGATAGCACTAAATTAAAACAGGTGTTTCTCAATCTATTAAGCAATGCGATTAAATATAATCGGGAAGGTGGCTCTATTACCTTATCTAGCTATAACACTGACAGCCAATATCTAAGGATAGAAATAACGGATACTGGTGAAGGCATTACTAAAGAAAATCATGATAAATTATTCACCGCTTTCGAGCGATTAGACTATGAAAATTCTGTGATAGAAGGAACAGGTATTGGTTTAATGCTGACTAAACAAATAGTTGAAGTCATGGGAGGTCATATCGGCTTTCATAGTGAAGAAGGGAAAGGATCTACTTTTTGGGTCGAACTTCCACTGGCTTTTAATTAAAGGATTTATTTGGCATGTAGTGAGTCGGATTGATGTGGTAAAATGTGCGGCTTTCAATTATCAGGAGCCTGCTTAATGGCTTTCGAGAATATCAGTGTACCGGATAATGGTTCAGCTATCCGCGTCAATACAGATTTTTCCTTAGATGTTCCCAATAACCCGATCATTCCGTTTATTGAAGGCGATGGTATTGGTGCTGATATTACCCCAGTAATGATCGATGTTATTGATGCCGCGGTGGCCAAAGCATATGGTCGTGAGCGAAAAATTGTGTGGATGGAAGTTTATGCTGGTGAAAAAGCAACGCAGATTTATGGACAAGACCAGTTTTTACCTGAAGAAACATATCAAGCATTAAATGATTATGCTGTTTCGATTAAAGGCCCATTAATGACACCTGTCGGCGGTGGTATGCGTTCTTTAAATGTTGCTCTACGCCAAACCTTAGATCTCTATGTTTGCCAACGTCCAGTGCGTTATTATCCTGGAACACCGAGCCCTGTTAAAGCCCCTGAAAATATTGATATGGTTATTTTCCGTGAAAATTCGGAAGATATTTATGCTGGTATTGAATGGGCTGCGGAAAGTGATGATGTTAAAAAACTCATCACATTCCTGCAAGATGAAATGGGCGTGACTAAAATTCGTTTTCCTGACACATCTGGGATTGGCATTAAGCCGGTGTCACGCCAAGGAACAGAACGTTTAGTTCGTAAAGCTGTGCAATATGCCATTGATAACGGTCGTGATTCGGTGACGATTGTGCATAAAGGCAATATCATGAAGTTTACCGAGGGTGGCTTTAAACAGTGGGGCTATGATCTGACGGAGCAAGAATTTGGTGCTAAGTCATTAGATGGGGGAGAATGGAAGTCATTCAAAAACCCGAATACGGGTAAAGATATTATCATCAAAGATTGCATTGCCGATGCGTTCTTACAAGAAATACTATTACATCCATTGGCCCATGATGTTGTGGCAACATTGAATTTAAATGGTGATTATATTTCGGATGCGTTGGCAGCACAGGTAGGCGGTATTGGTATTTCCCCGGGTGCAAACTTATCGGATACCGTTGCTATGTTTGAGGCAACTCATGGTACTGCACCCGCGTTAGCAGGTAAGAATATGGCCAATCCATCGTCGTTAATTTTGTCAGCAGAAATGATGTTACGTCATCTTGGCTGGATGGAAGCAGCGGATCTTGTTGTTGCTGGTGTGGCTGGTGCAATTGCTGGCTCAAATGTCACCTGTGATTTGGCTGAAATGGTGGGTGTAGAACCCTTAAGTTGTAGTGATTATGCTGCAACAGTTATTAAACAAATGTAAATAAGATATTTTGGGAGATTGGATATGAAAGTTACAGAAAATGCCGTGGTAGTTATTGATTACACGTTGACAGATAATGATGGTGAAGTGATTGATAGCTCAGAAGGTGCAGGCCCATTAGCTTATTTGCATGGTGCTGGAAATATTATCAATGGCTTAGAAGATGCGTTATTAGGTAAAGAAGCAGGCGATGAAGTTAAAGCCAGTATTGAGCCTAAAGATGGTTATGGTGAACGTGTTGAGGACATGAAACAAGAAGTGCCGCGAGAATTATTTGCTGGCATCGATAATATTGAGCTTGGTATGCAGTTTCAATCTGAGACGGATCAAGGTCCTGTTATGGTTACGGTTGTGGCGATGGAAGAAGAGATGATTACAGTCGATGGTAATCACCCTTTGGCAGGTACTCATCTAAACTTTGATGTCACTATCCGTGAAGTACGTGAAGCCAGCAAAGAAGAGCTTGAACATGGGCATGTGCATGGTGAAGGCGGTCATCACCACTAAAAATGGTCTTTTTGCCCAATTTCAGCGTTGAATAAAATTATCCGCAGTCCTCATGTATTATCAACATACATTCCAGTTCTCGAAATTTATTCGCCTTGCACTTGAACAAAAACGCTCATTTTTATGAATATACAATTGACGGACTTATGTAGTCCGTCTTTTCTGTTTTAAATTGGATTAATATTAGACATGCACAATGCATTAATACAATTAAACGAGCAATTTGGCATTAAAAATCAGCTTTATTTTGAGCTGGAAAATGATTTCTTTATGATCATTGTTGATAATAAATATGCCAAAGCAAAAATTTCAGTTTATGGCGGTCAAGTACTTAGTTATTTGCCCGCTAATCAGACTGAAGATTTACTGTTTTTAAGTGAAAAGGCTATTTATCAACAGGGTAAAGCAATAAGAGGCGGCATCCCCATTTGTTGGCCGTGGTTTGCGGATGATACATCAGGTTTTGGGCGGCCAGCACATGGTTTTGCTCGTAATCAACAATGGAATGTGCTCGCTACTGACGGCAATGCTGATGGCAGTACTCGTGTGGTATTAGCTTTACAACATAATGATGATAGTATTGCTGTGTGGCCGTATGAATTTCAATTAAAGCTTGAAATTACAATAGGGCCAACACTCAATATTAAATTAACCACCAATAATATTGGTGGCGAATCATTTGATATCACTCAAGCACTGCATGCGTATTTAAATATTGGTGATGTTAGAGCTGTTTCTGTTGCCGATTTGGATGGTATCGCTTATATCGATAAAACAGATGATTTTGTGCAAAAACTTCAATCGGGTAACTTGGTCGTTAGCGGTGAGACGGATCGGGTTTACCAGTCGCCACCATCAAAATTAGTGGTTAATGATTCGGCGTTGAATCGTAAGTTGACGTTAGAATCAATAGGTTGTAAAACAGCTGTTATTTGGAATCCTTGGGATAAAATTGCAGCATCAATGGCTGATGTGCAAGATGAGGACTATAAAGTCTTTATGGGGGTTGAAGCCGCTAATGCTGATGGTGATGTCATCACCGTTGCAGCAGGGGCGAGCCATTGCCTACAGGCAAATTATTCAATTATTGCCAACTAAATTAGGCTTGACGTAATTTATCTCGATTAATAAATAGCCACTGAATGGCAATGATTGGGATCGCCGATAGGATCTTGCCATCAAGCAATAGTTGATAAACATCATCAAACTTCATAGTGGATACTGAAATATCTTCATCTTCGTGATCAAGTCCATGTAGACCACCGACATTACTGGTATCTACTTTGCCATAAAATAATGTTAATAATTCTGATGTGCCGCCAGGAGAGGTGAAGAAGTCATTAATTTTAATCAATTGTTGTATTTCACAACCTGCTTCTTCAACTGATTCGCGATAAGCGACCTGTTCTGCAGTTTCCCCCGGTTCAATAGCGCCTGCTACGATTTCTAATAACCAAGCTTGATCCGGAAATTGCATTGCACCAATTCGGAATTGTTCGATGATGACCATTTCATCACGTATGGGGTCATAAAGTAGTACCGCAACACAATTCCCGCGGTGAAATAGTTCGCGGGTAATGGTATTGCTCCAGCCACCTTTATAGAGAGTGTGTTTGAGTTCAAAGGTCTTTAAACTAAAAAAACCTTGGTAAGGCGTTGTTTCTTTAATGATAGTGAATTGTTTTCTAATCATCAGTGATCTTATGGTATCTCGGTTTTATTTTGTCTTAACGGGCTAAAAGCATTGTCGGTATTGATGCCTTTAAGGAGACGAAGTACTGCAGTGAATACCGCTCCATCTTTTTCAACATGTTCAAGCTTAACCGGTAGATAATTCAATGCTGGTGCACACCACAAGGTTGTTTGACGTTTTGATTTTTTCTCACGCTGACGGAAAAGTTTTACTGTTTCAATTTTGCCTAGTGGGGTTGAGATAATTTCATGTTCAAGTAAGTTTATAGTGTATGTTTTGAGTCTTCCACCATCAGCAATACGATAGTTAAATGTTGTTTTATGATCAGCAAGATCGGACATGAGTGCAAATTGATAAACCAGTTTATCCAATGTTTTTGGTTCTAGTTCTAATGACCAAGGTTGTTTTTTATCATTAATATGTAGACGATTAGCAGGCCAATCAAAATGGAGCTGCATATACTTATCTTTTTTACCACCTGTACGTTGATATAGGTATGTCTGAGGGATAATTATTTCCTCTTGTTGATGCCATACACTGGTTTCTTCAACAAGATCAGGTTTAAAAAATGCAAATATGCCCTTGGCTTGGGTTGCTGATTTAAAGATCCGAGAACCATCACTGTTAGTGGTGAGTGTTTGTTTAAGTTCACCCGCTTGTAGGGAATTTAATTCAACTAAATAATTAGCTGAAAAATCAGGTAGCTCTTGGGCAATAAGCCCCTGGGAGAGGATTAACAGTAGAATGAATCGGATTAATTTTGCCATAATTTTACAGCTTTAGGTGGTCTTCCTTGAGATTAGTTGTCTAATGGCTTCCGGGTAGAGTAAATGCTCTTGTTGCAGCACTCTATTCGCTAATGTAGTTGCAGTATCATCGGCTTGAACAGGAACTCGTGCTTGTAAGACAACAGGGCCATCATCAAGTTCTGCGGTAACAAAATGAACGCTAGCACCATGTTCTTTGTCGCCTGCATCAATGGCACGTTGATGGGTATGTAATCCTTTGTATTTTGGTAATAATGAAGGATGAATATTAATGAGTCTACCAGAAAAATGCTCAACAAACCCAGTGGTCAAAATACGCATAAAACCAGCTAAGATGACTAAGTCTGGACTGTAATTATCTATTTCTTTTGCTAGGGCGAGATCAAATAGTTGACGTGATTCAAAATTTTGATGGTCAATGATGGCTGTGGCAATGCCGACTTGTTTTGCATAGTCTATACCAGCAGCATTAGGTCGATTACTGATTACTGCCGCAACATTTATGGGTAGGTCCTTATTTTTAACTGCTTCAACAATGGAGACCATATTGCTACCGCGTCCTGAGATCAGGATCACTATAGTGGCTTGTTTATGAGCAGATTTTTCCATTAAGCAGAAATGATGACTTCAGGAGCAGATTGGTCTGATGCGGCTATTTTTCCAATCTGATAAGCAGATTCACCTAATTGAGTGAGTAATTCGATAGTTTTGTCGGCATCTTGTGCTGCAACACAAACTACCATGCCAATGCCGTTATTGAAGGTACGATACATTTCTTGATCAATGACATTACCCTGTTGCTGTAACCAATCAAAAATAGCAGGTCGCTGCCAACTGTTGGCATCAATGATTGCGTTGACATTGTCAGGTAATACCCGTGGGATATTTTCTAATAGTCCGCCGCCAGTGATATGAGATAGGGCGTGAATATTAATGCTTTCATGAAGTTGAAGCAATGATTTAACGTAAATTCTTGTTGGTGCCAGAAGGTGCTCACCTAATGTGCTATCGCCAAAAGGTGTTGATAATTCATCACTACTTCGATCTAGAATTTTACGGATTAATGAATAGCCATTTGAATGTGGTCCCGATGAAGCCATGCCAATAAGAACATCGCCAAGCTGCACTTGACTGCCATCAATTACATTGTCTTTTTCAACAACACCGACACAAAAACCGGCTAAATCATAATCACCGTCTTGATACATGCTCGGCATTTCTGCTGTTTCGCCGCCAACTAAAGCTGCACCAGCAAGGCTGCAGCCATCAGCGATGCCTGAAACAACTGATGTCGCAACATCAATATCAAGTTTACTGGTCGCATAATAATCTAAAAAGAAGAGTGGTTCAGCACCCAAAACAATGATGTCATTGACGCACATTGCTACCAAATCAATACCGATGGTATCGTGTATGCCTGATTCAATGGCAAGCCGCAGTTTTGTGCCAACGCCATCAGTTCCAGAGACTAATACAGGTTGTTTATAACGGTCTAATGGCAATTCAAACATGCTTCCAAAGCCGCCAAGACCAGCCATAACACCAGGACGACGTGTTTTAGCGGCTAATGGTTTGATGCGATCTACCAAAGCATTACCAGCTTCAATATCAACGCCTGCATCGCGATAACTTAAGGATGTGGTGGTGGAGTCCACGGTGTTTGTCATGGTAAATTCCTGAAGTAAAAAATCGGCATTCACGCCAATAAAAACAGCGTGATAGAATACCACAATGCATAGATTATTTTTTGTTCTAATTTCATTGATCACTGCCAATAGCTTCGCTGCTGAGGTGAGTGATTTATATCAATCACATTTTCCTGTCGCTAGTCAGGATGAGCAAGAGCGTCGCCAAGTCGCTCCTGAAGTGCTACGGAAAGTGGTGCTCAAAGTGGTTGGTAATCGGGCTGCACTGGATACTGTTGATCTGTCGCCATTATTGGCAAAAACGGAGCAACTTATTCAACAATATCAATATCGTCGTGTTAATACGATCAGTGATGATTTAACCCAGCCTGATAAGTTAGAAGTATTGTTGAAATTTAATAAAGATAATTTGAATAGATCATTAGCTAATCTTGGATTACCTATTTGGAGTAGCTCTCGTCCGGAGGTTTTATTATGGCTAGCAGTCGATGATGGTAAAAATAGACGCATTATAGGTAGCGATGGAATAGCAGACGTTATCCCGGCGACAATTATTCAGGCTACAGATAGGCGTGGTTTGTCTATGTTAATGCCCTTAATGGATTTGCAGGATCAAAATCAAGTCCAATTTGCGGATCTTTGGGCCGGCTTTCCGGAAACTGTTTTGCAGGCATCACAACGTTATGCGGCTCAAGTAATATTAATGGCGAGAGTGACTGTCTCTGATAATGGTGCGGTGCAAATTCGTTGGCAATCTCTTGTTAATGGTGAATCCGATCAATGGCAGTCTCGGGGTGATATGCACCGAGCCTTAAATACCGGTATTGACGAATTGACAGATCGTTTGGCAAGGCGTTTTACTCAAGTAGTTACGAGTCAATATGACCATGAGTATTCATTAGAAATCAGTAATGTGACGGATTATGCTGATTATTCTAAAGTGGTTAATTACTTAGAAAATTTACAATATATTTCTGAGGTGAAATTATCTAGCTTAGATACGGATATGCTTGAGCTCACAATTGCACTAAAGGGTGATATTGCGGTGTTTAATCGGACCCTAGCGGTTGATCGTGTCTTGATTGAAGATAGCTCCTATAATGCTACTAATAGGATACGATACCGATTATCACCTTAAGTCGATCAGATATACCCAATCTGATCTCATTATTGAGGATTGTATTGGTGGTGCCGGTACTGTGGGCATTATTGACACAACAGTTTGGAATCGCACTGATATTATTTGCACTGGCTGGATTTTCTGATGGGTTGGATGGTTTTCTAGCAAAATATTACGATTGGGAATCACGGCTGGGTTCAATATTAGACCCGCTGGCAGATAAGCTATTACTGCTGGCAAGTTTTGCTGCATTAGCTTGGTTAACATTATTGCCGATGTGGCTGCTCTGGCTAGTATTAGCGCGAGATATAGTGATTGTTATAGGTGCGATTTCATACCATTATGTAATAGGCTCGTATAAATTATTGCCATTATGGAGTAGTAAGATTAATACAACCTTACAGATCCTTTTAGTATTATTAGTGATCTTGCAACAACAATGGCTGCCTGATTTACAAGCAATGGTGACTATTGGTGTGTGGTTAGTGGTGGCAAGTGTATTGAACAGTGGAACAGAATATATTGTAGTGTGGGGATTAAAGGCATGGCAGCAGATCAAAAATTAGGGATATCTGACAATAATAAATTGTTATTAGCTATTATTGTGGTGGCGGTAGCTTGGGTGTTTTATCAGCTATCAGCAGTATTAATGCCTTTCTTTATATCCGCATTATTGGCGTATCTTGGTGATCCTTTAGTTGATAAATTAGAAACTAAAAAACTGTCTCGTACCTTATCGGTAACAATCGTTTTTGCCGTAATATTGGTGATTTGTTTGGCGATGTTATTAGTTTTATTGCCCTTGTTAACAGCGCAAATAGGCTCGTTATTTAGTAAATTACCGGAGTATGTGGCAGTGCTTCATGCCAGTGTTACGCCATGGCTATCCTCAGTTGGTTTTCCAGTAGAGGTATTCGATATCAATACTATCAAACAAGCATTAAGTAATTACTGGGCAGAAGTTGGTCAGGTTGCCGGTGGTGTATTTAGTTATATGACTCGTTCTGGAGTGATCGTTCTGCAATGGTTGATAAATCTAATTTTAGTGCCAGTATTAACCTTTTATTTATTACGAGACTGGGATTTACTGGTCGCACGATTCAGAGAATTATTACCACGTCGCTATGCCCCCAAAGTTGTTGAATTATCATTGGAATGTGATGAAATGTTAGCCGCATTTTTGAGAGGGCAGGTCATGGTAATGCTTGCTTTAGCGACTATTTATGTTATTGGACTTGCACTGATTGGACTTGAATTAGCACTGTTAGTGGGTGTGATAGCTGGTATTGTTAGTTTTGTGCCTTATTTAGGCTTGATTGTCGGTATTGGTTTAGCGGGTGCTGCGGCATTTTTCCAATTTCATGAATGGTTTCCAATAGCAATGGTTGTGGTTGTATTTGGGGTGGCTCAAACTGTTGAAGCAGTGATATTAACACCCCGTTTTGTGGGGGAGCGCATCGGTTTACACCCAGTTGCTGTTATTTTTGCAGTGTTAGCCGGCGGGCAATTATTTGGCTTTACCGGAGTATTATTAGCGCTACCGGTGGCGGCGGTTATTATGGTGTTATTGCGACATACACATCAACACTATGTGACCAGTCAAATGTATGCACATAGCGGTGAATAGTCGTGCAATCATTCGCCACACAATTACCACTGGGTTTAAACCCACAACACGTTTATCAGCTGTCTAACTTTCATTTTAGTCAAGCAGAACTACAACAAGCATTGAGAGACTTTTGTGATTTATCAACTATAGATTTTCTATATTTATGGGGCGAAGCTGCCTCAGGGAAGTCGCACTTATTAATTGCACTTATGGAACAGATTCAGCAGTCGGGTAAACGGACTGTCTATCTACCTTTAGCAGATTTAGTGGGGACAACATCTCCAGAAGTCTTGCTGTCATTAGAACAGTTAGATTTATTGTGTATTGATGAACTTGAAACTATTGCAGGATTAAAAGATTGGGAAGAGGCTATTTTCCATTGTTTTAATCGATTACAAAATACAGGTTGTCAGCTTGTTATCGCATCAACATCTAGCCCTGCGATGAGTAAAATTCAGTTGGCTGATTTACGCTCTCGTTTAGCGACAGGCTTAATTTATCAGCTTGAAACATTGAATGATGATGCTAAACAGCAGGCACTGATTGTTCAGGCTCAATCACGGGGTTTGGACTTGGCTGAAGAAGTTGTTCACTATTTATTGCGTCATCATAGCCGTGATATGCGCGAGTTAATGGCATTATTACAGCGGTTGGATAAAGCTTCTATGATCGAAAAACGGCGTTTAACCATTCCATTTGTTCGCCAAGTTTTGCTCACTGCATGACAAAAACTGAGCTGGTCATTGTGCTGCCAGGAATGGCTAATGTACTGGGCCAGAAAATCAATGCCAGTATACTGCCACCGTATCTTAGTAAAATAATAAATAAAGCGCGCTTTCAGGCGGATAGTACTGGCTTACAACGCTTGTTATTAAGTCATTTTAGTCAAATGCCAATTACCGGTGCTGATTTACCTATTGTGAGTGCTTTGTTAGGCCAAGAGGGAATATTAAGAGCCGACCCTTGTTATCTTCATCCAGATCGTGATCGTTTATTGTTATTTGCAGACAATTTAGATATCAGTTTTGACGAAGCTCAAGGGCTGATTGCTGAAATACAAGTACTTTTGGATGAATGGGGTGGTGAACTGATTTGTGAGCAAGCAGATAAGTGGTTTTTAAGGTTAAAATCAATGCCCGATATTAGTTTTAGTGCATTACCAGAAGTATCGGGGAAAAATGTACAGTCTTTTCTCCCAGTAGGAGCTGACCGTCAGGATTGGATTCGATTATGGAATGAAATTCAAATGAAGCTTTATGATTGTGACATCAATCAACAGCGCGTTAATAATGGAAAACTGCCCATTAATAGTATTTGGTTTTGGGGTGCAGGAGAGTTTATTGCTAAAGATAAGGCTTGGGCTAGCATACAAGGAGGACATCCTCTGCTCGAGAAATTAGCGGTACGGGCGAATTGTTCAATAAAAAATACTACTGATTATTGTACCGGCTCGCTGAAGTCGGGTCA
Source organism: Methylophagaceae bacterium (assembly GCA_048595405.1). Classification (GTDB taxonomy): domain Bacteria; phylum Pseudomonadota; class Gammaproteobacteria; order Nitrosococcales; family Methylophagaceae. The sequence goes on from JBJPGB010000047.1 coordinate 59,736, forward strand.
GAATCTATGGTTGCTGGAGGATATTGATACGGAAGCGGATTGGCAGCAGCAATTACAGCAATTAGATGTGAAAATATTTGACCCACTTTGGCAACACTGCAAAACAAATAAGCTGTCTACGATACGATTACAAATACCCGAATATGGTGAGTATTCCATTACACCATTTGATTGTTGGAAGTTTTGGTAGTGGTTGCTGAAAAAATAATTGAGCGCGAGAGTGAGGGCTGGCAGCGATTACCAGAACAGTGGCCTGATGCGTTACGGCGAGTCTTGGCGGCACGAGGAATTCAAACAGAAACAGATTTAAGGTATGAGCTTGCTGAATTACCTAAACCAGACTTAATGCTGGGCATGAGCGAGGCAGTGAATTTGCTCGTCGAAGCGGTGACTCAGCAATGGCATATTATGATTGTGGCTGATTTTGATGCTGATGGTGCAACAAGTTGCGTGGTGGCTATGCGTAGTCTACAAATGATGGGAGCAGGCCGAGTGGATTATATCGTGCCTAATCGTTTTAAACATGGCTATGGCCTAACGCCTGAATTATTAGCGGATATACCTAGAGATCAACAGCCCGACTTATTGATCACGGTTGATAATGGCATTGCCAGCATTTCAGGTGTTGATGCGGCGCATGATCGCGGCATGAAGGTATTAGTTACCGACCATCATTTGCCTGGAGAAGAATTACCGAGGGCGGATGCTATTGTCAATCCAAATCAATTGGGCGATACCTTTCCATCAAAAAATCTTGCTGGTGTCGGTGTTTGTTTTTATCTAATGCTGGGTTTACGTCAGCAGTTACGCCAACAAGCTTGGTTTCAAGAGAATAATTTAACCGAACCGAAACTGAATGTTTTACTCGATTTGGTGGCGCTAGGAACTGTGGCAGATGTGGTGCCATTGGATAAATTAAATAGAACATTGGTTGCGCTTGGATTAGCCAGAATTCAAGCCAATATGTCCTGCCCTGGCATTGCAGCACTAATTAAAGTTGCTGGAAGAGATGCATCCTCATTAGCGGCTCCTGATTTGGGATTTTCAGTCGCACCACGATTGAATGCATCTGGGCGCTTAGAGGATATGACAACCGGAATTAATACCTTATTAAGCACGGATATCATTACTGCCGATCAACAGGCTCAGGTATTAGATGATATCAATAAGCAACGGCGTGTTGTAGAGCAAGGGATGCAAGAGGATGCCTTAGAAATGTTGCAGGGCATGTCATTTGATAGCGACAATCTACCATTAGGATATTGTTTGTATAACGACCAGTGGCATCAAGGCGTTATTGGCTTGTTAGCATCGCGAATTAAAGAGCGGCAACACAGACCTGTGATTGCATTTGCACCGGGACAAGAGGGTGAGATAAAAGGCTCCGGCCGTTCTATTCCTGGAGTGCATATTCGTGATGTATTGGCCATAGTATCGAGCCAAGCTCCAGAGTTGTTAACTAAATTTGGTGGCCATGCTATGGCGGCAGGCTTAACCATTGCGAAAGATGATTTAGCACGGTTTGAACAGTTATTTTTAACGGCATTAAAACAAACGATCGACCCCAATGTATTACATAAGGAATTGATCTCTGATGGTACGTTAGCAGCAAATGAAATTTCACTCGATTTAGCGGGGCAATTACCGATGGCGGCACCTTGGGGGCAGGCATTTCCTGAACCTCAATTCCATGGCGAATTTATGATTGTAGATGTGCGAAAAGTGGGGCAGCAGCAAGACCATTTACGGCTTACGGTAGATGCTGGTGAAGGTAAATTAGTCACCGCTATGGCATTTCGACAGCAGCAGCCAGAGTGGCTGAAGCAGGGAGTTAAGGCACTTTTACGTTACAGACTAGCTGTTAATGACTTTAGACAGCAACGTACAGTGCAATTATTAGTCGATAATTTATTGCCGGTAGATTAATGATATAAAAAAAGCCTTATCATTGCTGATAAGGCTTTTTAATACTATAGCAAAAAACTGCCTTTAGTCGGTGCGATTAGTGACTTCTAATAAGTGATAACCAAATTGAGTTTTAACGGGGCCTTGAACAGTATTCACTGGCGCTGAAAAAACAACTTCATCAAATTCTGGCACCATCATTCCAGGGCCAAACTCACCTAGATCACCGCCTTGCGCACTGGATGGGCAAGAAGAATTTTCTTTTGCAACATTAGCAAAATCTGCACCTTGTTCGATTTCTGTTTTTAGTTCAAGACAGATTTCTTCACTGTCTACCAAAATGTGTCGTGCGGTTGCTTGTGTCATAACTTTTCACCTGAAACAATTTTAGAGGGACAAGCAGTATATCAGAATCACTCTGACGTTTTTAATTGCTGATATTAAGAGTGTGGTTGTCATAAATAATGACATCACCATCAATAATCTTTTTTCTTTTTCGAGTTTCAATTATGCCGTTTACTTTGACAAGTCCATCGGCGATCAATAGTTTGGCTTCGGCACCACTGGAAGCGAGCCCTTCGAATTTTAGGATTTTATAGAGCTCCGTAGGGGATTGTTCTAAAACAACTGTAGTGATATTTTGTGACATAAAGATAAACCTATTGAAATTTGCGCTATAGTCTACGCACTTCACCGAAAAATTCAGAATTATTAAGAAATGGACAGCGGACAGTGACTACAGATAAAAATAATCGATTGGATGATATCGTGGCTCAAGCCAAGAAATATCAAACTAATCGCGAACAAACATATCGTGAAAAATCATTAAAAATGTACCCATGGGTATGTGGTCGTTGCTCACGAGAATTCACCCGGCAAAATTTACAAGAGTTAACCGTACACCACCGCGACCATAATCATGATAATAATCCTGAAGATGGTAGTAATTGGGAGTTATTGTGTATTTATTGTCATGATAATGAACATTCGCGATATATTGAACAAGTTCGCTATGGCAGTAGTGATGCTGAAGTGGAAACGGAAAAAGCGACTCATAATCCTTTTGCAGATCTGGCTTCTTTGTTGAATAAAGAGGATTAGCAGAGTAGTTTTATGAGTGCTGAGGTGCAAAATGTGAGCATTATCTCAATTTATAATGATGTTAATGAATATACTCGCACTGCCCATGCAATTATTTAGAAGGATGTTTAAAACGTGAAACAGTTGGTTAATCTTATTCAATTAATAGTTGTTGTGGGCTTGGTCTATCCTGTATTTCATATGTGGGATGCTGATAAAGTTGAACAATTCTGTAAAATCATCGAACCCTCAATGGAAAAAGAGTATTTTCTCGAATTGGCCGATGAAGCTAATGTCAAAATGATTGGGCCTACTGATTACACCATTATTGGTGGAAAGTGGCAGGCAACGGTAATAGGCCGTTCAGCATTTTCAACAGAATCCTGTTTGATTAAAGGCACTGCGAATAAAATTGCCATTGTGCAAATGGTCGATAATAACGAGCTTTAAATATACTCAGCTATTGAAGGTTAACCGCCACCTGTGACATAGTTGATCATCACACCCGCTGCGACTGCAGAACCAATCACACCCGCAACATTTGGTCCCATCGCATGCATTAATAAGAAGTTATGAGGATCTGCTTCTAACCCCAATTTATTAGAAACCCGAGCCGCCATAGGCACAGCTGATACGCCGGCAGAACCAATTAATGGGTTAATGCCACCACCACCACATTTATTCATGATCTTAGCCATAATGACGCCTGAAGCAGTACCAATAGAAAAGGCAATCATACCCAGCAGTAAAATTCCTAATGTTGTAAAGTCTAAGAATTTATCAGCACTGAGCTTGGAACCAACGGCTAACCCTAGAAAGATAGTCACGGTATTAATGAGTGAGTTTTGAGTGGTATTACTTAATCGGTCGACAACAGCACATTCTTTCATTAGGTTACCAAAACAAAACATACCTAATAAAGGTGCCGCATCAGGAAGTAAGAAGGCGACAAGTAATAATAGTAATAATGGGAAGACAATTTTTTCACGATGTGAGACATGGCGTTGTTGAACCATTTTTATTTTGCGTTCAGATTCAGTGGTTAATGCTCGCATGATAGGTGGTTGGATCAATGGAACCAATGCCATATAAGAATAAGAGGCAACTGCAATAGCACCTAATAAATCGGGTGCCAGTTTACTGGCGACATAGATCGAGGTTGGCCCATCGGCACCACCAATAATGCCGATAGCTGCTGCATCGGCAAGACTAAATTCAAAAACTCCAAATGTTGATAACACCACCGCACCCATTAAAGTGGCAAAAATACCAAATTGGGCTGCAGCTCCAAGGAATAATGTTTTGGGATTTGCGAGCAGAGGACCAAAGTCGGTCATTGCGCCTACACCCATAAAGATAATAAGAGGGAAGGCACCACTTTCAATACCGACGGTATAAAAGATATGCAAAATACCGCCAGCTTCTGCTAGGCCAGCACCTGGGATATTGGCAAGCACACCACCAAAACCGATAGGTACCAGCAATAAAGGTTCAAAGTTTTTATTAATGGCAAGATAGAGTAATAGCATGCCAATGAGTATCATTACACCTTGGCCAGCTGTCATTTGATAAAGGCCAGTGTTATGCCATAGATGTAATAAATGATCCATGCTATTTAACCTTATGCAATAGAAACGAGGAGGTCGCCAACACTAACGGCATCTCCAGGTTTGACAGAAACAGAGGCAATCACCCCACCTTTTTCAGCAACAATTTGTGTTTCCATCTTCATTGCTTCCAGAATGACTAAGACATCGCCTTCTTGTATGGTTTGGCCGGCAGTGACTTCAACCTTCCAGATATTACCTGCTAATGGTGCTGTGACAGGTTCTCCACTGCTTGCCGGAGCTGCTGATGGTGCCGCCATTTGTGGAGTAGAAGTAATATTATTAATATCACCACCTTCGTTAACTTGAACCACATAACTTTGACCATTAACAGCGATGGTATACACCTCTTCATCTGTTGTAATACGTGTTGCTGCCTGAGCTGACTCTAATGTTGGGATAGGTTCAAATGCATCTGGATTATCACGGTTAGCTAAGAATTTTAAACCTACTTGGGTAAATAGAGCATACGTTAAAACATCATCAACTTGGCGTTCGCCTTGTTCTAATTCAATGTCATCTGCTTCGGCAATTTGTTGCAACTCAGTCGTGAGTTTATCCATTTCAGCTTCAAGAAGATCGGCTGGACGGCAAGTAATAGCGTCGGCACCTTCAAGTACACGCTGTTGTAATTCAGTATTAAAAGGCGCTGGAGCAGAACCATATTCACCTTTTAAGACACCCACTGTTTCTTTGGTGATTGTTTTATAACGTTCACCTGTTAATACATTTAATACCGATTGTGTACCGACAATCTGTGAGGTCGGGGTGACGAGTGGAATAAAGCCTAAATCTTCGCGTACCCGTGGAATTTCGGATAATACTTCATCAAATCGGTCACTGGCACCTTGTTCTCTTAATTGGCTTTCCATATTGGTCAACATGCCACCCGGGACTTGGGCCGTCAAAATGCGAGAATCTATTCCGCGAAGAGAACCTTCAAATTGGGCATATTTTTTACGGACTTCACGGAAGTAAGCCGCAATTTCTTCCAGTAATTCAATATTCAAACCGGTATCCCGATCAGAGCCTTCAAATATAGATACCACTGATTCTGTTGGTGAATGGCCATAGGTCATCGACATCGTCGAGATCGCGGTATCGACATTATCGATGCCGGCTTCGACACATTTCATAATGGTTGCTGTCGATAATCCTGTGGTTGCATGAGACTGCATATGTATAGGAATATCAATGGTTTGCTTCAAGTTCTTAACAAGATCATAAGCTTTGTAAGGGTTTAATAAGCCGGCCATATCTTTAATGCATAATGAATGTGCACCCATATCTTCAATGCGTTTTGCCATATCGAGCCACATATCAAGATTATGTACTGGACTGATCGTGTATGAGATTGTGCCTTGAGCATGACGGTCATTTTCCAGTACAGCTTTGATTGCAGTTTCTAGATTACGGGGATCATTCATTGCATCAAAAACACGGAAAACATCAACACCATTAATTGCTGCGCGTTCAACAAATTTTTGCACTACATCGTCAGCATAGTGGCGATAACCAAGTAAGTTTTGACCGCGAAGTAACATTTGTTGCGGCGTATTAGGCATTGCCTCTTTTAAACTACGAATACGGTGCCAAGGATCTTCACCTAAATAGCGAATACAAGCATCAAAGGTTGCACCACCCCATGTTTCTACCGACCAATAACCGACTTGATCGAGTTTATCTGCAATTGGTAACATGTCATCAAGACGTAAACGAGTTGCAAATAATGATTGGTGTGCATCACGTAATACAACGTCAGTGATACCTAGAGCTTGTTTAGATTCGGTCATAAATGGCCTTTGAACGTTGCTATTATTTATTACGTGAACGGTATTTGTGTACCGCTGCGCTTAAGACTGAAATTAATGTTTTGTCATTAACTGCAACTGCTTGAGGGGGGTTAGCAAGAGGACCATGTCGTGGAATAAATGCTGTTGGTGACGGCACACCATCTTCTGGCAAGGTGCCGGCACTCTTTTCATATTGCGTAATGAGCCATGACATTAATGAGGTCACAAAGATCAATAATGTCAAAAAAACAAAGACAAAACCCATGCCAAAAAGCATGAGAGTCAAACCTTCATTCATCAAGCTAGATGCTTCCATCTACCTTCCCCTTAGATCAATCAATAAGTTAAGCCATTTATCTAAAATAACTGACATACAAACAGCGGGCATTATATCATTGTTCTCATTTACTGCAGTGTTAACTACCGGTTTGTAATTGTCTGTAGAATGCAGCGAGTTTAATTTTTTATTGGAGATAGCATGACACCTGATTCAGAAGATTTCTGGTTTTTACCGCTTGGTGGAACTGGTGAAATTGGAATGAATATGAACCTGTATGGTCACGATGGACAGTGGCTGATGGTTGATTGCGGGGTGGTTTTTGATAAAAATACTGACCTAGATGGCGAGCAAATAACGCGCTCACGCGCACACATTCAAATGGCGGATCCACAATTTATTGTTGATCGTCGTTCATCACTTGTTGGTTTGATTATTACTCATGCTCATGAAGATCATATTGGAGCCGTACCTTATTTATGGCAACAATTACGTTGCCCCATTTATACCACCAAATTTACGGCAGAAATATTAAGGCGAAAATTAGTTGAAGCAGGACTGGATAAAAAAGTCCCAGTAACAGTGGTAGATGACGATGCACATTTAACGATCGGCCACTTTGACGTGGAGTGGGTGGCGTTAACACATTCTATTCCTGACCCTTATGCTTTAATTATTAGCACAGATGTCGGTCGGGTTTTCCATACGGCTGATTGGAAGCTTGATTCATCCCCAGTTGTTGGTGAGCGATTTGATGAGCAACGTTATCGTGAAATGGCTGATCAAGATATTGATGTAATGGTTTGTGATTCTACTAATGCCAATGTGCAGGGCCACTCCAATACTGAAGCCAGTTTATATCACGGACTTAAGCAACATGTAGAGAACGCTACTGGACGGGTAATTGTGGCTTGCTTCGGTAGTAATATTGCTCGATTACATACTGTTGCTAAGATTGCTCAACAGACTAATCGTCATTTAGGATTATTGGGGAGATCATTAATCAATATGGTGTCAGCTGCTCGTGCAACGGGTGTTTGGGAATATGGCAATACTTTGGTTGATCCTGAGCATCTTGCTTATTTACCTGCCAATAATGTGTTGTTGGTGGCAACAGGTAGTCAAGGTGAGCCACGAACAGCATTAAATCGCTTAAGTATGAATGCATTTCGTGATTTGCAATTAGAACCCAATGACACGGTGATTTTTAGTTCAAAAGTTATTCCCGGTAATGAATTAGCGATTGAAGCGTTAATTGGGCGTCTTAAAGCCATGAAGTTAAATGTCATTACAGCGGAGGATAGTGTGCTACCTATTCATGCTTCAGGCCATCCCGCTTCTGAGGAGTTGGCCTTAATGTACGATTGGGTTAAGCCTGCTTGTTCTATACCCGTGCATGGTGAATTACATCATCTACAAGCTAATGCAAATATTGCCAAATCAGTAGGTGTGCCTCAGCAGATTTTAGGTCAGAATGGTGACCTTTATTTTATTTCACCCGTTAAAGGTATCCGACGTAACGCAGTTAAAACTGGCCGATTAGGCTTGATTGGTCGTAAGTTAACTAAGCTCTAATACGGTAATGTAATTGTTGAAAACTTTTTAATTAACCCTACAAATTATGATAGTGTGCGTTTATGGTTAGTTTAGATCGTCAATTTATTCGGCACCCTACCGATATCCCACTTGAATTTAATGTGGGAAATTCTGTTGAAAAGCTACAGATAAAAGATGTGGCGGAAGGTGGTCTATGTTTTGTTAGTCAGGATAATATTGATACGGGTGAAATCATTCATATTGTTATTCCTATTTGTGACCCAAAATTTGATGCGGATGGTGTTGTGCGTTGGTGCAAAAAAGACGGAACTGCTTTTTTAGTTGGTGTGGCATTTCAACAAGAGTCAGTCACATTTGCTGTTCGGATGGTTGAGCAACTATGTCATATTGAAAAGTATCGTCAGAAAATAAAGGCAGAACAAGGAATTGAACTGAGTAGTGAACAAGCTGCAATGGAATGGATTCGTAAATATGCTCACAAATTCCCATCAATTTGATATTAGTTATCGAGTAATTCAATCCAATGCTTGACGGGTATGTTGGTACCTTTTGAAAGATGTATTAAACAACCGATATTAGCCGTCACAATAACATCAGGATTCGAAGCAAATAAATGTCGAATTTTATTGTTTCTTAATTGCTTTGAGATTGTTGGCTGAAAAATAGAATATGTGCCCGCAGACCCACAACATAAATGGCCATCAGTAACGGGTGAAACTTGATAGTTTAATTTTGCTAATAAACCTTCGACTAAGCCCGGTAATTTCTGACCATGTTGTAATGTGCAAGGTGCGTGATATGAGATATCGGTTTTGTTAGCTTGGAGTGCAGACAAATCCTTATCAGAGAGATATTCAGCAATATCTTTCGTTTTTTCAGAGACTTTAACTGCTTTTGGATAATAAGAATCTTCTGTTTCGAATAGTGTTGGGTAGTCTTTTACCATCACGCCACAACCACTGGCGGTGGAAATAATAGCTTCGATGCCAGAGTCAAGTAAGGCATACCAATGATCAATATTTGCTTTGATTTTTATTAGTGCATTATCTTGTGCGGACAAATGTTGGTCGATTGCACCACAACATACATCTTGTTTCGTTTCCATCGCTTCAATGCCTAATTTTGCCAATACGTTCTTGGTAACATGATTGATATTAGGAGCCAGCGTAGGCTGTACACAGCCGGTTAATAGCAATACACGGCTAGTAATATTTAGTGGGATTATTGCTGCTGTTTGAATGGAAGAGTGTTTAGATAATCTTCCAACAATATTGAACACTCTGGGTGATGTTAAGGCTACGCGTACGGTATTACGATATAGCTTTTGCCACCAAACTCGTTTGGGTTCGACTAGCTCACGACCAATATCCATTAACTCACCATACTTGACGCCTGAAGGACAAGTCGATTCACAAGCGCGACACGTTAGGCATTGATCTAAATGTTGAATACTGGCTTGGCTAAATTCATTATCTTCTAAGGCTGACTTGATTAGATAAATACGACCGCGAGGTGAATCTAATTCATTCCCTAAAACTTGGTAAGTAGGGCAAGTAGCCAAGCAGAAACCACAGTGCACACAAGATCTAAGAATATCCTCAGCCTTTTTCCCTTTGGGATTATTCGTTATTTTTTCTGATATTTTTGTCTGCATTTAAATAAATACCGACTTGGGATCAAAAATATTTTTCAATCCTTGCTCAATGCGTGTTTTTACAGGTGAGATATTTTGAATTTTAGTGGTGACTTGTTGATCAACTTGGTTTGCATAAGCTTGTGGGATGACTTTAAAACTTATCTCACAAATAACCGCTAATTTTCCTTGAGAACCAACGAGTAGGCGTGACACATCATAGCCTGCAACATTTTTCATTACTTGGCCGCCGAATGTAAGATGTTGTCCTTGTCCATCGATAAGTTTAATACCGAGTATCGCATCTCTTAACTCAGCGCTCCCTATGGCATAGGCTCCACCAATAGTAGCGTTACCATCGCCAGCAATAAAAAAGGGGATGACTTGTTTGTTTTCGGCGAGTAAATCTCGTATTTGTTTGATGGTAGTGCCGGCTTTGACGGTTATCACTAGTTCTTCAGGGTGGTATTCGACCACACCTGCATATTGAGACATATCTAAGATATTGTCATGTGTTGCTTGTACTTGGCTTGCACTACCAACAATTTGTAATTGTTCAGAATCCATAACGTATTGTTGTATTTGTTCGATATTCAACATTAAAACCGTTCCAATTCTGGATGTGGCAATTCACCATTGTGAACATGCATACTGCCAAGCTCTGCACATCGATGTAATGTGGGTACTGCTTTGCCCGGATTTAACAAGGCTTGGGGATCGAAAGCGGCTTTTATTTGATGCAAGACATCAAGTTCTTTTGATGCAAATTGATGACACATAGCATCGAGTTTCTCAATGCCCACACCATGTTCACCAGTAATGCTGCCACCAACATCAACGCATAACTTTAGAATGTCAGTGCCAAATTGTTCGGTTCTCGCTAATTCCCCTTGTTTATTGGCATCGTAGAGAATAAGAGGGTGCAAATTACCGTCACCGGCATGAAATACATTGGCAACACGCAGTCCATAATGTTTGGATAGATCACTAATTTTTTGTAATACTTTAGCTAAATATCGTTTAGGAATAGTGCCATCCATACAATAGTAGTCGGGGGATAGTCGTCCGACAGCAGGGAAGGCAGCTTTGCGACCTTGCCAGAATAATAAACGCTGTTGTTCACTTTGTGATACTTTTAAGCTTGATGCATTTGCCAGGATTTCGAGCACTGTCTCTAGTTCGTTCTTAACATCTTGTTCGGTGCCATCTAATTCACATAATAATAGGGCTTGAGCATCTCTTGGATAGCCTGCGTGAGCATAATCTTCAGCAGCTTCAATAGCGAATTTATCCATCATTTCTAAACCGGCAGGGATGATGCCGGCAGTAATAATATTGGCAACAGCATTGGCACAATCTTTAACATTATCAAAACCAGCTAATACAACTTGTGCCAGATCTGGTTTTGGCAGTAATTTAACGGTCACTTCAGTAATGATGCCGAGCAAGCCTTCGGAGCCATTCATCAGTGCTAACAAACCTAAACCATCATCATCTCGATTAAGAATTAACTCTTCTCCATCAATGGTGAGCATTTTTATCGCGATAACATTATGAACCGTTAGCCCATACTTTAAACAATGTACCCCACCTGAATTTTCAGCAACATTACCACCGATGGTGCAGGCGATCTGTGATGAAGGATCGGGCGCATAATAAAGATCATGCTGTGCCACAGCTTCACTAATGGCAATATTTCTTACGCCAGGCTCTACCACTGCATAGCGTTCATCAGCATTAATAGATTTGATTTTAGTTAGTTTAGATAAACCTAAAACCACACTATTTTTTAATGGTATTGCACCGCCAGCTAGTCCGGTTCCTGCTCCGCGAGTGACGATAGCTGTTTGATGTTTATTGCAGATTGAAAGGACTTTTTTAACTTGCTCGATGTTCTCTGGTAATACTACTGCTAATGGTTTTTGCCGATAAACACTTAAGCCATCACATTCAAAGGGCCGTGTGATTTCATCGCCGATAAGAACAGTATGTTTTGGCAGTCGGCGTGATAATTCTTGAGTAATTAACATAGGTATTATTATAATGGTTTTTTTATTTCACGAAGCTACATTAACATGCAATCATTTAATCCACCGGTACGTACTTTAATGGGCCCTGGTCCGTCTGATGTTCACCCTCGCGTTTTGCAAGCAATGGCTCGACCAACAATTGGTCATCTTGATCCCGCTTTTATTTCGATGATGGATGAAACCAAGGAAGCCCTTCAGTACGCCTATCAGACTAAAAATGAGCTTACCATGCCTGTTTCTGCTCCTGGTTCAGCAGGCATGGAAACATGTTTTGCTAACTTAGTTGAACCGGGTGATAAAGTTATTGTATGTATCAATGGTGTGTTTGGTAATCGAATGAAAGAAAATGTCACTCGATTAGGTGGCGAAGCAGTCATCGTTTCTGATAGTTGGGGTGACGCTGTTTCAGCAGATAAATTAGAACAAGCACTTAAAGAAAACTCAGATACTAAGATTGTGGCATTTGTTCATGCTGAAACTTCAACAGGTGCGCAATCTGATGCTAAAAAACTATGTGCCATTGCCCATCAATATGATTGCATTACCATTGTTGATGCAGTGACCTCATTAGCGGGAACTGAGCTTAGAGTTGATGAATGGGAAATTGATGCCATTTATTCTGGCACTCAGAAATGTCTTTCTGCGCCTCCTGGTATTTCTCCTGTCAGTTTTAGTGAGCGTGCGATTAACAAACTGACTAATCGTAAAACACCGGTACCAAGCTGGTTTTTAGATCTAAATTTAGTGATGGGTTATTGGGGTAAAGGTGCTAAACGTGCGTATCACCACACTGCACCTGTGAACACATTGTATGGTCTGCATGAATCGTTGGTGATGTTGACAGAAGAAGGACTTGAAAATGCATGGGCGCGTCACGAGGCCATGCATCAAACACTTAAAACGGGCCTAGAAGCACTCGATATTGGCTTCTTAGTTAAGAAACAAGATCGTTTACCACAACTTAACTCTGTTTTAATTCCTGACGGTGTAGATGAAGCAGCAATTCGTTCAACATTGCTGAATGACTATAACCTTGAAATTGGAGCAGGCTTGGGTGACTTAGCGGGTAAGGTTTGGCGTATTGGATTAATGGGCTATTCAGCACGACGTGAAAATGTCTTGCTATGCGTGTCAGCACTGAAAGAAATCCTTTAATTATTTGGCTTGTTTATGTGACGATTCGTAGTGCGATATAGGGCACAATATTGAACATAAATATACCGAATTTAAAGACTGCCATACCGGTGTAGTGGATGGCATCAAATCGCTCTACGGATAATGTAAACCATTTTCCATGAAGGTTATAAACCCAGTCATGGGCTTGCGCAAACATTAAAAACCAAAACATTAATAAGCCATAGTTAATAACAGCACACCAGCCTAAAATCTCACGAAGTAGGTCAATTGTCATTTTTATAAACGCCTTCTATTTGGGAAATGGTAATAATTTGTGCACACGCATTTGATAATTGCGGTATTCATCTCCTAAAAAAGCAATTAGGTCTGTTTCTTCATAGTAAAGGCCGATGAAGATATAGATGGTCATTGTGCTAGCTAACATTAGGTGAGTCATACTCATAGTCGGTGTTGACCACATGCCAATGATAATGCCGAGCTGTATCGGATGGCGGACAATTTTGTATAAGCCACGATCAGTGAAATTTGCTGCTGGTTCTTGGCTATCCTTGAAGTGAAAATAGACGCGTTGCAAACCAAACAATTCGAAGTGATTAATCATAAATGATGCCAGCACCAGTGATACCCAGCCCACGATTTGAAGTGTAATTAAGGCAGAACGTACAATTTCATTATTAAAACTCCATAGTGTGCCTTCAAGTGGTTGCCAAAATAAACAGATCACCGCCAATAACACACCCGATAATAAAACGTATGTACTTCGTTCTACTGCTTTAGGATGAATGTATTGCCATTTACTTTTAAAACCTATTCGTGCAGTGATAGTGTGGTGTAAGCCAAATAATACGATCAAGGCTGTGTTAACAAGAAGTGCTGTTGTAAGACTTCCGGCCACACCCGAATCAATATGAAGCGGCATAAAGTCCCAACCACCAATATATAAAATAAAGAAAGTAAGGCCGCCCATCCCGATTAGATAAGCAACGATTCCATAAATAAAGACCAGTGCTTTGCTCATAAACTTATCCTCTATAATTCAATAAGATATTCGATGATTTGATAAAATTGATAGTACGCCTAAAATAATAAAAAAGAAATTGATGATCACGGATTAACAAGATAGTGACTAAAAATAAAACTAAACCACCTTTTATGTTGCAGCTGATGCGAGTCAGTATTCGCATTTTAAGCTTTTTATCGCCGCCATTAGCGGCGCGATTAGTGAATTATTTATGGTTTAAAACACGTCGATATGATGAGCCTAAGCGAGAACAAAAGTATCTAGCGACGGCGGCTTGGCAAACAATGGATATAGAAAACAATAAGGTTCAGATCTATACCTGGGGAGAATATAATGAACCAACAGTTTTACTGGTTCATGGTTGGAATGGCCGTGGTGCTCAATTGGCTGCTTTTGTACAAAGTTTGGTAGATGAGGGTTATAGAGTGATTGCTTTTGATGCGCCGGGACATGGTCGTTCATCAGCTAATAGCACCAATCTTCCTGAAATCAGTCGTGTTATTCAGAAAATTGTCAAAGAATTTGGCCCAATTAAAGCTGGAGTTGCACATTCGTTTGGTGGTTTATGCTTGATGCATGCTGTAACTGAAGGTATCAAAGTCGACAAAGTGGTTTGTATCGGATCAGCTTTTAACGCCAAAAGGCTGATAGAGGTCTTTTCTAGAATTCTTGAAGTTCAACCCAAGATTGTTGAACGGCACAAGAAGTTACTGGAACAACAATTTGGTCAAAAATTGTGGGATCGCTTTTCGATGCCGAAAATGGTCAAGAAAACTGATCTTCCAGGACTCATTATTCATGATGAAGATGATGATGCAGTACCGGTGGAGCGAAGTAAAATGATTGCCCAACAATGGGCCAATAGTGAACTTGTTTTGACCAAGGGTTTAGGACATCGTCGCATCTTACGCGATAAGACCATTATTAAAAAAGTAACAGAATTTATTACTGTTCAATAATTCCATCGTCGATATGGATGTTGTCACCGATAATAATTTGAGCTCTTAAACCTGCTTTATGAATCATGTATTGCAATACTTCAGAGCCGATTAATTCAGCCAAATGAGTGCAGGGTTCACAAAGCCGAACTCCTCTTAGTATTGCGTTTCCAATGGTAAATTCTTTGCCAACGAGATCATTAAGACGAATGTTTTCAGTCACAATGTTTCGCCGAAAATTAGCTCCTGAATAGCCTAGATTTGTTTTGGCATTAAAACTATCAATTTGTTCTTGTTCGATGAGTGTTATTTCAAAATCAGGCAAGTCTTTTAAATGCTCGGAAAAAGTGCCTTGGGCAGAATAATAGCGATCACCGATAATGCCTTTGCCCGCTTGTAATTCTGCTGTTGGCACTGACTTTATAGCGCCTGTTGCTGTTTCAGATAATAAAATCTGTTTTACATTACCGCTCACCATCGATTTCCTTGATTGTCTCAAAGTGAGACTGATATAAAGCCTGCATTTTTTTGAGTCCTAAACGTTGCAATAACGCTATATTATGCTCAGGGATTTTATCTGAATCAGGATAATTGGCAATTGCTTTAGCTAAACTATCTTCTCGAAGGATATGCAATAAGGGAAAAGGTGAACGATTAGTATAATTTTCGACATCTTCAGGCGCGGTGTCAGCAAACTGATAGTTTGGATGAAAGCTGGCTATTTGATAAATACCCTCTAATTCCATATCGATTAATAAGCCATCGGCAGCATCTAGAAACTCATTGTAATCGTGAAAATCCTGTAATACCTTAGGGTGAATAAGTAGGGTGGTTTCTATCGAGACATTATCATTAAGGAATGCTAATTCTGTTTGCAGTATTTCTAGCAATTGCTGTTCCGTCGCCACTTCAGTCACCGTGAAACGGATACGATTATTATTTAGCTCTCGTTTGGCAAAGGGACAGAGGTTTAAAGCGATCACTACTTTTTCTAGCCAATGTCGTACTGATTTGATTATTTTATCGTGTTGCAAGTGTTATCCAATCAAAATAATGTATGTATTAGTCAATATAGGCTTATTCGGGAAGAAATTCCTTAGCAAGTTGGGATATTTTACTGTTGGTTAAAAATTACAGTAATTTATAATGACCGCTCCGTAAAACACTAATTTTACATAAATTATTGTTGTTACGTTTATTATGGAGTATGAAAATGAAAAAAATTATCTTATCAGCTGTCTTTTTGACAATAAGTGCACCAATGATGACTGCACAGGCGACGGTTTCCCCAAGTTTTGCAGATCAACTTATGATGCAGCAAACACAATTACGCCCACAAGCGTTTAACTTCTTTAGCGATCGTTATAAACAAGTAGCGGCTCAAAATAATGTACTCGCAGCGACTAGTGTTGAAAATCCTTCGTTCAAAGCACAGCTTGATAGCCAAAAGCAGCAATTAAGAATGCATAAATTCCACCCTGTGAGCGATGCTTATTTTCAAACGCACACTCACTAATTACAACAGTTTGTAATTAATTGCATGCACTAGGTTCAGAGTAATTATTTTACTCTGAACCTAGAATTCAATTTATCGTTCTTCAGCTGATTCCAGATCAGCGTTTGTGGTAACGACTTCCCGATACTATATAGCCTTGACCATAACTGTCATAGCACATAGTGCCACCAATTTTATGAGAATACCCATTAGTAACTACGCTTTTTGTCACAGGATGACACGATTTTTGATAAACATGATTACGGTCATTATGGTGACTATAATTGTAATTGTTGTATCGATAATCTCGATGATTCGAATACGGTTTATTTGAATAGCTCGGGGCAGAATAGTGATAGCTTCGGTTATGATTATTCGAATACGACTTTTGTGAGTAGCTTGGAGACAAGGAGTACTTATTATGGTGTCGATTGCGATGCTTAGAGTAACCTAGCTGCAGCCTCTGATGTCCGCCACTACTATAGCTATAGCCTAATGATATGCCACTATTACTACGGTGATGTCTATCACCAGCAAAAGAGATACCTGAAATAAACAATAAGCATGTCATAGCAAAAAGTGATTTTGTTAGAGTATTCATTATTTTCTCCTACTTTAGATTAACTAAAGAGTTATCAATAAAAATTGCGAATAAACACCTCACAACATGGACAACTTTATAAGATGTTTGTTGCAAATTAACGTTATTTAAATATTTATTGCTCAGACAAACAGATCTTAATGGCGTACTATTTTATGAAGATAAAATGTGTGATAAGGAGGCAATAACATGTCTATAAGACTTTGTATTCAATCTGTAGGACTGTTGTTAATTATGTTATCGACATGGACCAGTGCCGTGGCCGATGATTCGTCATTATTAGATAGTATAGTGAGCAGTGAACATCGTGCTGCAACTAATCAACAGCGAGATCGCTACCGACACCCTCAACAAACACTTGATTTTTTTCAAATTAAATCCAATATGACCGTTATTGAAATTTGGCCAGGGAAAGGTTGGTATACCGAGATTTTAGCGCCTTGGTTAAAACAAGGTGGTGGCCAATTTATTGCCGCTGGCTTTCCTCTTAATGCTGGCCCTCAATGGCGGCAGGACATGCAGCTTGAATATCAACAATGGTTAGCAGTTTCACCTAAATATTATGATCAAGTTAATGTGGTTGAATTAGGGCCACCTTCATTCTGGCAGATTGGCGATGACGAAAGTGTTGATGCCGTTCTAACATTTAGAAACGTGCACAATTGGCTCAAAGGTGGCTATGAAGTTGATATGTTCGCTGCATTTTATCGGGTATTAAAATCTGGTGGTATCTTAGGTGTAACTGATCATCGAGCAGATCCTGATACGGATATCGAGAACATGAAGAAGTTTGGCTATCTAAGTCAGGCGTTGGTAATTGATCTGGCAAAACAAGCAGGCTTTGAATTTGAAGCAAGCTCAGAAATAAATGCTAATCCACGAGATAATAAACATCACCTGAAAGGTGTGTGGACATTACCACCAACATTACGTTTAGGCGAACAAGATAAACAACGTTATTTGGCGATAGGTGAAAGTGATCGGATGACACTTCGGTTTAGAAAACCAAAGAGCGTTACTAGTGATTGGGCGGCAAAAGAGTAGCGTTATTGTGGCGCATTGTTTTGACAGTTCCAGCAAAACTCAAATGAACCATTATTAGTTTCGTTGCATTGACTGCATAGCCAATCGGCAGCATTATCAATGTTAAAAGAAGCATCTAAAATTTGTGCTGCTTTGTCATAATCAGAATCGTTAACAACCCATAACTCAAGCCATGTTTCAAGTGGTGCTAAGTCGCCTGCACCACCTGCTGCGAATTCATTTTTGAGCATGACTTCTATGCCTGCATTTTCGACAATATTTTTTATGTTATAGACCAAATAGCGATTTTCACGGGTATAGAGTAGTTTCATGGTTATGGATTCTGGCGGGATGGTTTCCGGTGTTCTGCATTAGATAAAATCTGTTGTTTTTGCTTAATAGTGGTATCAGAACTCGCCCATTGGATAATTTCTTTGATACTGCGAAAACAGCCAAGACAAATCTCATCACTATCAAGACAGCAATTTCTTATGCAGGGTGATTCCATTGTTATTTAGTGGGTAGACCATCGTATTTTATTAAGTCATCAATAGATTCATGCCAAGGTGCTTTATCGGTATAAAATATATTGTGTATGGGTCTTACATTAGGATCGTCATCTAATGAACCTGCCGGGATGATAAAAGCTTTACCGCTTTGGGTTAGCCATGGTAAGTAAGAACCACAGTTTTTGCAAAATGTGGTGGCGAAGTGTTTGGTATTAGGCATTTCAAAGCGACCTAATAATTCCTCACCACTGAGCCATGTAAATTGTTCTGGATCGATAATAATATTTGAGGCGTGAGCCGAGCCAGTGACTTTTTGGCAGCGGGAGCAATGGCAATATTGAAAAACGTTAATGGGGCCGACAAATTGAAAGGTGATTTCACCACATAAGCAGCTGCCCGCTATTTTATTATTATTCATCGTTTGTGCCTCCGAATTAGTCAAACTCTCCAGACTCTATAACATGTTGTATTTTGTCCAACTGTTCAGGAATAGTCTCACAAATTTTGCCATCACCTTTACAACTGGAACATAAATATACCGCCCAAGCGGCATTAATTAATTCGTCTTTATTAGGATATTCAATACGATTGGTGGCGCCTACCAATGCTCTGGCACGGGTTCCATTATGGCCGACCTCAAAATCACATGCGCCAATTTGTTCGGGAATAGTAAAATCATAACGCTGGTGGATATCGACCCCGACATGATGTAAAAAATGCATTTCACGATAAATATCGCGCAGTGAATCCCCTGAAAAGGACGAGGCTGCTTGTACATTGATGGATGCAAATAATAAAACTAGCCAGATTAGGTTTTGTCGCATTGTCATGATTATCTCCGTCGATATAGGCAGTTTACTCGAATAATAATGACTGGAGTAAAGTATGATGAGTTGAAGCAATTATTAAATGGATTGGGCTATGAGAATTTTTATACGTTTCAACGCTCTGATGTTCACAATGATGGTGTTATCAATGTCTAATATAGCGAAAGCAGAACAATTGAATATCGGTGATACAGCACCGGAATTTAAATTAGTTGACCAATATGGTAAAACACACTCAATTAAAGATTATGCAGGGCAGTGGTTAGTTCTTTATTTTTACCCCAAAGATGATACGCCTGGCTGTACCAAAGAAGCATGTGAATTTCGTGATGAATATAAGCTTCTTCAAAAGCAGAATACTCAGGTATTGGGCGTGAGCATTGACAGTAAAGAAAGCCATGCTAAATTTGCCGAAAAATATCATTTACGGTTTCCATTATTAGCGGATGAAGGTGGTGAAGTCGCTAAGCGTTATCAATCATTATTTACATTTTGGCCAATAAAATTTGCTAAGCGCCATAGTTTTATTATTGGTCCTCAGGGTATTGTTAGGAAAATATATCGAAAAGTGGACCCTGATACACATAGTCAAAAAATCATTGCTGATATACAAGCGTTGAGCTTACAAGAGCCGACCACAAAATAAACTACCTCAGCTATTTTTTGCAGCAATCCACTGTGACATATATCGGGTGCTCGCCATCGTATGATGTTTCAGCATACTGCCGGTAAAATTATTGAGTCGATGTTGTTCTAAGCCTTGTTCTATTGCAGCTATTTTTGTTAACAACTGCTTGCCTAATAGCTGACCATCATATTGTGCCTTTAATAAGGCCGCAGCCTGTTGCTGTGCTTTCATCCATGCAGATTCATTGTTATATAGTTGAACGGCGGCATCGACAAACGAAGTCATATCATCTGCCACAATACCAGGCCAATCCTCATTTTGATGCATTCCCTCACTGCCAATTGAGCTGGTGACACTGGGTGTTTGCATGATCATTGCGTCTAATAATTTGCCTTTTAGTCCTGCACCAAACCGTAGTGGTGCTAAACAAAGACGAGATTGTTGCATTACAGATAGTGCATCTTGTGCCCAGCCTTTAATCAAGAAACCAGTTTTAGGATTATTTAAAGCTGTTGCTTTGGGTGGGGGATAAGAACCATAAATATGCAACTGGGCATCTGGAAGTTGTTTTCTAATTAAAGGCCATATTTGTTGAAGGTATAACACGGCATCCCAATTCGGGGCATGCCGAAAATTGCCAATCGTCATAAAGTGTTGTCGATTGGAAAAACTGATCGTTTTAGTTGGGTATTTTTTAAGATCAACCATAAAGGGTAAATGATGAAGTAAACTGGTATTTACGTTAAAAGAGTCAACTAGTAACTTCATTTCAAAGCTGGAAATAATCAGTGAAATATCACAGCGTAAGATAGCTGCAATTTCACGTTTTGCAATGTCGCTGAATAGATCGGATAGCTGTAATTCACGCTTATCTTTAAGTGCTTGATGGCGGGCATAGCGCAGACATTGTAGATCTTCTGTATCTAATATCTTAAGTGCATTAGGACAGTTTTTTTCAACTCGCCAGCCAAATTGTTCCTCCATCATAAAGCGGTCAAACATCACAACATCAGGTTGGTATTCAGAAATATAGCTATCAAAACTATTGCAGTTTAAGACAATGCTTTGGCTTGAAATACCCTCATCATCCAAGTCGATCATATGTTCTGTTTGTTGTGCCGGTGTTGCAAATTCAATTTGCCAATTTTGTTGTTTGAATAGTCGTAGGATCGACATCATATGGCTGCCGGCAGCAGAGGAATTTGGTTCTGGCCAGACATAGCCGATGACTAATATTTTTTTGTTGATTTTGCTCATGGCATTACAATAGACCAAATATGTCCTTGCCAGAAAATTTATTTACGTCCTTTAAGCAATCGATTGTTCGGTATAGCTTGCCGGAACGATTTACTTTTCCTTTCTATTATCAAGCTCATCCTTTGTGTTTATTAGCGGTGGAAGAGCTTCAAATACATTTGGAAACACAAACAGAGTGGCAGCATAACTTTGGGATTTCGACGGATAAAGAGGGCGCTATTGGCAAAATGTTTGGTGTGCTATTAGTGAAAAATAAAGAGGGTGAAACGGGCTATTTATCGGCTTTTTCAGGAAAGATTGCTGACCAGAACCATCTACCAAAATTTGTTCCACCAGTATTTGATATGTTAGCTGAAGATAGTTTTTTTGTGACCGGACAAGATGAACTTAATCGCATAACAATTCAGATAAAACAGCTGCAACAGAACCCACAAATAACTAAGTTAGAGAACGTTTTACAAGCTGAAATAGACAATTCTATTGTGAGGATAAAAGCACATAGAAATTGGATGGTTGAAGGGCGTAGAGTTAGAAAGCAACAGAGGAAATCAGCTGAAAATGAGTTGAATTCTGATGAGTTTTTACAACTTCAAGATCGGTTAGGCAAGGAAAGCGTTCAACAAAAAAACCAATTACGAGATTTAAATAATCTCTGGGCTGAGCGCATTCACAAAGCAGAGCAAAATCTTGCTCAAATCACCGATGAAATCGATGTTTTAAAGCAACAGCGCAAAGACTTATCTAATTCATTGCAACAACAATTATTTGATCACTATAATTTTCTAAATGAGCAGGGTGTTGAGAAAAATTTGTGTGATATTTTCAGAGAGACATCTCAGCAAACACCACCAGCAGGGGCCGGGGAATGTGCTACCCCTAAGTTATTGCAATATGCGTTTAAACACGATCTAAAACCTTTGGCGATGGCTGAATTCTGGTGGGGAGTTTCACCTAAATCAGAAATTAGAAAACATCTTAATTTTTATGGTGCTTGCCAAGGTAAATGCCAGCCTATTTTAGGGCATATGCTTGAAGGAATTGAACTGGATGAAAACCCATTATTGACTAATCCTGCCGCTGGAAAGACCATCGATATTATTTATCAAGATGACGATATATTGGTGATTAATAAACCAGCAGAATTTTTATCTGTGCCGGGTAAGAATATCGAAGACTCGGTTTATCTACGAATGAAACAAAGTTTCCCCACCGCGACAGGGCCTTTAATTGTTCATCGACTGGATATGTCGACATCAGGATTAATGGTGGTTGCCTTATCTAAAAGAGCACATAAGAATCTACAAAAACAATTCATTCATCGCACGGTAAAAAAACGCTATATTGCATTATTAGATGGATTGCTGGTAGAAGATGAGGGCATGGTCGACTTACCACTTCGCGTTGATTTGGATGACCGTCCTCGGCAATTAGTTTGCTATGAATATGGCAAAACAGCTAAAACCAAATGGCAAGTTATAGAACGAAGTAATAATCAGACCAAAGTGTATTTTTACCCAATAACAGGGCGAACTCATCAGTTAAGAGTGCATGCAGCTCATATTAAAGGTTTGGATATGCCGATTATTGGCGATGATCTTTATGGCCAAAGATCTAATAGATTACATTTGCATGCCGAGTCTTTAGACCTGATACATCCGAGTACTAAAGAGTTAATGAAATTTCAAGTTAATGCTGATTTTTAAGGCCTTTGATGATGTCATCCCCTATTTTTAGCTTACCCGTTATTCCCACCAATGGAGTTAATAAATGTTATTTCCACAACAGTGGGGGCCAGATATTAATTTGCTGATAACACCGTTCGCCCTGAGCGTTGTCGAAGGGTGATGATCCGACAGGCTCACCACCAACGGAATTAATAAATGTTATTCCCACCAATGGAGTCAATAAATGTTATTTCCACAACAGTGGGGGGCCAGATATTAATTTGCTGATAACACCGTTCGCCCTGAGCGTTGTCGAAGGGTGATGCTCCGACAGGTTCACCACCAACGGGCTTAATAAACATATTCCCACCAATGGAATTAATGATATGTCACTACTTGCTCGTATATTAAAATCAAATTCATGAAGTGACTCACAAATATAGAACTTAGTGATGGGGGTTTACAGTGCTTATGATTACAATCGGTATAAACCACACAAGGTATGTAGTATGGCTTGCCGATTATATCTTTCAATATATCTACTACTACTGTCATTATTGATGACAGGCTGCGCTATGTCACCAAGTTATATTAATGATGGTGCCTCAGCCGATAGTGAAGCGAAAAGCGCCAACTTTAATCCGGTGCATTATAAGCTGGAAGACAAATTTATAAACTCACCTCCAAACTGCATTGCTATCTTGCCATTGCAAAAAGACAGTACTGATGGCCAATTAAGCAATGCTATAGGTATTAATAAATTGCTCAATTTAACTGATGAAAAATTGGAGCAACTTCGCTGGAACCTATATTCACACCTCGCCCCATTTAGCTATCGTGATGTTGAGCTGAGTAAGGTCAATAAGGCGGTATTAAAAATAGGCAATGATAATTCAAAATACGCGGCCTTAGGGCGAGATTTGAAGTGTGATGCTTTATTGATTGGTACGGTGACAGATTATCGAACAGATCATTTTGGTTTTTACTCTCAGGTCTCAATTGGGGTAAAAATGACGCTTATTAAAGCGACAAATAATGAGCTATTGTGGCAAGGTAATCATGTTGCAAAAAGTAAAGATGGTGGCATTCCCATTTCACCACTTGATATCGTGATGGGCATATTTTCAGCTACAGAAAATGTTAGTGATCAACAATTAGTTCACGTAGAAGATGATTTGTTCAGGCGGTTATTATCAACGTGGGAACTGACCGAACAGCCGAGTGATAGTGTTAACAAACCACCAATACAAACTCAATTAGCAGAGTTGGATTCATACCTTTACTATGTTTCTGTTAACAAGTTATTTCTGCGGTCAGGCCCAGGAACCACTTTTATTGCTAAAGATGTATTAAATCAGAATGAAAAATTAGCCATGTTAGATAAACAGCACTCACCGTGGGTGCAAGTTAAAATGGCGGATGGCCAGTTGGGATACGTCAATAGGAAATATATTGCTTCTATTGATTGAGCTGTGGATAGGGTAAGATAACTACTTGCTATAGTTCAAGAAGAGGGCAAGGACATGCAGCATCAACTTATCTTTATTACAGCCTTACTTTTTACGTCAGCAATCTATGCTGAAGAAATGGAGAAAGGAACGATCACAACTTGTGGTTATCAGGCTGGCACTGCCCGTGAAATCCAAACAATTCGGCAAATAGAAGGGGATGATTGGTTACAGTTTGAACAGAAAATAAAGAAAATATACAAAGATGGCAAAGGCCGCACTGATCTACTAGCGATAGCGAAGAATGTTTATTTCACACCAATAGAAACATCACCAGATGAGGCGTATAACACTATCTTTTCTGCCTGTGTTAAGCGAATAAATGGTACTGATTCATCTGCATAAGTATTTTAAAGCCATCAATTCCTATAGTTTATAAATAAGGACAAGATCTTGAAGTACAAAATCAGTTTAATTGTAACCTTACTTTTTACCTCGCCAATTCAGGCGGAAGCAACGGTTACAACATGTGCCTATAAAGGTGGCATGGCTCGTCAGATCCAAGAGCTACGTCAAGTAGAAGCCGATGATTGGGCACAGTTTGAGCAGAGAATTAACGAAATATATAAAGAAGGCGAAGGTCGAGATAACTTACTCGAAGTTGCAAAAAATGTTTATACACATCCGGTGGATATATCGCCAGATGAGGTTTATGAGAATATCTTTGCTGTTTGTCGGCAATAAAAGAGAGGCGATTAAACCTACATTTAATCTAGCCTAAAAACACCACCTATTACGTGGCTATTTAATAATGGAATTAATTCTTCTTTAGAATATGAGAATTGCTCTTCATTATTTGTCCACATTTTTATCTTTGTGACCTCGCCGGTGTCTATAAGATCATTAACAGCATAAAAGTTATAGAGGTGTGCTGATTCAATAAATGTAATTGTGGAGCTGTTGAAAGCAACAACTTTGTATATTTCAAATTGATTATCATCAGGAGCCTCTTCACCATTTAGAGTGAATTGATTTACGCCATAGAAATCGCCTAATTGAGGTTTATTTATCCTATCTTTCCAGATATCCATAGCTCTTTCTTCTCTCAGTGCATCACAAGCTGTTAATAAGCTAAGCATGATAAAGACAATGGTTATAAAAGCAGGGAATCTATTGTTGATTTTGAGATATGGCATAAGTATTTTTCGTTATTTTTAATGGTTAACGTAATGTTCTGCTAAATAAATTCAGCGCCAACTGATAGCCTAATTGAGCCGTTTGGGCATCATAACGACCACCATCACCCTCATCACGCATAAACGCATGACCAGCATTAAATTCATGCCATGTGAATTTAACATCCGTTTCGTTTAGTTTCGTATAAATCTTAGCAAGGGCTTCTGTGGGAACATGGTTATCTTGCTTTCCCCAGATCATACATAACTCACCTTTGATGTCATCCAAGCGTTCCATGCTGTGCTGACCCGGTTGATTAGGAATAACTTGAATATGTAAATCAGTGGCATAAAAACAGGCAGCACCTTTGACTTCAGGCTGTAATGCAGCACGAAATGCAAGGTGACCACCAATACAATAGCCCATCGCCCCGATATGACCATTGCACCAGTCTTGCTGGTTGGCAAACGCGATTAACGCGGCATTGTCAGTGTCATAACCTTGCACATCTTTATCATGTTTATCGGCATTACCTTTTTCACGACCGGCATCGTCATAAGCTAATACCGTACCAATTGGGTTAAGTTCATGAAACACCTCGGGTACCAACACTGCATAACCATGACTTGCCATCAATTTTGCAGCACGCTCAATCGGCCCAGTTTGTTGAAAAATTTCTGAATAAAACAAAATAACAGGATAACTACCATCCACATCAACATCAGGGCGGTGAATATAAGTACGCATCATACCCGTTGGTGTATCAATATCTGCAACATGGCTTTGAATGTTCATATTAGACTCGTTTAAGGATTTATTAAAAATGAAAAATAATAGGGTGTAATTGTACCTTGATTGTGGCCAGCTAACCCTATCAATTGATTGTCTATAGGGGCATACTGATATTGTTACACATCGACTTGTTCGACAAAATGGAAGTCGTTGCGCAACCACAGTACTTAGATTAGCTCAAACTGACTTTAGGTTTAAGACGTTATCTCAAGAGGAAAGTATTATGAGTAAAGGACAAGACAGTAAAAAAAGTGTCAAAAAGAAACCGCTTTTAACTGCAAAAGAGAAGAAAGCTGCAAAGGCAGCCAAAAAATCCAAAGCCAAGGCTTTAGGTAGTTAAGCCCGCGCGGAGAGTCTTGCTTTTTCTGAGGGCTTTAGCGGACATTAAGCCAGCCCTATAACGCCTCAAGAAGCGGTGACCATAGCCATCCGCTTCTTGAATTGTTAGGTGTTATCGCTTAAACAGCAACAACTTTATTTGCACATGGGCCTTTTTGTCCTTCACCCACTTCAAACTCAACGGCCTGACCATCATTCAGTGATGCGTATCCGTCGGATTGAATTTCTGAATGATGAACAAATAGATCCTTGCTACCATCTTCAGGTGTAATAAAACCGAAACCTTTATCGGCATTGAACCATTTAACTGTACCTTTACTCATTATTGTTTTCTCTACTATTACGGTGAAAGACTATAAATATCACGATTCCAGTTCACCATTT